>SKKK01000413.1 GCA_007121535.1 Planctomycetaceae bacterium | reverse complement strand
TTTGGGTCGCGATGAGTGAGCGGCACGGCGCTAGCCGCCGTTGGCGTCCAGAAACGGCGGCTAGCGCCGTGCCGCTCACAATCCGCATTTTTCGCCTAGACAACGCACTTGGAGGTGTAGTTTTTCGATGTTTGGATGGCTCAAACCGACGTGTCCTGTGGATCTGAAGGAAAAGGTATGGACCGAGGTGAACTTGAGCCGTTTGGTGGAACATTGGGGCTGGCAGCGATTGCGCGAAGCGGCGGTGATCCTGCCGACCAGCGCGTTTTTCGATTTGCCGGACGGAGACCAGCCGATCGATACCCAACGCTTGATGACGACGGTTTGTCAGTACATGGGCGCCAACCGCGAACGATTGCAATTGGAACTGGCACCGGCGGAATCTCTGGTCAACGGCAGGGATGAATACATTGGCGACCAGACGGCCACGGTGCGTTTGGCTCGATTCTGGCAGGAGGACTTGGAGAGTCTGATCGGTGTCTTGGCCCATTATGCGGCGTTGGACCGGTTGCTGCGCGAGGGCATCTGCAGCAGGGATGAAGCGGATTTGGGCTGGCTCGCGGATCTGGCATCTGTCTTTCTGGGAATGGGGATCTTCGGCGCCAACAGTGCGGTCAAGCAGCGAAACGGGGGCAATGGGGTAGGGTCCGGGTGGCAGATTCGCGCCCGGCAAAAACTGCCGGCGCGCATGTTCGGGTATGCCATGGCCATCTTGGCGACGGCTCGCGGCGAACGTCAACCGGCGTGGGCTTCGTGGTTGGGCGAGGATGCGGCCGACACCTTTCAGCGCGGCCGTCGGTACCTGGATCGACGCGGTGAATGCGTTTTCGACCACGAGACTCATGGCCAGTTGCGCGTGGCTTCCAGCACTGCTTCGTTGGCCGCCGATCTGATTCACGGCGGCGATTCCGTTCGCTTGGCATCATTATGGGCTCTGGAGCAGCAGGGACCTGAGGCCTCATCGGCGTTGGACGCAATCGCCACGTGTCTGCGGTCGTCCAGCCGCGTGTTGCAGAGCGAAGCGGCGCGATTGGTCGGCAAGATCGGGATCGACCAGCCCGAGATCACGGACGAATTGCTTCGGCTGCTGGACAGTTCCCACCAGCAGGTTTGCTGTTGTGCCGCCACGGCTTTGGGGAATCTACAAGTCCCGTTGGACCGCGAGGGATCGCGGGGCTATACGTTCTTCGACCTGTTACGGATCTTGATGGGTGGCGATGATACTCGGGTCGCTCAGACCGCCGTGCTGACGCTCTGCCGCTACGGCCCGGCGGCTGCCGAGGCGATCGAGTCGTTTATCGAACCGTTGCGACGCGCCCTGGTGGCTTGCGATTATCCGACTCAGGATCTTTACTTCACCGCTCTGCACGCCATCGATGGGGACCCGGCGCGGTTTTTGGAGACCCATCTTCGGGAGTGGCATCCCGACCTGTACCCCGAGGCGTTGACCGCTTTGGAACTGTATCGGGAGCACCGCTTGGTGGTAGAAAGCTCCTCCGCTGCCGAAGCGGCGGCACCCGATCCATCAGGACCGATCGCTTGAATGGCCCGCTGGACGGAACCGCCAGTGTTGCTGTCGGTGCTGGCGCTTGGAAGAAAATGGTCTTGCATCGACCGTGAAACCGAAAAGTTTGGGTTGACCGTATGGCGGTGTGTGGTAGAATCTGCGGACGTGCTATGGATAGCACTTCACTGCTGGTTGACCCGGAACCGGCGGCAAGGAGATAGTTTCAGGGAAGTGACACTCCGGCCGATGCCCTGCTCTCCCCGTCAGGCAGGCTCAGCGACACAGGACTTTACGGTGTCCTTCGCATCATTTCAAGACCAGGATTTCAAAGAGCAGGTACGTCAGGCGACGGACATCGTCGAACTGGTCGGCAGCTTTTTGCAGCTCAAGCGTCAAGGCAGCGGCTACGTGGCCTTGTGTCCCTGGCATGATGACACCCGTCCCAGTCTGCAAGTGAATCCGCGCCGTCAATCCTGGAAGTGTTGGGTCTGCGACGTGGGCGGCGATGCGTTCAGTTTCGTGATGCAGCACGAGCGGATCGGGTTTCGCGAAGCGTTGGAGATGCTGGCAGAAAAAGCCGGCATCGCCGCACCCGGCCCCGCACCGCAGCGAGCCGAACCCGGAAGCCCACGAGACCGACGTACCTTGTACCAAGCCGATCGTTGGGCAGAAGAACAATTTCACCGCTGCCTGTTGCACGATCCCGTCGCCCAGGCTGCTCGGGATTACCTCGATCAGCGAGGCATTACCAAGGACAGTATCCAACGGTTCCAACTGGGGTTTTCACCGGAGGATTGGACTTGGCTGTTGAATCGGGCAGATGGCCGGTTTTCGCCGCAGGTGCTGGTGGCAGCCGGATTGTGCGGACGTTCGGAATCCAGCGGCAGGTACTACGACCGATTTCGCGGGCGTCTGCTGTTCCCGATCCGCGACGTCCAGGACCGCACGATCGCGTTCGGCGGACGGATTCTGCCGGGCAGCACCGATCCGAAGGCCGCCAAGTACGTCAACTCGCCTGATACGCTGCTGTTCTTGAAGAACGAACACCTGTACGGTCTGAATCTGGCTCGACATGCCCTGGCCAAGCAGCAGGAGATCGTCGTCGTCGAAGGGTACACCGACACGATCATGGCCCATCAGGTCGGGCTCGCCAACGTAGTCGCCGTGCTGGGAACCGCCCTGGGCGAAAACCACATTCGCTTGCTCAAACGATTCGCCGATCGGATCACGCTGGTGCTGGACGGCGACGAGGCGGGACAACGGCGCACGAACGAAATCTTGGAATTGTTCATCGCCGCCCAGGTCGATTTGCGAATCCTTACGTTGCCCGCCGCGCTGGATCCCTGCGATTTTCTCTTACAGCAGGGCGGCGATGCCTTTCGTGGAATGCTGGACGGTGCGGTCGACGCGCTGGAACACAAGGTGCGGATCGCAACGCAAGGCATCGACCTGGTCAAAGACATTCACGGCGCAAACCGCGCGTTGGAAGAGATCCTGGGCACGATGGCGCGAGCACCGCAGGGGCGCATCGAGATCGCGGGACAAACTCGCTTGCGGGAACAACAGATGCTGGCACGTTTGGCTCGCCACTTCTCGGTGGCCGACGCCCAGCTACGCACTCGGTTGAGCGAACTGCGGCGACGATCGTCAACACGATCCGGCCAGCGGACGGCGGCAAAACCCGACCAGAAGCCTGCGGCGCCGGCCCCACACGTCCGCGACATCGACCCGCGGGATATCGAACTGCTGGAAATCCTGGTCCTGCACCCCGAATACGTACCGGATGCCATTTCGGCCATCGACCTCGGACAACTCCACTCGCCGCCCGCCCGCACCATCTTTCACACGATCCATTGGCTGCACGACGAACAACGCAACCCGGACTTCGGCAACGTATTGACCGCGCTGGAAGATCCGGCCATGAAGAACATCTGGGTAGAGGTAGACGAACGAGCCCAAGCTAAAGCGCCGGAGGCACAAGAGGATGCCCGGCAGAGACTCCAGGGGCTGATCGAAGACTACCGCTACTTCAGGGAAAAGAGGAGCCGTCAGCACATGGCGGCCGCATTGCACGAAAAGAAACTTAACGAACAGGAGGAATTGGACGCTTTACAGATGCTGATCGCTCAAGAGCGATCGCGACGTGGTATTTCTGGACCCAAGGAAGGGCAGGACGCGTGAATCGTCCCGTGGCACTGAGACCCAGCCGCCACGCGATGCTTCGACCGTCCCCAACAGCGCAAGTACGCGCAGGAGAAGTATCGTGGAACATTTCGACAAAGACCTGCAGGTTTTGATCGCCACAGGAAAATCGCAAGGTTATTTGACGTACGACGAGGTGAATCGCTATCTGCCGGACGAGGGCATTCATCCCGAAAAACTGGACAATCTGCTGTCCGCTATCGAAGAAAAGGGCATCGAGCTGGTCGATCAACCGCCGGCAAAACCCAGCGACGATGACTTTCTGGTGGGCCCCACCGCCGAGGAACTGGAACAGGTCGAAGAAGAAGATCCGTTGCCATTGGCCGCAAGCGATCTGCCCAAACTGACCGACGACCCCATCCGTATGTATCTGAGCCAGATGGCCTCCGTCCCGCTGCTGTCGCGCGAAGAGGAAGTCGCCTTGGCGAAAAAGATCGAAATCACCCGCAAACGATTTCGTCGCAGCGTGCTGACCTGCGACTTTGCCCTGCGCGCGACCGTCGATACGCTCAGCAAGGTGCATCAGGGACAATTGCCGTTTGACCGTACGATCAAAGTCTCGTTGACCGAGCGGTTGACCAAAGAGCAGATTCAGGCTCGTATGCCGCATAACCTGAACACCTTGAACCACCTGCTGGAGGCCAATCGGCGGGATTTCGATCGGCAGATCCGCCGCTCGACCAGTCCCGAGATCAAAGCCGATGCACGCGTGTCGTTCCTTCGCCGCCGGCGGAAGTGCCTGCAATTGGTGGAAGAACTCAGCCTGCGAACGCGACGCGTCCTGCCGCTGGTCCAGCAAATGGCCGATTTGTCGGATCAAATGAAGCAGATCAGGTGTCAACTGGATGAAATCCGCCACAATCCTGCGGAGGTGGTCAAGTGTGCGGAACTGCGGATGGAGCTTCGCGAGTTGATGCGTTTGACTCAGGAAAGCCCTACCAGCTTGAAGAATCGGGTGGAAACGATCCGCAAACAACACGCCGAGTATGAAGAGGTGAAGCGGCAGTTGTCCAGCGGAAATCTGCGTCTGGTCGTCTCGATCGCCAAGAAGTACCGAAATCGGGGGCTCAGCTTTCTGGATTTGATCCAGGAAGGCAACACGGGGCTGATGCGAGCGGTGGACAAGTTCGAGTATCGGCGGGGCTTCAAGTTTTCCACCTACGCAACCTGGTGGATTCGGCAAGCGATCACGCGGGCCATCGCCGACCAGGCTCGGACCATCCGCATCCCGGTCCACATGATCGACGTTTTGTCCAAATTGAGAAATATCCAAAAGAGGCTCTTGCAAGAATTGCGTCGAGAGCCGACAACAGAAGAGGTGGCGATCCGTGCGGGACTCGACCTGGAAGAGGTGCAACGAGTTCTGGACATCGGGCGTCATCCGGTCAGTCTGGACCGTCCGGTAGGCGATGGCGAAGACTGTGCTTTTGGAGAATTGATCGAGGACGTCGAATCGGACAACCCGGCACGCAACGCGAATAATGGTATCCTCCGGCAGAAAATCGAAGCCCTGCTCAAGACGCTCACGTACCGCGAGCGCGAGATCATCCGGTTGCGGTACGGGTTGGGCGACGGATACACCTACACGCTGGAAGAGGTGGGCAGGATCTTCAAAGTCACCCGCGAACGGGTACGGCAGATCGAGGCCAAGGCCGTCCGCAAGCTGCAGCATCCGGTGCGCAGCCAGCAACTGTCGGGATTCCTCCGCCCCGTCGCATGACGCAACGCGCTATTGCCTGTTCGCCCAAGCCGCTGGTTGGCAGACCAGCGGCTTTTTTTTGTTTTCGCATGCCATCTTTTCACTCAAGGAGCCGCCTATGAGCACGATCACCTCGGACAAGCTCCGCCGTTTGCGGAGAATCATTCAGCAGATCGCCGACTTGAACGATCGCATGTCGCGAGGGCCGCGGCAAGTGGCCGCGGGAAAAAATGCGGTGGCGAAGACGGAAGAACAAGTCGCGTCGCTGAAGAACGCCTGGAAGACCATGCGCATGCAATCGGACGACCAGCAGGTGCAACTGAAGCAGCGGGAAGCCAAACTGGTCGAACTCGAGCGCAAGTTGAACGAGTGCAAGACGAACACCGAGTTCAAGCTGCTGAAGGACCAGATCGCCGCCGAGCGTCAGGCCAATGCCGTTCTGGAAGACGAAATCCTGGACAAGATGGAACGGCTGGACCAATTGACGCTGGACATCCAACAGACCGAACAACTGCGAGATCGAGCACGGCGGGAGTACGAAAAGACCGCGCAGCGCGTCGAACAACAGAGCGATGGCCTTCAGTCGGAACGGGATCGAGTGACCGAGGAACTGCACGCAGTCGAACGAGGCCTGCCGTCTGACTTCCGGCGCGAGTACCAACGTCTGGTCCGCAGCCATGGCCCGGATGCTTTGGCTCAGGTCGAAGGCGAAACGTGCGGCACCTGCCATACGACGTTGTCGTCGCAGACCATGAACGAACTGTACCTGTCCCGACTCGTGTACTGCAAGAGCTGCGGCTGTGTGCTGTTCTTGGCCGAAGACCGAGTCCGCAGTTCTTCCGCCACCGAATGATTGCGGTCAAGATCGACAAAATGAGCGGACTGGCGCTAGCCACCGGTGCCCCAGCGGACTGGCGTTAACTAACAGTGCCCATCGATCGGAGCCACTCACTTGTCATAGGCTCACGGGAGAAATGCGAGTGTCGAAACCGTACGACGCGACAATCAAGGATCTGGCCGCAATAGGTCCGGCGGATTTCGTTTCCTGGTTCGACGGGCCGCCGACACAGGCCGTCTAGCGTACAATGTCCTGTTGCATCGCAAGTACGAGGTACCGGTGCATAGTTGCGTGCTGTTACTTAGGCCGCAGGCCGAGCACCCCAATATGCTGGGCCGTGTGCAATATGCCGCTCGCCCGCAACGTGGTAAAATGGATTTCGGGTTCGAGATTATCCGGCTGTGGGAAATCCCTGCCGATCAGTTGCTCCACACTTCGCTGGCGACGGCGCCGTTGGCCGTTTTGGGCAAGTTGCCGGAGACGCTTGGATTGAAGGACAGCTTTTTCATGGAGTATCGATAGCCATGCGAGAATCAGTGACCTATCAGGCGATCTTGGAGGAAGGACGCGAAGAAGGGGAAAGACTTGGCCGTATGCGGGAACTCCACCGCGTGATCCTCCGGCTGGGGCGGGTACGGTTTGGGGAGGTAGACGAGTCTATTCGGCAGCAGATCGAGGGGATTCGAAATATCGACCGGCTCGAAGATCTGACCGAGCGATTGGTGATGGTGTCGAGCTGGGATGAATTAATGGCGTGATGGTTGCAAGAATGGCCAGCCGGGGACGCGAGTCGTTTTCCTTGGAGATCAGCATTCCTTTGCTGTGGGAAAGGCTACGCAGCTTACCACGCAGAAGCGTGACCGCTCGGTTCGACGCGGATCTTGACCCTGCCCGAAACGCCCTCAGTATACACTAACGGAGATACCATTATGGATCGCTACGTTGTCTTTCTTTCGATTCCCGGGTTGCGAGTTCAGGACCTGACGCACATGCCGCGGTTGTCCGCATGCATGACCGACGGCGGCCAAACGTCGCTTAGTGCCAGTTTCCCCTGCGTTACCTGGCCAGTCCAGTCCAATTTGCTGACTGGCGTGACACCCGCCGAACACGGCGTCGTCGCCAATGGATTTTATTGGCGGGACGCGCGGCAAGTCGAAATGTGGACGGCATGGAACGAAAAAATCACGGCGCCTCAGATCTGGGATCGACTGCACCAGCAGGATGAGTCCATCACGTCCGCCGTCTGGTTTCCCATGCTCAGCAAAGGCTGCGGCGCCGATTATGTTTGCATGCCCGCACCGATTCACAATCCGGACGGCACCGAAGACCTGTGGTGTTATACGAAACCGGTCGAGCTGTACGGACAGCTCCGCGACCGCTTGGGGCACTTCCCATTGAAGCACTTCTGGGGACCGTTGGCCAACATATCGTCATCCGCCTGGATCGTCCAATCGGCGATCGAAGCGGCGAAGCGGTTCCAACCGAATTTTTTCTACATCTACCTGCCGCACCTCGACTATGCCGCTCAGAAAGTGGGCCCGGACACCCCGGCGGCGATCGAAGCGTTGGGTCAATTGGACCAGATCCTGGAACAGTTGTTCGACGGATTGGCCGCAGCCTACGCGCCGCACCGACCGATCTGGATGGCGGCTTCGGAATATGTCATCGTTCCCGTGGATCACGTGACCTACCCGAACCGCATGCTGCGCCAGGCAGGACTGCTGCACGTCCGAGAGCAAGAGGACGGCGAGCACCTGGACTTAGAGAACAGTTTGGCCTGGTCGTTGGTCGATCATCAGTTCTCGCACGTCTTTGTCCAAGACGCTCGCGCCGACGTGGTGGCTCAAGTCGCTGACTTGTTCCGCGACGCCGATGGTATCGAGCAGGTGTTGATCGGCGACGACCGCGCTCGCTACGGGCTGGACCATCCGCGCAGCGGGGAAGTGATCCTGGTGTCGACGATCAACAGTTGGCAGGCCTACTACTGGTGGCTGGACGATACGCGTGCGCCCGGTTTCGCCAGGACCGTCGACATTCATCGCAAACCGGGGTACGATCCTGTGGAGATGTTTCTGGACTTCGCGACCCGCAGCATCCCAGTGGACGCGACGCTGGTCCAAGGCTCGCACGGCGCCCCGGTCCAAAGCGACGCTCAACGCGGCGTGATCTTGGCATCGTCGGCGAATGTGCTGCCCGACGCCCCGCTGACAGACCGCGACGTCGCCGAATTGGTATTGCGGCAATTTCGAGGATGAACGATCGAGCATGTATCTACGGTTTACCAAACGCGTCCTGTTCGAATTCGATAAACGCCTGCTATGGAAGTTGGCTTGGAACGCAGGGTTCAAAGGCGTCCGTTCCATCCGGAAACACAAAAAGCGTTTGAAGCGAGGCGAGTTCTTTCCGCCGTTTCTCTACATTTCGGTCACCAATAGCTGCAACCTCCGCTGCCAGGGCTGCTGGGCGGACGTGACGGCCAAACAGGCCAAGATCGACGCCGACGCCATGCGCCGGATGCTGAACGAAGCCCGAGCGATGGGGAATTCCTTCTTCGGCATCCTGGGCGGGGAACCGCTGATGCACGGCGATCTGCTGCCGGTGCTGGCCGAGTATCCCGACTGCTATTTCCAGATCTTCACCAACGGCCACTTCATCACCGAACAGATGGCCGGCGAAATGAGGCGCATGGGCAATGTCACGCCGTTGATCAGCGTGGAAGGCAACGAGATCGTCAGCGACGACCGCCGCGGCGGCAATCAGGTCTGGGACCGCACGATTCGCGGATTGGAGAATTGCCTGAAACACAAACTGCTGACCGGCGTCTGCACCAGTTTGTGCCAGACGAACCTGGATCTGCTGAGCGAAGCGTGGTTGGACCGTTTGATACAGATGGGCGTCACCTACGCTTGGTTTCACATCTATCGCCCCAGCGGCCCGATGCCGCGTCCCGATCTGGCGCTGACGTTGGACCAGCAGCGCGAGGCACGCCAGTTCGTTGTGGAGATGCGAGCCAAGAAGCCGATCATTATCGTCGATGCGTATCATGACGGACTGGGCGGCGCCCTGTGTCCCGCCGCCACGGGATTCACGCATCATGTCAGCCCTTGGGGCGACATCGAGCCGTGTCCGGTGATCCAAATCGCCAAGGACAGCATCCACGACGAACGTCCCTTGCGCCAGGTGCTGAACGATTCCGAGTTCCTTCGCGATTTCCGCGAACTGGCCGCGACGTACACCCGAGGCTGCATTTTGTTGGAACGCCCCGATCTGCTGCTGGAGTTGGCCGAACGGCATCAGGCGCACGACAGTACGGCTCGCCAGACCGTCTTTGGCGAACTCCAGTCCATGCAGGCCCACACCTCGCAGTACAACCCGGACGTGACGATCCCCGAAAAGAGCTGGGCCTATCGCTGGGCCAAACGGTTATGGTTCAACGATTACGGCGCCTACTCGCGCCACTTCCGCCCCGAGAACTGGAAAGACCCCCGAAAGTAACGCCGCTTTCTAAACCGCGAAGGAGAAACACCGATGAGCCATCCGAATCGACACTTGCAGCCATCCGAGCGACCCGGCCGTTGGGTGACACGTCGCGACTTTCTGGGCGTGGCGGCTGCGGCCGTTTGCTCCCGGGTGCCGCGGCACGTGCTGGGAGGATCCGGGCACATCGCGCCAAGCGACAAGATCACCCTGGCGGCGATCGGCACGGGCGGACAAGGCTTGCAGAACGTCCAGGCTTTGATGCAGTTCCCTGAGATCCAGGTCGTCGCCGTCTGCGACGTGGAACGCGAGCGAGGTGGATATATCTCGTGGAATTGGGCACAGGGCCGAGCCCAGCAGGTGGCCGGCCGCGAGCCGGCGCAGCGCGCGGTGGAAGAGCATTACGGGCGCGTCAGCGACTCGGGTACCTGGCAAGGTTGCCGAGCTTACAGCGATTACCGCCAGCTTTTGCAGGACGAGGACGTCGATGCCGTGATGATCGCCACGCCCGATCACACGCACGCCGTCATCGCCATGGCGGCATTGAAGCAGACGAAGCACGTCTTTTGCGAGAAACCGTTGACTTGGTCCGTCTCCGAGGCTCGTCGCTTGGCCGAGGCGGCGCGAGAGGCCGGTGTGGCGACTCAGATGGGCAACCAGGGACAAGCGACCGAGGAGGCTCGGTTGACCTGCGAAATGATCGCCGACGGAGCCATCGGCGGCGTTCACGAGGTTCGAGTCTGGTGCCCGGCTCGCTTTTGGGACTGGCCCACTTGGGAAGGGCGACCGATCGACACGCCCCCGACCCCCGAGGGATTGGATTGGGATCTGTGGCTGGGCCCGGCTGCCGAACGACCTTATCATCCGGCCTACCATCCGTGGGTCTGGCGCAACTGGTGGGATTTCGGCACGGGACTGTTGGGTGATCTGGGGTGCCACAAGCTGTCGACGGTGTTCAAGGCACTGAAGCTGAAGCATCCGACTCGAATCGAGGCCAGTTCTACGAAGCTGGATGCGGAAATCTATCCGCTGGGCGTCATCGCCCGCTTCGACTTTCCGGCGCGTGGTGACATGCCGCCCGTCACCTTGACCTGGTATGACGGTGGACTGCAACCACAGGTCCCCCGCGATCTGGAACCGGGCCGGCGGATGTCCGACGTCATCTATTACGGCGACTCCGGCACCCTGATGGGCCATCGGCTGATTCCGGAAACCAAGATGCAAGACTACGGACGTCCCCCGCGTATCCTGGAGCGTTCGCCGGGGCACTTGAAGGAATGGGTCGACGCCTGCCGCGGCGGCCCGCCGCCCGGTTCCAACTTCGTCGACCATGCCGGCGTATTGACCGAAACCTGCATGTTAGGCAACGTCGCGCTCCGAGCCCGCCAGCCCATCGAATGGGACGGTCCGAATTTGCGCATCACCAACGACCCCTCCGCCAACGACCTACTCACCCGCCCCTACCGCACCGGATGGAGTTTGTAAGGGTTGTGGATCAAAAGGACCTTAGCCACGGCGATATCAATGAGCCATGGCCTCGCCGGGTTGTTTTGGCCGCACACGCAGCGTAAACTGTAGGGTAGATGATGGATAAAGAGTTCAGTCCCCTTAACGATGCGAGATTTCGTCGATGATGGTACCACCGCCTTGCTCGGCATGGAAAGCGAAGATGGAGTCCAGCGACCGATAGCATCGGATCCTTGACAACATGATCCGGGATGACTGCCTGGACGAAGAGGTGACTGTCGAGTTTTTCAAGAGGCTGTCGAGAAAAGGTGTCCCCAGAGACGCTCGCGGTGCCGAATGTTTCGCTTTTGATGTCATTAAGGCCGATCCCGACGTCTTCGTATGCAAAGGTCCATTTGTTCCGGACGGCGTCTTTGTTCGATTGTTTCGTGTGGAGTGCATATCCGACCTGAGATACCGTTTGCCAGAGGAAACACTGACCGCCACAGGCGTGAATCACAAGGAGTTCGTAGATTCGCTGCCTGACGAAGACCTCCAGAGCCTTACGGACGAGTATGACGGCCCAATTAAACTTGGCAACCAAATCGATGTTGTGTGGGTTACGGACTTTGAGCGGGTTGAGCCGCTTTTTGACGATTTCGCCGGTCTTCTCGATCGTCTGGGCTGGTCGGAAGCGGCCTCAGACATGGGCAGATGCGTTGTCGTAGCGTATCATAGGGAACAGGTGGGTCGAACGATACACGTGCCGCGAAGCTTGGATGCGATGGGGCATCCGGAGTTTGATGTAATCGAGGACTGTTCGGCCGAGATGGGGATGACCAAGCCGATAACCGCCCCAAGGGAAATGGGCCTGCCCGAAGCGGTCCATCGCGGCTGTACGGTTGTACCGAGCCGTTGGGAAATGAGGCGAATTTCATGATCACGATTCAACAGGCGCTCGAACGTATCGAAGGCCTCTCCGAGCGGGAGGTCCGGCGGTTGGCGCGCGATCGCTTGCTTGGCGATGACGCTGCTCCCGTGGGAAGCAGCTACACAGGCGAGCCGCCCGAAGATCTGGTAATCCAGTTGCTTCGGAGTCCAGATCTTTCACCGAAGACTCGACAGGCTGTCATCGAGGCCTGGAAGGAAGTTTACGTATTGCTTCAGGAAGCCCTGTTGTGCCCGGGCAAGACCACGGAACGAGATTGGCAGGCAGTCGCAGTCCATCTATGCGGAACGGTTGACGTTGCTTCACCCCCGGAATTGAAGGGGCTGGTATACGCGCTCTTGGATTTGGTTTTATATGACTCGGATAGTATTTCACCGGGATTCCTGCCTCCAGCAGTCCGCGCCGCCATGGGTTATGACCAAACGGCGGATCGCATTCCGATGTGGGAGCAGATTCTAAGAAATCACCCGCCAGTGGCCGCCTATGCCTTCAACGCTCTTTTGACCATCGTGCCCCTATCGTCGACAGTCGAGCAATACCTCCAATTTCTTTGGGATAACCAGGTCCGGCGAGAATGGCCGGTCGACTCGGCCTTCCTAATGCGTCGGGCTTCGCGTAAACATGGGGTCGGAGTCATCCATCGCGTTCTTCATTGGCTTGATAAGCAGCCATACGCGAACAAGGTGATCGCCGAGTTGAACCGCCGTGAATGGTCGCGGAATTGGCTACGTTGGTCTTCTGCTGACTTCGATCAAGGTACGCGACTCTCTCAAGCCCTTCGAAGAGCGGTTCAATCCCGGTCTTTCTCCCAGGAATCAGCAGGACAGCTCGAACGTTGGGACAGGACCTCTTTTTATAGCTCACTGATCAAAGAACCACTCTTATCGAGCCCCGCCACCCTATCCCGTAAGATGGACTTGATCCAGGGTTTTGATCCCGCTTCCGTTGGTTTTTATGATGCAGGAAGCCCAAGCAGCTATCGCCCTGAAGACAGGTGCAATCCACCGAAGAAAAGGGATATATATACTTCGAGCCTTCAGGTTAGTCCCACCTACACTCGCCTAAGACCACATGGACAACCATGAGGAACACAGAATGTCAAGGCAGTTTTTTAGCACTGGCGACCAAGAACTCGACCATGACCTCATGGTCCTCTTTAAAGCGGAAGAGTCGAAAAGGCTTGAAGAGTATAGCAAGGCGGCCGCGAAGTGCGATATTTCAGATGAGGTATCAAGTGCAATTCCCAAGCCGATCCTAAGGTTAGCCTATGTGCTTACCGGTTCTCAGTTTGCCGTTATTAGGTCGAGAGTCACGGACGAGAGCCGCTCATTACTTGATGAGGCAAAGCAACTGATTGAGACACACCTTCCCGATCTTTTCGCATCCGATGCAGTGCTTGAAGCCATCGCTCCGATGGGCAAGAGTACACATAAGCATCCTCTTGTGGACTCAATGAACGTCATCAGCTCAATATCACCGATTTTCACATGGTGCGGATCGCCTCCAAAGCTACTTCCAAGTGTTCGTATCGGCTTCATGAACCAAAGGAATCGAATGCTTCTCGATTCGTCGTTTGCTTGGGATGACTTGGCCTATGTAGTTGCTGCGCTTGCAGATATTCTCGCTGTCCTTCTGGATAGCAGCAAATCGCTGGCTGAGGCCGGCCAACTTGATCTGTCCGATGCTCCTAGGATTAGAGAACGACTTGACGAGTTGACAGCATCGCTTGACAAAATCAGGGAGCTCTTACCGATCTACGATATTGATGCAGCAGTGGGGAGTGGCGACGAGTCTGGTGAGAGAGTATCTGCAGGTTGATCTACAGTCGTCGTTAGGTGCGTCGAGGATGTTGTAGGTGTAGCCTAGCTCGCACAGAAACAATTCCCGGCGGAGGGCGAATTCTTGTTCGACGGTGTCGCCGCTGACCAGGGTGTAGAAGTGAGCTTGATTGTGGCCCGATTTCGGACGGAGGATGCGGCCCAGTCGTTGAGCTTCCTCCTGACGCGAACCGAACGTTCCCGATGCTTGGATCGCCACGGCTGCGTCGGGCAGATCGACGGCGAAATTGGCGACTTTGGGTACGTCCACCACGCGAATGCCGCCCGACTTGAACCGCTCGGACACTTGTAAGAATTCGGTCGTCTTCGAACCTGCTGGAATCCTACGGGGTCTTCTCGAGGCTTGCGCTCGGCTCGACAAGGATGGGGGGCCTTTCGTCGGGAGCCTGCAAGGAAAGCTGGAGGCGTCGCGTGACGATGGCTTCGGCATCGCGCAGATACAAACCCCAGGCGGGCAGACGCCCGAACATGCCGGCGTTGGGGTAAGCGGTCGGGCGTTGGGGGACCTGGATGTCGGCTTCGTCGGCAGTACCACCGCCCGGGTAAGAGATGCTTACGTCTTCCAGCAGCACATTCCGCACGGGGTGGTCGGGCAGTCCGGAAATGAAGCTGGTTTCTGCGGGCCGGATCCAAAGCTGGTGCGCCACCTGAGCGTTCTCGATGCCGTGATCCAACAGCACGTCACGAAAGGATCGTTCCCGCATCACGATCTCGATATCGCGCATGACGACGTCTTCCAAAATTCCCGGTACGCGTTCTTCGCCTTCGGAGAAATAGGATTCTCGAAGGCGAGCCCCCAAGCGGATACCCAGGGGGAAACGCGAATCGGCGGCACGGACATTCTCGATGCGAACTCGACGCACTCGCGATCCATCGACCGACCAGACGGCAAGCGTCGATCCGCCGAACGCTCGAAGATCCTCGCAAACGATATCCTCGAAGTCGCCGCGCGTTTCCGTGCCCAGTTTGAAACCATTGCACAAGGTGTACACCGTGTTGTTGATGACGCGGATGTTTCGATTGACCAGATCCGCAGATTGGCTCTTGATGACGATCGCGTCATCTTCCGAGGCGACGAGGCATCCTTCGATCAGCACGTCCTGACATCCGGATAGATCGATGCCGTCGTTGTTTCGTCGAGGCCGAACGCTGTTGACTGTCACGCCGCGAATGACCAGGTTGTGACAGTTCACGTAGTGCTGGGTCCAAGAGCCCGCGTTCTTGGTGGTAATGCCTTCGATGGTGACGCCCTTGCAATCGTAGAAGCTGAAGATGCGGTGTCGCCAACCTCGATTCGGGCAGAAATGGCCCTGGCCGTCGATAACGCCGGCCCCGGTGATGGCGATGTTTTCAAGCCCCTGGGCGACGATCACCCCGGGACGAGCCCGATCGGTCTGATAGTGTTGACGATTGGTGCTTCCCAGGATGGTCGCCCCCGATTCCAGATGCAGGCGAACGTGGCTGCGAAGGAATAGCGTGCCGGTTCGATAGGTTCCCGAGGCCAGCAGCACGGTGCCGCCGCCTGCTTGATGGACGGCATCGATGGCCTCTTGAATCGGACGTTGGTCCAGGTGGACGCCATCTCCCTTGGCTCCGTGTTGCCGCACGTTCCGTACGGTCGACTCGGGATCGACATCGACCAAATGTAAAGCGACCTCGGGCGCCGGCGGGGCGGCGTTTGTCGAAGGACGAGGGGGCGGCGGTCGGAAACCGGGTTCCAACGCAGCGGCTTGAACGGCCGATGCTCGGTCCCGAACCGTTCCATCGCCCAATTGTCCGAACCCGTTGTGCCCCCATACGAACAGTTGTCCGTTGGTCTGTCGCGCCACGGCATGATAGGCGCCCGCCGCGATCGTCGCCAAGTCCTGGACGACGGCGCCGTTGCCGTTCTCTTGACGAACTTGTCGTAGCGTTGGATAGCCGCCGGCGCTATGCGCGGGTTCGTCGGCGCCCAATTGACCGTAGACGTTCCAACCGCAGGCCCAGGCGGCTCCGGTTCGGTCCAACACATAGGTGGACTCGTAGCCCGCCGCCACGGCGACGATGTCTTCCACGAACTCTTGCCCACGAGAAACGCCTGCCATTTGCACGGGAATCGCGGTTGCGGTTCGCGAACCGTTTCCCAATTGGCCGGTGGCATTGTATCCCCAGGCCCATACCGTGCCATCCTGGCGCAGCGCGACCGAATGGTATTCGCCACCTGCCACCTGTTGAATGTCTTTCAACCAGCCATCGCCATCAGGTGCAATCACCGGTGCGGGGCGCGCCAAAGAAAGGTCCAGGCCATTCCCGAGATCGATCCGTACCCGTTCGCCCGAAGGTCGATGGGTCAGCAACAGATGAATCTGCTCGGCGTAATCGTCATCTCGCAGGTTCTGGCCGACCAGAATTTCTTGCAGATCCAACATCATCGGTGTTCCCAATCGAGCCTGGGCAGGGTAACCGATGGTGGCTTGCATCCGCACGTGATCCGCGTGCCGCTTGGTCGTGGCCGTTCGCGCGGTTGAATCTGCTTCTTCTGCGACCACCTCCAGCAGGGCACCATCAAACTCGTCGATCAGCTTCAGACGATCGGCCACGTCGCGGTGGCTGGGGTCGCTGTACGTGTAGCCCAGCGCGATGGACCAGCTTCCCTGTCGCGGTGGAGTCCAAGGTACTTGCATGCTCAGGCGATGCATTCGGCGAGCCATCGCGCCGCGTCCCAACTGGCCTTCGTCGTTGGCGCCCCAGGCCCGCAGGGTACCGTCATCGCGCAGCGCCAGGGTGTGAAACGCACCGCAGGCCACGGCGACGATTCGGTCGAGGAATGGGGCATCGATCGCACCAGCGACCGCAGTGGGTACGGTGCTCCAACTGTTGGAATCGCGACGGCCGTCACCCAATTGACCCTGGCATCGACTGCCCCAGGCCCAAACCGTTCCATCGGCCAGCAGGGCCACGGAATGATCCCATCCGGCGGCAACCGAGACGACGTTTTCCAGGAAACCGTGGCCTTCCGGGCCGAGCACCGGTCTCGGGATCGGGCTGTGGGCATCGAGGCCCCATCGCCCATCCCCCAGTTGCCCGAACGTGTTGTTGCCCCATGCCCAGACGCGTCCATCTCCATCCAGTGCCAACGTGTGGTGTTGCCCGGCACTCACGGCGACCAGCCCGGTCAGCCGTCCGGTACCGTCAGGCCCCACGACCGGGACAGGGACCGGACTGGTATCCCAATGCCCACCGCCCAGTTGCCCGTAGCTTCCATCGCCCCAGGCGAGGGCCGTCCTGTCGCTTTCGATCATGACCGTGTGTCGCCAGCCTGCCGTCAGCTTGTCCATGGCAGCACAGGGCATCTGCGCCGTCAGGACGGCGACGGCCAGGATCGACATTGCACGGAGGATACGGTGGTTGGTCATGGAGTCTCTCCTGGATGATGAACGTTAGAAACCGGTGAGCGGCACGGCGCTAGCCGCCGGTTCCAAACGCACCG
>SKKK01000477.1 GCA_007121535.1 Planctomycetaceae bacterium | reverse complement strand
CTGCTAGTCGATCTCCCGTGGTTGAAAAAACGATCGAAGCACCTGAGCCCATGTTCCATGCTCCCACATTGCCAGTTCGTTTGCGATAAGAGGCAAATGTTGTCATCGGCTGCGGGGCTAGCAGATCTTCTTTGATTTCAAGCTCTTCGATATCCCAAAGTTTTATGGAATTATCGGTACTGGTCGTCAGTAGTTTTCTTCCCGCCGAGTCGAATGTCATCGCTGTGATCGTGCTCCAGTGTGCATGAAACTCGTGTCGTAGCGAAAGTTCATTGTCTGGTGAGACCTCCCAAATTCGAACCTGCTGGTCTGTTCCAGCTGCAGCCAATAATCGACCGTCAGTGCTGATGCTCATACAATGCAATGGGCCGCGAGTTACGCAACTTGCCAGCATCTGACCAGATGGGACATCCCAGAGCTTGATTGTTGTATCTCGACTGACTGAGGCCAACGTCTCGGCGTTGGGAGAGAATGTTAGAGCATCGATTGCGGCAGAATGTCCCAAAATGATGCGCAACGTGTGCCTTTCGGGCACATCCCAGAGCATGATTGATCCGTCCGAGCCGGCAGTAGCAAGAATCAAACCGTCTGCTGAAAAAGCAATTGAGAGTACGTCGGACCCATGGGTAAGGCTTCCACCGATTTGTTCTCCAGTCTCAACATTCCAGAATCGAATTGTCCCGTTCGAGAAGCCTGCCACAAGTTCTGTGCCATCGGGAGATATCGCTACTGATCGACATTCCGAATCACCAGGAAGAATTTGGCGATGCTCGCGCTTAGTTTCGTAACTCCATAGCCTAATTGGCCCCCGCTTACTTGCAGATGCGACGAGATTATGCATGGGCGAAAAGGTTAGGGACGTCGTCATATCTGAATGTCCGGAAAGAGAACAAAGCTTCGCAGAAACCGAGTCTGTTAGTGTCCAGATGTTTATCAGATTGTCGTCGGTAACGGTCGCGGCATACAGATTATTCGACAGGGCACTCGCGAATGTGACTGGACCTAAGGGAGTAGGCAGTTCGGCCACCGCCATCTGTTGTGGATCAATTGGATGATAAATATTACAATCATCTGCGACGTCGAGGTGTCGAGGCGAGTGATCGTCAAGCCGTATGGAACCGCGCGAAAGCACTTGCTGTGTAGAAAGATTTAAAACCTCTACGTCAACAATGCCTGAGAGGTCTTCAATCTCAACCGACGTACGGAAGGATCGTGATTGAATTCCCGTACCTAAACTTACCGCGACGCCTTTGATGGGAATGTTTAACTTTAGCTTGCCAGCTTGCGCACGAGGGTTAGTCGGCGGATTTTCGCGGTGATCAGTTGGTGAACCGTTCTGGCCCAGATAAGGACTTAGTTTGCGACTGGATTGAAAGTTTATCCACATGGTGATGGGAATGACGAGGAAAAGCAGCACGCATGATAGTGTCATCAACCACGATGGGAGATTCAACGTCGGTGCGATTCGTCGGACTGAACGTTCGAAGAGATTACGAGGCACGACAGGGCTAGGAAGTTTTGCCCTTGACGGCTGTTGTACGTGGGCCAGGTACCCTCCCAGCACCTCGGCCAGTTCTTCCGCAGATTGGTAGCGATTTTCGGGCTTTTTTTCGAGCAGGCGGTTGATGATGACAACCAGCCAGTCGGGGATGTCGGGGTTGGTTTCTTGGATCGGGCGGGCGGTGTGCTCGCGGACTCGGTGCATGGCGCCTTGAGCGGTGTCGGCTCGGAAGGGCGAGCGGCCGACGCACATGGCGTACATCACAGAACCGAGACTGAACAGGTCGCTGCGGTGGTCGACCGGTTCGCCGCACGCTTGCTCGGGCGACATGTATTCGGGCGTGCCGGCCACCGCGCCGCTGTTGGTCATTTGTGCCTCGTGGATCACGCGAGCCAAACCGAAATCGGAGAGCTTTACCCGTTCGATGCCGTTCTCCAACAGAATATTCGCGGGCTTGATGTCGCGGTGGACGATACCCTGAGCGTGGGCGGCGGCCAGCCCCGAAGCGGCTTGCATGCCGATCCGCAGGATCTCCTCGACACGCAGATGCCCGCTGCGCTGGATACGGTCGGCCAGCGAGACGCCCAGAATGTACTCCATCACCAAAAACGGCGCTCCGCCCGCCTCGTCCACTGCATGGATCGTGACGACGTGATCGTGGGTCACCGCAGCGGCCGAGCGGGCTTCTTGCAAAAAACGCTGACGAGCCGGCCCGCTGGCGGCCAGGTCGGGATTCAGCACCTTGACGGCGACCAGCCGGTCAAGCCGCTGGTCGCGGGCATTGAAAACCGTCCCCATCCCGCCACGACCGATTACTTCCAGGATCTCGTAGTTGCCTAACCGGCCAAGCGAACGCGGATCATCCGACGAGCCCAGCGTGGGTAACCAGGAGGGACTGTGCGAGTCGGTCACAAGTGTCTCTTCCGGATCATCCGTGTCGCTCTTCAGCTTTTGCATCGCGTCTTCCAACGCCATCGAGCGAGTGGCCGAAGCAGCGGCAGCGATCTGAGGTGGAATCAATCGTCCCTGATCCGCCATCGCTTCCAGGTTCCGACGACATGCCTCGCACGATTCCAAGTGGGATTCTGCCAACGTCTGCCGCGAGATCGGCAGATTGCCGTCGACCAACGCCTGCAGCTCAACCGCCGTTAAACATTCGGGTGATTCGGCCATCATCAGGTCTCCTGCAATCCTCCGACCCTAGAACTTCCAAGTGTCAACCTGGTTTCTGCTGTTTCTGGATTCAATCTTCCAAGGTTTGGATCTGCTTTTTCAAGCGAGCGAGTACCCTGGAGCGGGCGATATACACAGCGCCGTGGGAAATCCCCAAGGACCGGGCTACTTCGTCCGTCTTCTTGCCTTCGATCGAAGTCAACCAAAAGGCCTGCCACGTCGAAGCCTCGAATTCGTGGCGAATACGGTCAACGGCCACTCGAAACATGTTCTGCCGATACTCGTGCTCCCAAACCTGTTCCACACCGTCCATAGCCGAGGCCTGCTCGATTTGTTCGAGTACCCCCGTGTCGCCACTGCCAAGTACCTGCCGATCTCGTCGAGTCCGAAACTCGCAGAGCCGATGCCGCGCGATGGCCATCAGCCAACTGCGAAACTTGCCTTTCTGGGGATCGTAGCCGCACAGCGACCGGCTGACCGAACGTAAGACTTCTTGCACCAAATCGGCCGCGTCAGCATCCTGTAGCCCCTGGCGACGGGCAAATCCGTAGACGACCGGAGAATAGAGATCCACGAAATCGATCCAAGCTCGCCTGTCCTCGTGGTCGCTTAAGCGGATCAATAAACTCCCACGAGTCGATTGCGGATCGTCCATCTTCGCCCTCCGTCAAATGATTCTCCCGCCCGGACGAAAGTCTTTCAGAGATTTCGAAAGAAAAACGAAAAAACATGGCTGCCAGCATTGCGCCCACACATTTCTCTTGTGTCTCGCAAACGGAAGCGCATTTCGTTGTGAACGCCGGATTATGGGAATGGCTCGTCAGATATGTCAATGTCCCCCCAAAAAAATGGGCTCGTCTGCACCCTGGGACGGGTTTGCCCAAGTGGCGACTGTTTTTTTTGGGAGGCCCAAAACGATGACGGCGTCTGCCCCGTTGTTTACGATCGTTTTGGTGGCTGGGAAAGGCCGCCGGATGCGGAATCGGTATAGAACCTACGCATAGAGTCCGAGCCGAGCTGCGGAGGGCTGTGCGGATGGACTAAAGGTGGGGGTAGCAACGGCTGCAAGAACTTTCTGCCCAAGTACAAAGCCAACGTTCGAACCGTTTGGTGCTAGGCAGCCCTTGGCCCTCATCGACGAAAACATCCCAATAGGTCCGATACTTCTCGTCGAGTGGCAAGAATCGGTGCGCGTTTAGCATGTGAAAACCGACGGTCGACCACCAAGATAAAGACCAACGGTTCTATAGCAGATGACGAAACCGTTCCGGGATTCTGATCACCGGATTGCCCGGGATCATGCCCGGTTTGTTCCACGCATAGAAAGGCCGGTGCCAGGTTTGGTATCTCCGTGCCTTGGGAAAGTAGTCGTCACCATCGTATGGTGCTGATTGCGTGATGATTTCGAACAACTTTTCTCGCCTGGACAGATGCCCTTCCCACCCGGCGTCCAGCCTGTCGCGATCCAAAGTCCTTCCGGTGGCCAGTCCGTAATCGATCATCCCGAAGTGAAACAGGTACAGGTTCGGATCGATGTGAAAGTTTCCACCTTTGATGCGATGCATGCCGGATCCCCAGACGAGCGGTCGGGTGGTGATGCAGGGTTTCGTGTATCGTGACGACACGTGGGCAAACTGCCGTTGGGCCAAAAACTGTCGCCTCGTATCCAGCGGCTCTTCGCACTTCAAATGCTGCCCCACGTCCAGGCCCAAGGCAGACAACGAAGCAGGCAGCTTTCGGGATATCAAGAACTCACGGAGATCGAGCGTCAGATTCGGGTCCACCACGATGAACTCGTCGACGTCCGTAGCAATCGCGATGTCGAAATGGTGGTACAACCCTGCCGCAATCTTGGACATGGTCCGTGCCCGACGTCGATCGCCGGCCGTCCGTTCCGTCGGCAGATGCGTTTCACTCCGGCAACCCTTTAAGCAGGCGATGGACTCACGCTGCCCTCCGAACATGAGGAACGGCGACTGAGGTTGTGGTCGACTCGAAAGGCGGGCTGCCGATCAATTTGTCGAAAATTCGCCCGGACCGGTTTTCTGACAGAGCTTAGTCTTATGCTCCGTATGACTCAATAGCAGTATTCGTTCGAGCGGAAGACCGGAAGACCGTAGATCAGTCGGTTTTGATTTGCGCATCAGGTCGCCATTGCGAGAGGAAACTTTTTCGGGTGAGGCTTAACAATATCCAGCGAATCTGGTCATGTCCGCGGTGATTATGCGATCAGTGCAGTCTGCGCCTTGGCTGCTGTGCTAGCGGTGCTGGTTGATTTATTGATACCGTCGGATTAGAGAAACGCAAGAGCAGCGGGTTTGTTGCTGATCGCGACGCGGTGCACGTAGGGCGCCAGATAGCGAAGGGTGTCTTGCTGTTGACGGTTCGTTCTGGTATCGAGGGGGCATGTCTTATCGAGAAGCAACCAACACCATTCAGGTGAATGCGTTCGAGCCATGCAAGATGATCTGAATCTGTCCATGTTCCGAGCTTACGATATTCGCACGCCGGCGGTGCGATTGCCGACGCTGTTGGCGAGGCGTTTGGCGGATGCCGAGGCGTTGTATTTCCGCGAGATCGTCGATACGGACAGCGTGCTGGTCGCCCATGATGCTCGTCTGACCGGACCGGGCTATCTGACGATCGCGGCCGAAGCCTATCGAGCCGCAGGGCTGGACGTTCTTTACCTGCCGGGGGTCAGCTCGACGCCGTACTTCTACTACGCTGCGATGCGGCATCCTCGGGCCGCAGGAGTCTTCTTGGGGGCGTCTCACAATCCGGCGGGTGATACTGGCCGGAAGATTGTGGGGCCGGGGGTTCAGCCGATCGCGGAGGGCATCGGCGTCGCGGGCGGTTTGCTGGAGATCCAACAATTGTACCAACAGGGCCGTTCGCATCGCAGTTCGACTCAAGGCCGTGTCCGCTCGATCGATCTGCTGGCAGATTACATCGACGCCAGCATGTGGCTGGCCGATGTAAGCCCGGGCGGCTTGAAGGGCGTTCGCATCCTGCAGGACTATGTCTTTGGCGCGGCAGGCCGTGAGATGATGCTGGGGTTTGCTCGCACCGGAGCCGACCTGACGCCGGTTCATTTCACGGCCGACGGCCGATTTCCGTTGGGCGATCCCAATCCTGTCAAGCCGGACGTGATCCGGCCCGGTTTGGAACAATTGGCTGCCGGCGATTTCGATCTGGCTTGTTTCTTCGATGGCGATGGCGATCGAATCGATTTCTACGACGGCGACGGGTCTTATCTCTCCTCCAGCTTTGTCTATGCCGCGCTGCTACCTGAGATTCTGCAGCATTTCCCGGGCGACGATTGGAAAGTCTTCGCGGATCTGAAGTCCAATCCGCTGGCGGTGATTCAAATGGCTCAAGCGGGCGTGACGGTCGACGTGGTCCGAAACGGCCATTCCCAGATCAAGCAGGCATTGCTGGACGAATCGAAGCGATTGGGCGCGGTCGAAGAGTCGGCTCACTTCTACCAGGCTTTTTTCGCGGACGGCCAACGTTACTGTACCGAAAACACCTTGTACGTTGCGTTGCTGGCCGCGAGGGTTTGGCTGGAGGATCGGCCGCGAATCCAACGGTTGCTGGAGATTCAGCGGATGACGGTGCGCGAGCGTGAGTGGGGTTACAAATTCCCGACCGATGGCCAGCGATCCGAGGCGTTACAGGCCGTCCGAGAATTCTTTGAATCGCAAGGATTTCGCTCGATGTCTCGCATGAAGAACGGAATGGAACTGGCCGCCACACTGCTGCGGCGTGGCTTGCCCTTCGACGTCAACACCCAGACTCAATTGGCCAACGATTGGTTGCAGATCTGTCAGCGGGTATCGCAAAGCGAGGATGGATTGGCTCGCTGGGAGGTGGTCGGCGCGAACCGAGAATTGGTCCAATCAGCTCGCCGCGAAATCGAACGATTGACCGCCCCTTTCGGCCGCGGTCCCGAGTACCTGGGCTAGGCTGTGTCAGAAAAGGGGGGCTGCCCCTCTCCGCGTACACCGTAAGCACCGGGCCAGAAGTCTTTTGTCAATCAACGTAGCCTTGCATGGCGGGACGTAACGGGGTCGGGAGTCGATTTCGGCCAACGATTGACCACATGGGAAGCGGGGTACCCGGAAACGACTCCCGCCCCCTTCCGCCGTATTCCACGAAAAAATATCTGGCCGGGTGCTTTTTTCCCGATTTTTCCGCGTGCGCTTCAAAGGGTCTGCCGCTTTTTTGACAGAGCGTAGTCCCCCCCTTGTGCTCTTGCGCCGTCAAGCGAGAAAACGTTGATTCACTCGACGGGGTAGACGATGCGGTAGAACGTCCACTGCCGGTCGGTCAGCTCCGCTTGGGATTGGCCGTCGCGCAGCAGGGTGGTCGCCGGTCGAGCTGATCGACCGACAAGGATCGCTTGCCCCGTGCGTAAATGCTCGCTCAGATCCAGGTACGGTTGGTAGCGATGAGTCAGGCCGGTGTAGCGTCGTCCCCCGGCCGCCTGGTAGAACATCAGGATCTCCAGGATGCGCGGCACGTCCCATGACGCTTGATCCCAAGGCGTACCGATTTCGCGAGTCTCGACTACTTGTCGTCGCGTCAACCGCCATTCCAAATTCCTGGGGCGCAGCCCTTCGAACGAGACGGTTGCGCCCGGCTCGATCGTTCCGGTCAACGGATAGGACCAATTGCGATACAGCACCTGGCAATCGTGCAACTCGACCTCCAGCGGATTGACCAGCCGGCCGCTCAGCAGTCCGTTCGGATCGACGGTCAAAGCTCCCGTATCGGGTAACTGGGCTTCCATGGACCATCGGGCGTTCAGCGCTTTGCT
The DNA here is from genome assembly GCA_007121535.1 of Planctomycetaceae bacterium. GTDB lineage: Bacteria > Planctomycetota > Planctomycetia > Pirellulales > Pirellulaceae > SKKK01. Next base: position 9,933 of record SKKK01000477.1, on the reverse strand, counting down.
GGAGGAGACCTGGACGGGCAGACCGGCCATTTCGCTTCGATGGCGGCCTTGATCGTCGGAGAATTGGCGAAGCACGTAGCCTTGAGCGAAAAGCGCCTCGGTGGCTCGGGTATTCAAACCACCCAGCCCGTCACCGGGCAACCCTTGCCACGTGAACAGTTGGTCGTTGCTTCCTTTCCCACGTTCGGGCAAGCCGGGATGGACGTCCAACTGTGAGTGGAACGTTTGGCTGGTCGGGCTGTACAGATGCAGCCAGCTTGTGCCTTGGACCAGCGAGCGTTGGACATCGACGTCGACCAGATCCACGTGATTGATGTGGATGCGATCGCCGGAGGTCATTCGAGACAGAAGCACGGCCAGCAAGGCGAATCCCAGCACGGCGGCCGGAAACGTGAGCCAGGTCCAGTGCCACCGCTGAAATCGCTTGAGCACGTAATAATCGACGGGGCCGATCAGCAGCACGTAGATGACGATCAGGCCGACCACCCAGGAAAAGTCGACTCGGACGACCCCGACGAATTGATCGAGTGCCGCGCGAAACTGGCCGATCAGATCGTCGTAGCCCCAATGGGTGAGTTGACGGATCTCCGATTCTTCGTCCATTTGCCCGCGCCGAGCGAATCCGCTTTGCAAGACGCGCGCCACCAGCGAAGGTCGCCCTTGCCACTGATCGAACGGCGCCAGATCGGGATCGAAGGCCAGGAAGGTGACTTGGCCCAATCCATACGGGTGGCGCACAATCGTCGGCACCTGTCCGGTCGGACCACCGATCTCGCTGCTTTCCACCACTCCGCGAACATCGCTCAGCACGGTCATCGGCACCGCGAATCGGCGAATCCGCTGGCCGCCGGCGGTATCCAGCCGTTCGGTCGCACTGGCGAAATCCTCCAGGCCGCTGGTGGTCCGTTGCGGACTGACTTCGAGCAATGTCCCGGGCGCCATGCCCGCGAATCGGCTGCCGGGGGCAAGAACATCGTCGCCGCGCTGCCCGACACAGAACACCAATCGGCCGCCCAGAGCCAACCACTTCTGGAAGGCCTGGAATTGTTCGTTGTCCATAAGCTCCAACACACTGGTCTCGCTGGTCGCGACGATGGCGGTATTGACGGCCGCGTAGCCTTGCCAGCGCCGAGGCAGGTCGGTGGCCTCGGCCACTTGCGCGATGCTGACCTGATCGGCCTGGTCCCTCAAGCGGCGTCGCACGGCCTCCGTTTCGCCGATGGACGGGCCGAGCACCAGGATCAATTGCTGCGTCGAGCGGCTTGGGGGGGGCAAATCGCGAGGGGAAAACCTGCGTTCGGCCAACACGCGGCCGTCGCTGACGATACGCACCGTCAAGGGGGCCGTGGTACGGCCGGTCTTGATGTACTGTAGCAAACGTCGCTGACCCTGCCCCGTCGAATACCACCACAGCTCGCGATCGTCCCGGTAGGTGATCTGCACGCCGTCGCCATCGACCGTCACCAGTTCCACTCGTAGATCCACCGGTTCGGCGACACCGCGGATGGTGATCCAGACGGGCGCCCAATGGCCGACTTTGTACACTCCAGCGAATCCGATATCCACCGATTCGATCTGGATTCTGGAATCTTCTGCGGCCGCGATCGACTCTCCCGTCCTCACCGCAGTAATCGCCACGATGGCGAGGATCAGGAATCGCAGATCTGGTTGGTTTCGCATCATGAATTCAAGGGGATGATAAAGGCTGTTCGTTAGGGTTTTTCATTCAGGCAGCAACTACAGACCAAGTGCCCGCACCCCGGGCATCCGGATCCGTATTTGCGGGTGACCGCCTGGCTGAGATCCACGCCGACCACGTTGGCGATGGTGGTCAGCCAGGCCAGCACGTCAGCGAATTCTTCCATCTTGTCTTCCATCGAGCCATGCCGCAAGGCGCCGGCCAGTTCGCCGACCTCCTCCATCAGCCACATGAACGTCCCGTCGACGCCGCGAGCGACGTCTTTTTCCAGATACATCTGGCGGATCAACTGCTGGAAATCCCCCAAACCGATCCCGGAAGGTTCCGTGGTTTCGGTCGGTTCTTTCGATAATTCGGACACCCGTTTCATCTCCTTTCGGCGTTTTCACCACCGGCCGAGTCGATCATCTTGCAACGGCCATCGAATCCAATTGGACAACGGATCGAGTCTGCTCTTTTTCCAAGAAGGTCCGACCATACTTGACGTGGACATGATCCCAAGGCAATCGGTCGTCCAGCGAATACGGCTCGTGCAGCAGCCGCTGGTGATCGATTTGCGAGTCGTCCAGGGACGTCCACCAACGTTCGGGCTGGAAATGCTCTCGCCAGCTATCCAGCCGGGCTCCCCGCTGCCAGGCCAATCGGATCGCGTCGCCCACGCGGCGATCGCCCCGGCTCAGCACCCCCTCCAACAGGCTGGTCTCGATGTCATGGCACTTGACGGTTACCGAGCGTACCTGTCGCAGCGCCCGCAGATAGTCGTGCGCCCAACAGAAATACTCGCGGCGCTGCATGGCGTTCCATTGGTAAGGCGTGTGCGCTTTTGGAATAAAGTTGGAAACGCTGGCCGTTACCTGAGCCGGACGTCCACGCTCTTCGCGTCCGATCTGCGCGATCGTCTCGGCCATCTCGACGATCCCGTCCAGATCCACCGGCCGCTCGCCGGGCAAGCCGCACATGAAATACAACTTCACGCGTTGGTAGTTCTGCCGGAACGCGTTGCGGCAGCCCTCGTACAGGTCGTCGTTCTTGATCTTCTTACGGATCTGTTCCCGCATGTCGTCGCGCGCCACTTCCGGAGCCAACGTCAAACCCGCTCGGCGGTCGTTTCCGATCAAGGCTGCCAGCGTTCGCAGTTGTTCGTTCACCCGCAGGCTGGGAACCGAGATGCTGACGCCCAGCGGGTTGAAAACGCGTCTCAACTCGACCACCAGTTCCTCGAAGTGCGGATAATCGCTGCTGGAAAGCGACAACAAGGAAATCTCGTTGAAGCCCGTGTTGCGATAGCTCTCCAACGCCGCCTCGACGATCGTGCTGACCGATCGGATACGCAATGGTCGCTTGATCGCCGTGCTCTGACAAAAGCGGCATTGCCAGGGACAGCCGCGCATGATCTCGATGGAGATCCGATCGTGCACGGTCTGGACGAACGGGACGATCGGTCGCGTGGGCAAAGCGATGGCTTCCAAGTCTCTGCTGAGCGCCGGCACGATCGCTTCCGGCACGTCGCTGCGCAAGCGATTCAAGTTCACAAATCGCCCGTCCCGATACTCGGGCTCATAAAAACGAGGAACGTACACATAGGGCAGACGGACCACCAGTTCTGCCAGCAGTTGTTCACGCTGCTGGCGACCGGCTCGGCCATCAGCCAAGCCACCGGTCGATGCAGCGTCGTCCAACAGTTCACGCCAAACTTCGCAGACCTCCGGTAAACCCACCTCGCCGTCGCCAAGCACAAACGCATCGACAAACGCGGCCAGTGGTTCAGGATTCTGGGCGCATGGACCACCCGCCAGGATCAGCGGATCGCCGGCGGTCCGCTGGTCGGCGTTCACAGGGATGCCGCCCAGATCCAGCATCGTCAGCATGTTGACATAGCTCAATTCGTACTGCAGCGAAAACCCGATGACGTCGAAATCCGCCAGCGGCGTAAAGGTTTCCAGACTGTACCAAGGCAGGCCTGCCTGACGCATCGCCTGCTCCATGTCCACCCAAGGCGCGAAAACCCGCTCGCAATACCAGTCGTCCCGAGCGTTCATCAGCGAATACAGCACCTGAAAGCCGTGGTGACTGGTTCCGATCTCGTAGGCATCCGGAAACGCCAGGCACAATCGGCCTCGCATCGCCGCCGGATCTTTGCGGACCATGTTCCATTCGCCGCCCAGATACTGAGCCGGCATCTGGACACGCGGAATCACGTGGCTCAGCAAATATTGTTTTAACGAATCTTGTTGCATTCAGGATGCCCCGAAATGAATTTATGGACCCGAGAGTCCGAAGTTTTCCTGACGACTTGACGGCGAGCCTGGCATCTTTCATGCTGGCCGCACCTACTTACAATCTTGCATGTTTTCCGAATTTCCTCAACGGCAGATACCTTCCGGAGGGGTCGAGGCTTGATGATGGAAGAATTTCACACCGTCGCGCGTGTGGGCGACATCCCCGAAGGCCAAGGCAGAGCCTTTGTCGTGGACGATCATATCGTGGCCGTTTTTCACGTGGATGGCGATTACTTTGCCATCAACGATCTGTGCCCCCATCAGGGAGCGTCGTTGGCCGAGGGCCATGTCGAGGATCGGGTGGTTAGCTGTCCGTGGCACGGCTGGCGATTTCGAGTGACCGACGGCAGTTGGTGCGACAACCCGCGGATCAAGACCGACGCCTACCCGGTCCGAATCGTTGACGACCAGATCCAAGTCGCCATCGACGTGACATCATCCGGCGACGGCGACTCGCTGTAGGCTCTGTCAGAGCAGGGGGGCTGTCGGAGCAGGGATCTGACACTCTTCGGGCACACGGGGACGGGAGTCGTTTTCGGGTGAGCCGCTTCCCATCTCGTCAATCGTTGGCCGAAAACGACTCCCGATCCCCGTTGCGTCCCCCAGTCAAAGTCTAGTAGAGCAACGCTGCAGGCTATATGATACGCAATTGGGACAGCGAGTGTCTTCGGCCGAAGTGACAACCGTCGAACGTGAAAAGTGGGAAGAAACGCAAATGACGCTGTTTTGGAAAATCCTTTTGGCGTGCTTGGTTTTCTCGTTGGTGACGGCGGCCAAGTGTGGCGTGCTTCATTCCGACGAGACGCTTGTTGCGTCGCCGTCATCCCGGAATGCCTTTGGCAATACCTTCTACAGCGAAATCGACGTCATCGATGTCGACGGCCCGGAGCCTGTACCGGCGACCATCGGCGCGGGTGAACGGATTGTCAGAGCGTTCGAGACGGACTGTGGCACGTTTCGGTTTACGATCGATGCGACGGCCGCGCCGGACTTGATGGAATGGGCGGAAACGGAACTGGTCCCGGTCGTCCGGCAATGGTATCCCAAGATCGTCGAGATGCTGCCGAGCGAAGGGTTCGTGGCGCCTCGCCGCTTCACCCTGCAATTCCGGAACGATATGGGCGGCACGCCCGCATCTGCCGGCGGTGGTCGAGTCAATATGAACAGCGCTTGGTTTCGACGGGAACGGGATCGCGAGGCTCGAGGTTGTGTGGTCCACGAGTTGGTTCACTTGGTCCAAGCGTACGGACGCACGCCGCGCACGACCCCCGGCGCCACACGGACTCCGAGCTGGTTGGTCGAGGGCATCGCGGACTACATCCGCTGGTTCCTGTACGAACCGGAAGCGAAGGGCGCCGAGATCACGCAACGAAATCTGGCTCGTGCCCGATACGATGCAAGCTACCGGATCTCGGCCAATTTTCTAAACTGGGTCGTGAACCACCATGATCAAGACATCATCCGCAAGTTGAATGCCGCCGCGCGGCAAGGAAGGTACTCGGAAGAAATTTGGAAAGAATCGACCGGTAAGACCTTGCAGGAACTCGGGGACCAGTGGAAGAAAGAACATGAAGCACGATTGACGACCCCCGAGTCATCGGATTGAACGGCCCGGTTGTCGCGCATGAGCCTCGCCGTGCGAACGTGCTGGAACATCGGCATCAAAGCCCAACGGGGTGCCGTTTCAGTGTTAGCATCGCACCCCAACGGGGTACCACTCCAAAGCCCAGGGTCGCGAAGCGCACCCTGGGTTGACGAGTCGAAGTAAAATTAAGCAACCTGAAAGGGTTAAACACCTATGCACTGTTTAGGTAGGCGGAAATGAGCGAAAACTCGCAAACGCCCGAGGCGGATGGGCAACGCGGCAGCGTGTAAAACCCCGTTGGGGTTTGGCGGCATGCTCGTGTGACTCCGCAACCCGGGGTGCGCGGAGTACCGCGACCCCGGGCTATGGAGTTCGACGCCGTTGGCGTCACGGGAACGCGGTGACGACCAACCGGTTTCGGGACCAGAGGTTCGATGCGTCGCCTTGTGAAAACATAGCCATCGCATTCGAGCCGGGTGCCATTCCAATCTCGCCATTGTACCCCCAGCGGGGTGACATCCTAAAGTTGCCATCGTACCCCCATCGCGTCGCTATTCGAAGATAAATAGGATTCACCAAAGAGATGATATTTCGTGGCTCGAGGTCGCGTATCGCACCCTGGGTTGAATGGATTTGCATTCACTCACTGGTGTTTTCCAATGTCGGGTCTTGGTACAATGGGCTCACGTGATTTGTCACGCCAGGCAAGAAAACGGCGTGGCGGACGAATAACGCTTTCGTTGAATATCATCTGCGGGTTTCTACTCTGTCGCCGCCAGTTTTCTCGGAGTAACAGGAGTATCTATCGATGACGGTTTCTGAGGTCGGGGCTGAGCGTCAGGGGACTCGGGTGACGTTTCTGGACCAGACGGGGGCTAAATCGGTCGAGGCGATTATCGCTGATTCGGTGGTGGTCCGGCGGATTCTGCCAAGCATCGTGACCAAAATGAATCTGCCTGTCATGGGGCCCGATGGCCAGCCGATGTCCTACAGTTTGGACCATAAGGAGGGTGGAAGGCGTCTGCGTGAAGAACAGACGTTGCCCGAGTCCCATGTGCGAAACGGGGATCATCTGATCGTGTATCCCGAGATCGTTGCCGGCTCGGGCGTTCGCCATTCGCCCCGTTATCGTCGGCTCTGCAGCGATCAGAAGGCTCTCCAGCAGTTGAAGGCGACCAGCGAGATCTTCGATTTCGCGACGTACTGTTCGGGGATGGGAGAGCCGCCTGAGAAGTATCTGCTGACGTTTCGAGGACATGGCCTCTACCGTCCGGAAGGCAGGCCCGAAGTACTGGTACGCGACCACCATCAGGTGCTAGTTTGTCTGGGGGCCGAATATCCACGGCAGATCCCCGAATTGGCCTGGAAGACGCCCATCTATCATCCGAACATCTCGTCCAATGGGATCGTCTGCTTGGGTGGTTATAGCACTTATTGGGCACCCAGCCTGCAATTGGACCAGATGAGTGAAATGCTGTGGGACATGATTCGTTATCGCAATTATGATGTGGACAGCCCGTACAATCGCGAAGCCGCTCAATGGGTTCGAGATCAAACGGTGTTCACCTTGCCGATCGATCCACGTCCGTTGCGGCTACACGAATCGGAGCCCATCGTGACGGGCGATCACCCGGGTTCCGACGATTCGCCCATGTGTATTTTGGACGATACGTTGGAGATCGTCGACGCGGAACTGATTTTACAACCCGACGCCTCGGTGGATCGTTCGGAGATCCTTTACATCGTTTAGGCCCATACTCGAAGGACGTTTGCCGCGAGCACCGTCGGCCTTGGGAGAGCAACGGGAGGCACTGGGGGAATGCGCAACGGCGGTGTATCATGAGCGGCGACCAGATGTGGATCGATGACGACGACCGCTACGCCCGGTTGCGACTGATTCCTTGGTGGGACCAGCAACGGTTGATGAATGCCCGCGTCTTGGTGGTCGGCGCGGGTGCGTTGGGGAACGAGGTGCTGAAGAATCTGGCGCTGGTCGGAGTGGGCCGGATCTACGTGGTGGATTTCGATCGCATCGAGACCGCCAACCTGACTCGTAGCGTTCTGTTTCGAGCCCGCGATCAAGGGCGGCGGAAGGCCGAGGTGGCGGCCGAAACGATCCGGGATTTGAATCCGGATGTGAAGGTCATCGCCTGCTACGGCAATGTGATGACCGACGTCGGATTAGGTGTCTTCCGAAATGCCGACGTGACGATCGGCTGTTTGGACAATCGCGAAGCGAGGTTGTGGGTCAACCGCTGTTGCTGGAAGACCGGCACGCCATGGGTGGACGGTGGTATCCAGGAAATCAATGGGGTGGTCAAGGTGTTCACGCCGCCCAGCAGCGCCTGTTACGAATGTGCGATGACGGAAAACGATTACCGATTGATCAACTTGCGATATAGCTGCCCGATGCTTCGAAACGAGGACCTGGCGGCGGGTCGAGTTGCCACGACACCGACGATCGCGTCGATGATCGGCGGCTGGCAGGCTCAAGAGGCCCTGAAGATACTCCACGGCATCCCCGTCGAAGGCGGCGAGGCTCTGGTTTACAACGGGATCGCCAACCGGTTTTATCGGACGCAGTTCCAACGCCGCGAGGACTGTCTGAGCCACGAGACGTATCCCGATCCCCTGGAACTGCCTCTGCGAGCCGCCCAAACCACGGCCCGTCAGTTGTTTGCGGCGATCGATGACGCCCCGGGCGACGTGCCGATGCGACTGTGCCTGGATCGCGATCTGGTGGTCCACTTGAGCTGCGAGTCTTGTGGAACAACGGAAACGGTGATGCAACCCTTGGTGGCGGTCAGCAACCAGCGAGGCATCTGTCCCCAATGCGGGGAACTCAGGCAGCCGCAGCGGACTCACCAAATCACCCGCGATTCGGACCTGGTCGACAACACATTGTCCCAGTTGGGCATCCCCCCGTATGACCTGGTTCGTGTTTACCGCGAGGATCAACTGCACGTGGTCGCCCTGACAGGCGACCGGTCGGACATCTGGAGCCTATCGACGGAATGAATCGATGGGAGGGACCATGGCGGACCAAGAAATCGAATTCGGCCATCTCGCTCAGACTCCGCGTCTGACGCGTCAACGGCCGGACCGCAACCTGCAGTGGGCCGTGGTTCCCTGCGGCGAAGTCGATGCCGACGATTTGCCTATCTTCGTCGATTTGGACGCCATGCGGGAAATGGAAACGCACGCACGGTCGGATCTGCGAGTCGAATTGGGCGGCGTGCTGTTGGGCGGCCAATTCGACGATGCGGACGGTCGGCCGTTCGTGCTGGTCCGGGACAGCTTGCGAGCACGGTTCTACGAGAGCAGCAAGGGCAGCTTCAAGTTCACCCACGACACCTGGTCCGATATTACCAGTCGCCGCGAGCAGTTCCCGCCGGACATGCAGATGGTGGGCTGGTATCACACGCATCCGGACTGGGGCGTCTTCCTGTCGGGGATGGACTTGTTCATCTGCGAAAACTTCTTCAATCGTCCCTTGGATGTCGCGCTGGTGATCGATCCTTGCCGCGACCAGCGAGGCTGGTTCCAATGGCAGGAGGAACCTGGCGCCAAGGTACGTCCTACATCCGGGTTCTACCTGATCGCCTCGCGTCACCGCCGCGGCGAACTCAAACGCTATGCAGCTAGTCTGGAAGGACGGCTTTCGATGTCTCCCCAAGATTTCTCGCCCGAAGCAAATCTGGCTGGATCGACGTATCCCGTGACGGTGACCAACGTGGCGGATCCCCGCGGCGTTTGGTTCGCCCTGGGACTGATGGGCCTGCTGACGGTCCAGTTGGTTGTGCTGGTGATGTTGGTCTGGGCGATCTTTTTCCGATCGTCGAACGCGAGCGTTGGGCTATTTCCCGACGCGACTCGAAGCCCGGGTTCTCCATCCGCGACCGTGCCGGGATCCGGGTCCACGGACGTGATTTCCGATTGGCAGACGGTATTGGCCAGGGAGCGAATCGAGGCTCAACGGCAGTTGTTGGATCGGGTGATCGCGACCCTGGCCGACGGAACGCCGCACGATCTCGTATCCCAGCTTGATGCTCAGCGCGAGCAAATCGAGCATCTGCAAGCCGATCTGCGAGCTTACCGCGTGCTGGAAACTCGCTTGCAAGACCAGCAGCAGACGCTGGCCCGGGAGTTGGACGAAGCCCACGGCCAACAGGCCATGCTGCAAGATCGCCTGCAGACGCTTCAAGGCTTGTTGGCGGAATCCCGCAGCCGGACGAACGAACTCGAGCGAGAGATTGCGTCGGTGCGTCAGGCGACGGCCTCTCACGAAACCCCACCCGAGACCGTCGTCTCGGCAAACGCCACCAACGGCGCCCCGCTGCTCGCGCGGCTGGCCCGCTGGTGGGTGATCG
>SKKK01000095.1 GCA_007121535.1 Planctomycetaceae bacterium | reverse complement strand
TCGACCTGCGACTGGTTCCGGAGAAGCTGACCGAACCGCTGCGCTGGTCTCGGCCGCGGATGGTGTTCGTCAACTCGATGAGCGACCTGTTTCACGAAGATGTGCGCGATGACTACATCGAGACGGTCGTGCGCGTGATGGAGCGTGCCGATTGGCACACGTTCCAGGTGCTGACGAAGCGTTCGCTGCGGATGCGAGATCTGCTGCAATCGCGGCTCAGATCGGCCGCCTCGCTGCCGCACGTCTGGTGGGGAGTCAGTGTCGAGAACCGTAAGCACGGCTTGCCGCGGATCGAACATCTCCGTTCGGCGCCCGCCAAGACGCGTTTCCTGTCCATCGAACCGCTGTTGGAGGATCTGGGGACCTTGGATCTGCGAGATATTGCGTGGGTCATCGTAGGCGGAGAGAGCGGGGCTCGAGCGCGCCCGATGCACGAATCGTGGGTACGATCCATCCGCGACCAATGCGGTCTGGCTGGCGTGCCGTTCTTCTTCAAGCAGTGGGGCGGCGTCCGCAAAGGCAAAGCCGGACGCCTGCTGGAAGGCCGGACACACGACGCCCTGCCCCCGCACTCGCCCGCAACCATGCCGAGTGTCGCGAAAGTGGGGCTCAGATCCCTGGTAGGTATCGCGGAATAGCCGGAATAAGCCGGATCTTGGACCGGAACAAGAATCGGCACAGCCTCGTCGGTGCTTGCCGGTCGAGTGGAAACAGGAAACAATCAGGGTAGTCGATCGTCGCGAGATGACGCTAGTGCCTGACGCGGCCCCCCCGGCCGCAGAGGAAATGGATTTGGAGGATGCGGTCATGAACCCGATCATAGCCACCGTGGTGCTGAAGAGCGATCAGCAGTTGGCCTCGAAAACACCCCCTCGCCCGCTCGGTGAAATCCTGCGAGCGATTCCGCTGGCGGTACGTCAGTCGACTCGCATGGCGTTCGAAGGGCGAAGCACAGCAAGGGGCAAGCACCCCCATTGGTTGATCGCTGCTTCGGACATCCGTCTGGTGGATTTGTCGGGCGAGGACAACACGATTCTGCGGTTCGAAGCCCCGGCATTCGGCGACGCGGCCCCTGAGTTGTATGAACAAAAGGAACTGTTCGACATGGGGAAACCGGCTCCTGACGATACGGGCTTCGATGCACTCGGCGACGTGCTGGGCGATCTCTCCGAAAACAACCTCGACAGTGCCAGATTCGACCGCGCGCTGCTGCGTGGTTTGATGACGTTCCAGCGGGGACTTGATGGCACGTTTCACGAGGCGATATTCACCGCAAGACGGTACCGATCAGGGCAGCCCGCGGTCCTGAACAAACGCGTGATTCAGATTGCCGAGGCATTTTCATGCGAGACGCCGAAACCGGAACGAGTCCGTGTCGTCGGAACATTGGACATGATCCGGGCAAGCACTCAAGCGTTTGCCCTGAAGTTGGATGACGGCCAGGAACTGCGCGGCATCATGGTTGCCGGCGAGATTGGCGATCACAAGCAGCTCTTGGAACAACGGGTGCTGGTGCTTGGCAAAGCAGTCTACCGCCCGTCCGGCCGTTTGTTGCGAGTGGATACGGAAGAGATACTGGCCGCGTCGCCGAACGACACCTTCTTTTCCAGAATGCCGACGCCGTCTCGCCGGAAACTCGATGTGCGCAGAATCGTCCGTGAACAATCGCACAAGAGCGGACTTGCCGCGGTCCTCGGCAAATGGCCTGGTGACGAATCAGACGAGCAGATCGAAGCCGCACTCCAGGAAATGAGCTAAATGCCCACGGTCATCGGCTACCTTCTCGACACAAATATCCTGCTCGAATTAGCGCGCGGCAACCCGCGTGGTCGGGCGATTGACGCTCGTTTCAATCTTAGTTCCTCGCTGAGCAGTAGCATGATTTCCGTTGTGACTGTGGGCGAGATGCTGGCTCTATCCAGGAAGTTCGGCTGGGGCCAGACCAAGATTGGAGCGTTACGGATGATGCTCGATGAACTGGTCTGGATCGACATCAACCGCCAGGAGGTTTTCGACGCCTACGCCGAGATCGACCACGTCGGTGAAACACTGGGGATTTCCATGGGAAAGAACGATGTCTGGATCGCCGCGACGGCAAAAGCCACGGGCGCAACGTTGATTACGACCGACCCTGACTTCGACCATCTCCACGGGACACACATCACACGCATTTGGTTTGATCCGGATACGAGCAGATCACCATGACCAACCCCACCCAACAGATCGTCAACAAGGCTTGGAATTTTGTCCACGTGCTGCGGGACGATGGGCTTTCGTATATGGCGTACACGGAACAGATCACGTTCCTGCTGTTCTTGAAGATGGCGGACGAACTGACCAAGCAGCCGTACAACCGCCGGCCGATGGTACCGCCGGAGCTGGGGTGGGCCAGCCTGCTGGAGCGGGACGGGGACGAATTGGAGGTGCATTACCGGCATATCCTGGAGGAACTGGGCAAGAAGCCGGGGATGCTGGGGGCGATCTTCAAGAAGGCTCGGCAGGAGATCCAGAGTCCGGCGACGCTCCGGCGGCTGATCGTCGATCTGATCGGTAGCGAGACCTGGTCGTCGATGCAGGCGGACGTCAAAGGCGATATCTACGAGGGCCTGCTGGCCAAAAGCGCGGCGGAGAGCCCCAAAGGCGCGGGGCAGTATTTCACTCCCCGCCAACTGATCCAAGCCATCGTGGATTGCGTGCGGCCCGCGCCGGACGATACGGTCTGCGATCCGGCGTGCGGCACGGTCGGGTTCCTGCTGGCCGCCCACGATCATGTGGTCAAGCATCATCGCAAGGACCTGGACCCCGATCAGAAGAAGCATCTGAAGAAACGGTATGTCCACGGTTGGGAATTGGTTCCCAATACGGCTCGGCTGTGCGTGATGAACCTGTACCTGCACGGGACGAAAGCCGAGGGATACGCAACCTGACGAGAAAGAGATGGTCTCGGCTATAATCGGCACGATCATCAAAGGGGCAGTTCCGTGACCGACGTGACGCAAATCCTGTCGCAGATCGAATCCGGCGATCCGGTAGCCGCCGAGCGGCTGCTGCCGTTGGTTTACGACGAACTGCGGAAGCTGGCGGAGGCCAAGTTGGCGGGCGAGAAACCCGGGCAGACGTTGGATGCTACGGGGCTGGTCCACGAGGCGTATGTCCGGCTGGTCGACCAGACCGTGCCGCAGCAATGGGATAACTGGCGGGACTTCTTCGCGGCGGCGGCCGAGGCGATGCGGCGGATTCTGGTCGAACGGGCTCGCCAGAAACAGAGCAAGAAGCGGGGCGGCGACTTCCGGCGGCTCGATCTGGACGCCGTCGAGCCGGTTGTGCTGCCGATCGCCTGCGACGATATCCTGGGCCTGGAAGAGGCTCTACAGAAGCTGGAGCGGACAGATCAGCGCAAAGCCGACTTGGTGAAGCTGCGTTTCTTTGCCGGATTGACCGTGGCCCAGGCAGCTCGGGCCCTGGGCGTTTCCGTCACAACTGCTGAAAACGATTGGACTTACACTCGCTGCTGGCTACGGCTGGAAATGGCGGGCTCAGAAAATTCCTGACTTTTTTCCAGAATCGATTGGGGTCCGGAGCGCTGGATTTCGCATAGTAATTCGGAGGACGGAATTTAACGGCCCGGAACCAAAGGTGATGCGATGAACAACCGACCGCTTGACGAAGAAGCCATTTTCCACATTGCCCGCCGAATTGGGGACCACCAGTTGAGGGCAGACTACCTGGTACAGGTCTGCGGCGACAACACGGCGCTGTTGACCCGGATGCAGGCCCTGCTGGAAGTCCACGAGAAAGAATCGGAATTCCTGCGCTCTCGTGGTCCGGAACCCACGGCGACGCTGGACGCGGCACCGATCACCGAAGCGCCGGGGACCGAGATCGGCCGATACCGGCTGATGGAACAGATCGGCGAGGGCGGGATGGGCGTCGTGTTTGTGGCCGAGCAACGTCAGCCGCTACGGCGCAAAGTGGCTCTGAAAGTGATCAAGCCCGGCATGGACAGCAAAGCGGTCGTGGCCCGCTTCGAGGCCGAACGGCAGGCCTTGGCTCTGATGGACCATCCCAACATCGCCCACGTCCTGGACGCCGGTTCGACCACCGCCGGCCGCCCGTACTTCGTCATGGAATACGTCCGCGGCGAACCGATTACGGAGTACTGTGACAAGAACAAACTCACGGTCCGCGAGCGGCTCGAATTGTTCATCCCGGTCTGCCAGGCGATTCAGCACGCTCATCAGAAGGGGATCGTGCACCGTGATATCAAGCCGTCGAATGTCTTGGTCACGCTGCACGATGGGGTGCCCGTGCCCAAGGTGATCGACTTTGGCGTGGCCAACGAGGAAACAGCGGGACAGGCAATGTGATTTGACATCAAAACTAACATTTGGTAAACTTTGAGCAACACTCCGACCTTTACAGGAAACCTTCTCATGACTGTTGCTCGGCGAAAATTGGTTGATGTTGACGTAACTCGTTGGTACCACTGCATTTCCAGATGCGTACGTCGAGCTCATCTCCTCGGCGAAGTCGGGGCGGATGCTACGGACCGCAAGGCATGGATCGAAAAAAGACTCCAAGAACTGGATGCCATCTTTGCCGTCTCCGTCGGAGGTTTCTGTGTGATGGACAATCACCTGCACCTGCTGGTCCGGATCGATCCGGAACAAGCCGCCGCTTGGTCCGACGAAGAAGTCGTGCGACGATGGTTTCGGCTCTACCCGCCCCGAACGGCGGATCGGAAAACGGTGACGGCTGACAGAATGGAGGAGATGGTCAAGCTGCGGGCAAGCGATCAAGCGTGGGTGGCCAGCGCACGGGAGCGACTCCGTTCTTTGGGCTGGTTTATGAAATGCCTAAAGGAACCGTTGTCGAGAATGGTCAATAAGGCTGAAAAATGTACCGGTTCCTTCTTCGAAGGACGCTATAAATCGATTGCGATTCTGGATGAAGAGGCGTTGTTGTCCGTTTGCGCCTATATCGATCTCAACCCGGTCGCGGCAGGGATTACCATGGTTCCTGAACAGAGCGAGCATACTTCGGTCAAGTCGCGTGTCGAGCATGTAACCGAGCAGCAACGCACGGAAGATTTGCAAGAAGTGATCGACGGTAGCGTGGCTGCGTCGCGCGCGGCCAGTGGGCTTGAGGATTCGTTGTGGTTAGTGCCGATTGAGGATCGTCGCGGCATCGATTCGGCGCGTGAAGGGATGGTCGAAGGATTTACGTTAGCCAACTACTTGCTGTTGGTGGAATACACCGGTCGCACGTTCCGCGAGGGCAAGGCTCAGATATCTGCGGAGGTAGCGGGATTATTCGAGCGTCTGGGCAGCAGTGCGGAATGCTGGATAGCTCGGATGAACAAGTTGTGTGGTGGCCGACTTTCGGGT
>SKKK01000048.1 GCA_007121535.1 Planctomycetaceae bacterium | reverse complement strand
GTCGCGATGAGTGAGCGGCACGGCGCTAGCCGCCGGTGGCGTTCAGAATCGGCGGCTAGCGCCGTGCCGCTCACAATCCGCATTTTTCGCCTGGACAACGCACTAGAGAGATTTGGCAAGAGAAAATCGGCTCCAGAAACGGGAAAGGTGAATTGATGACACACAGCGACTTTCGAAACCGACTTTGGCGATGGGGCCTGCTGGCCACGATCATCCTGGCGTTCCTTTGGCCAGCCGCCATGTCCGAGGTTCGCGCCGATCAGCGGCCGAACATTATTTTTGTATTCACCGACGATCATGCTCAACACGCGATCAGCGCCTACGGATCGGTGATCAACCAGACGCCGCACATGGACCGCCTCGCTCGGCAGGGCATGCTGTTCCGCGACGTATTTGTCGGGAATTCGATTTGTGCTCCGAGCCGAGCGACGTTGCTGACCGGCAAGCATTCCCATCTGAACGGCCAGTTGACGAACCGAGAACGATTCGATGGCCAGCAGCAAACGTTTCCCAAGCTGCTGCACGAGGCAGGTTATACGACTGCGATGGTCGGAAAGTGGCACCTGCAAAGCGACCCGACCGGCTTCGACCATTGGGACATCCTGCCCGGGCAAGGCAGCTATTACAACCCGGATTTCATTACGGCCGAAGGACGGCACCGTGTCGAAGGCTACGTCACCGATATCATCACGGACAAGTGCATCCAGTGGCTGGAGGAAGGCCGTGACCCGGACAAGCCGTTCCTGCTGATGTACCACCACAAGGCGCCTCATCGCGAATGGATGCCCGGCCCGGACCACCTGACGCTGTACGACGGAATCCAGATCCCCGAGCCGCCGACGCTGTTCGACGATTACGCAACCCGAGGCACGGCGGCCCGCGAGCAGGAGATGGAAATCCGCCGACACATGTTCCTGGGCTACGACTTGAAGGTTCCGCCCCAGGAGGACAGCCCGCAGCGCGAATGGCAGATGTGGAAACACAACGATTACCACCGCATGAACGACGAACAACGAGCCGCCTGGGATGCCGCCTATGGCCCGAAGAACCAAGCGTTCCGCGATGCGCAGCTCGACGGCGACGATCTGCTCCGCTGGATGTATCAGCGGTACATCAAAGATTATCTGCGAACCATCGCCTCGGTGGACGACAACCTGGGGCGAATGAGGGAATATCTGGAACAAGCCGGACTGGCCGAGAATACCATCGTCATCTACACGTCGGACCAGGGCTTCTATCTGGGCGATCATGGCTGGTACGACAAGCGTTTCATCTACGAACCTTCGCTGCGCACCCCCATGATCATCCATTGGCCTGGGGTCACCGATGGCACCGAAAACACGGACATGGTCAGCAATCTTGACTGGGCGCCGACCATGTTGGACATGGCCGGTGTGCCCGTGCCGGACGACATGCAGGGCCGGTCGCTGGTCCCGTTGCTGAAGGGCAACTCGCCGGACGACTGGCGAACCAGCGTCTACTACCATTACTATGAGTTTCCCGCCGTACACATGGTCAACCGCCATTACGGCGCTCGGACCGCTCGCTACAAGATCGCTCATTTCTACGAATTGAAGGAATGGGAACTCTACGATCTGCAGGCCGATCCCCACGAGTTGAACAACGTTTACGGCTCGCCGGAATACGCCGAGGTCCAAGCCGAGATGAAGGCCGAATTGGCTCGGCTGCAAAAATACTATCGTGACGACGATCCGTATATATCGCCCGAGCGGATGGCCTTGCGACGTTCGCTGCACCGTTTGAAGGATGTTCCTCTACAACAGGTGGTGGCCTACGAGTCCAACCAACGCCAGACGCGAGGGGATCTGGACCCGGCGTTCAAGCCCATCACGTTGGGCGCCCGAGCCGTGCCGGAAGGCGATGGAGTCCTGTTGGCACAGGGCGGCGCACACATGGGCTACGTCTTGTACCTGGCCGATGGCGTGCCCACCTTTGCACTTCGCAGCGGTGGCCAATTGCTCAAGCTGGCCGCGGATACGGAAGTGCCGCAGGGACAACCCGTCCACTTGGCCGCCGTGCTGGACGACCGGGCGCAGATGCATCTGTACGTCGACGGCCAACGAGTCGCCAGCGAGCAAGGCGGCATCCTGACCGCCAAACCCAATGTGGCTTTCCATGTGGGACGTGATCCCAGTTCGCCGATCGGCGACTACGATGCGCCTTTTGAATTCCAAGGCGATCTGTCCGACATCCGCGTCTATTGGGGAGTCCTCGGAGAAGAAGAGCTGCGGCGATGGGCGCAGCAGGCGCAAGTCGTCGATATGTCGAAGCCCATCGCCCGGGCTGAATTGTTGATCGAATTGCCGGAACGATACAACACGCCCGATGCCCTGTGTCTGATGGCCAACGGGGATGTGATTGTGACGGTGCCGAACGTGAACGATCGCAGTTCGCCGCCGGCCCTGCTGCGAATCAAGCCGGACAACTCGTGGGAGGAATTCTACCAACCGCCGCCCCATCCGGTGACCGGCCAGGCGTTCCCGTTCGGCGTCGCCACCGATCCCGATGGCGATCTGTTCCTGGCCGATCTGCAATGGTTCGTGAACCCGGAAGATCCCGGCCACCACTCCCGCGTGTTGTGGATTCCGATGCAGGACGGCAAGCCCGGCGAAGCCAAGACGATCATCGAGGGCTTGGTGACGGTCAACGCGGTGTTGATCCGCGACGGGTACCTTTACCTGACCGACACGATCATGAAACCGGGCACCGATCCTTTGATCAGCGGCATTTTCCGCTTCCCGCTGGACCAAGCCAAGGAGAACCCGATTCGAGCCACGTTGCCGTTGGAAGACGACCCGCATTGCATCGGGACCATCGAGACGCACAACGTCGAAGTCGGTTTCGGCGCCGACGGGTTGGCGATGGACAAGCAAGGCAATCTGTACATCGGCAATTACGCGGATGGCACGATCCACAAGATCGAATTCGACGCCGACGGAACTCCCCAAGCGCCGACCATCTTCGCGAAAGCCCCCTTCATGAAGACCGCCGACGGCTTGTTCTACGACGCCCAGCGTGACGTGATCTTCGTCGCCGACATGATGGGCAACGCCATCCAGATGGTATTCCTGGACGGCACCGTGCGGACCTTGGCCCGCGACCCGGCCAGCGACGGCTCCGGAGGCCGCTTGAGCGCGCCCAGCGAAGCGGTCGTGCGAGGCGACGAGTTGATCGTATGCAACTTTGACATGGTCATCCCCGGCGGCGTGAACGAAGAGTTCGGTCCCCCGCACACCATCTCCGTCATCAAGCTGCCCCCCTCCCTGCGCGACTGAGCACCGCACGCGTTGCAATTTCGGCGGGGAAACTGGCAAAGTGCAATTTGTGGTACTCGCAGCATGGTTGGGCAGTGCTGCGATATTCGCGAACCTGCATCAAGATTTCCTTGACGTCCACCTGCTGAAGCGTCTGGGGAGCAGCAATTCCCGGTGAAACGGCATTTCGGAATGACGCAAGCTGTTTCATAATAACGAGTTACGAATTTCCGCGCGTAAACGTTCGGTGGCCCACGTGCGAAACTGCACACCGCGGTAGGACCGGACGCGGCAACCGACGGCCATCTTCCTCGGCATCGATAAACAGCGTCTGGCCCCGCCGGTCCCGGAACTTCCCGTTCTTCGATCGAGCGAGAAACCAAAGGCAGGCGGGAAGCTGGGGCGCGCGCGAGACCAGTATCTGCTCCATGGGTCATCGTCTCTCCATGGGGCTACTCTCGACTTTCGCTGGATGGAACGTGTGGAGCGGAAGTCTTTCGTTTGCCCCGAAGGAGCGAGACAAATCAGCCCAGGGCAAGGCGACGCGAGCCGTCGCCCTGGGTAACCGATCAACGCGGCCAATGAGCCCTGGAAGGGCGAAACAATCGGCCCGATGGTTTGTGTCGCCCTTACAGGGCTTTCGGAACCATTCGCTTCACCACCCCGGGGCGGCGCTGCGCTCTGCCCCGGGCTGATTTGTCCCGGCGCCTTCGGGGCGACCCGCTGCATCCCCAAACAATCCGAGCGAAGCGGTCATCCGTTCCATCGCCTTCCCCTCATCGACCTTGGCAGTCACCCTTCCGCCGACGCGGGCCGGCTGGTGAGTCCCAGACGCGTAAGATCGCCAAGTCCAACAACGCACGAACCTTTGAGACTTGCTGAACGGCAACCATGATGTAGCCGCATCGCCAGAAGATCTTTCCCGAGGGTCACTTGACGGCCTCCAACGTCGCATCGGCTCGCTCCGACGACGTGCGGAAACGGATGTACGGCCAATGCGGTATCTCGAGCTGTTGCACGCATTCGCCGAGGACACCGCGCACTTGACGTGTGTTCCTGGAAAGCACCTCGGCGGTGGCTGCGTCGTCGTCGATCTCGAGCCAGATCCAGAGCGCCGGATCGCCGTTGGAGTCGTTGCCCGTCTCGAACCGAATCTCTCGCACCCAATCGGGCAACCTGCCTGCTAACGACCGTTCCATCTGTTTCCCGACGATCAAGGCGTCCAGATCGGCGTACCGGTCGGGTCGCATGACCTCCAGCACACCCAGCAGCGGCGGCAAACCCGCTTCGACTTGCTCGTCCGTGGCCTGCTCGTCGGAGGGCACCTGCTGGCCGATTTCGCGGAAGTCATTCACGTACTTTGCCAGCCGGCCACGGGTGTCGTCAGGCTGCTTGTAGTTTGGAGTGTCTTGGTTCGACAGAACGTTGAGTTCTGGGGGCCACTTCAATCAATCCACCTGCCAGCACGCATTCCGGAATACCGCAACGTCGGCGAAGCGTCATTGTCGAACTTGCGGGAATTCCCGGGTGCCGGCAAAATGGTCGGTGGGAGGGATGTGAAATGAACCTGACTGCACCTGAGAAATCGGCGCTTGCCAACGGCCAGGCCGTACGAATCTCGGAGGACGGCCTGGAGTGCGTGGTTCTGCGCGCGGACGTTTACGACCGTCTGAAACACCTGCTGGACGATGAGCACGAGTGGACCGACAAGGATTTGCGACGGATGCTCGCCAAGTCGGCGGAGGGCAACGGCTGGAACGAACCGGCAATGGATGAGGTACTCGCCGGTCTCTTGCTGTTCGGCGACGGCATCGCCGTCGATCCAGGACTGCAGGAAAGCCACCAATTCAGCTCGCCGTTCGGCAGATGGCAGGTGCTGATCCAGCGGGCTTATCCTTCACCCGAAAACTCCCAACCTACGAAGACGCGCACCGTGCGCGCATCCTGCGGACGTAGACTCTAAGGGTTCCCATCCGGCATCGCGTGCGCACCGAAGGGTTGGGCTTGGGGATTGAGCGGCCGGAAGCGACGACGATCGGGGGCTTCCAGTTGCGGGTCGATTCCGTACAGACTGGACGTCTCCGGGACGGGCAGTTGCGGGCGGCTGGACTGCGGGCGGTCTTCACAAAACCAAAGGTTGTTGGTAAAGCGAAAGGACGCGGGATCGGTGTTGGGGCCGATGTTGACAACGGTCGCGAGATCGGCCGCTCGGAAGACGACCAGATTGTGCTCGAATCGACCGTCACGGCACGGTGGGAATCCGGGTGCGGTTGTCTCCTGCAAAATGCGGATGACCCAGCGATCGGGACGGTAGATCGTGTTGTAACGGACGGTCGCCCCATCGACGCCGACAAAGGCGATGTTGATACCGTTGCCCGATTGACCGCGTACCGCCAAGTTTCGCAACGTCAGGTAGGCGCAATTGCTGAACTGCCACGCCGTGCCGCCTCCACGGAATTCGGGCGGCCGATCCGGATCCGCGCCTTCGATGACGATCGGCTGATCCGCCGTACCACGCAGATCCTGAATAAAGATTCCCGGCGAGTACGACCCGGGGGCGACGCGGATCGTGGTGCCCGTCGCCGCGTCGGACAACGCTCGACGCAACCCCGCATCATTGTGAACGTCGATCACCCGTTCCGCCGACACCGCCCAAGATATCGGCAATAAGAGCATCGATAAGGATAAAGTTGTCGACATCGATCTGCTCCTCACAGTTTTCGACCCATGGTTTGCTGCGAATGTTTTCAGGCCCCCAAGGGACCGTGCGTCTTTCCCGATCCTCAGATCTTAGCAAAACGTCGGATTTCGGGCGACAAGCGGCGGCTTCCATCGGGCAAAGCGCCTGCCAAGTACCTTTTCACGAATGAATCCACAGGCTCTAATAAAGGAAATTGGTACCGTTGTCACTGCCCTTCTTTTAGGAGATATCTCATGATGAAGCGTTTGTTAGCAAAAGCCTTCGTGGTTGCGATGACCTCAACGATTCTGGTGGGCAACGCCACCGTTTTCGCTCAGGACCCGGCCGCAGAGGCTCCCACGATCGAAGAACGTTTGGCCGCCAACCCGAACGACACCGGGGTGTTGAACGAGTATATGATGGGGCAGCTTCAAAGGCTGATTCCGCGAATCAACACGGCCCCCGACGAAGCCCAGGCGGTTTTGGATTCCATGAAGACCACGCTGGGCGATTTGGAGCCGACGACCGACGAGGCCAAGAAATTGTTGGGTCGGGCTCGTGACGCGATCGGCTTCTACGAAGACCAATTGGAACTCGCACGCGTTTCCCTGGACGAGCTGAAGGAAAAGCTGACCGAGAATCCTGATGATGCGGCCGTGTTGTCTCAGTTCGTACAAAAGACGATACAGCTCGTAGGACCGCTGACCAGTTCGCAGCCGGATCAGGCGGAAGAGATGCTGGCCGCCGCAGATGAGTTTCTCGAAGGCCTGAAAGACAAAGTCGAGTCAGAGGCAGGCAAACAGGCGCTGATCGCCAAAGATCGTCCGTTTACTCAATTGCGAAATGCCATCGAGCGGACCAAGCGTTTGGACGCAATCGTCGGCAGCGATGCGGCGCGGCTGAACATCAAGGACTGGGTGAACGGCCCGCCGTTGACGGACGAGGACTTGCAGGGCAAAGTCGTCTTACTGGACTTCTGGGCGGTCTGGTGCGGCCCGTGCATCGCCACCTTCCCTCATCTACGCCAATGGCAGGAGCAGTACGCCGATAAGGGCTTGGTGATCATCGGGGTAACGAATTATTACAACTTTGTTTGGGATGAAGACGCTCAGCGCGCAACCCGTGCGACGGAGAAAGTCACGCCCGAGCAGGAGCAGGAAATGCTGGTGAAATTCGCCGAGCATCACGAACTGGAACACCGCTTTGCCATCACCGAAGACGGATCGCTGGCCGAATTCTACGGCGTGTCCGGTATTCCGCATGCCGTGGTGATCGACCGCCAAGGCAAAGTCCGGTTGATGCGAGTCGGCAGCGGCCAGCAAGCGGCCAACGACCTTGAACAGGCGATCAAAGCGGCGATCGCTGAATCGGAAGAGGTCTGATCCGGCAGGCAAGCCGCCGGTGCCGCACATCGCCGGCGGCTGGCACATCGTGTAGCCGAATTCGCCAGAATTCGGAATAGCCAACAATTGCCCGAATTCTGGCGAATTCGGCTACAAGAATCCGTCACGGCGTTGCATCGTGCGGGGGGCTCACCGCGCACTAGGACTGGCCAGAGTCCGGCAGTTCCACGGTCTGGCGGCCGTGGCTACTTCGGCAGTTCCACGGTCTGGCAGCCGTGGCTACTTCAGGAATTGCCGCCAACAGCCCACTGGCGCCGTGCCGCTCAGGACCGGCTCGTGCCGTTCCCCTCAGGGGCTGGCAGCAGAAGCCACCCGGGGTCGAGCCCATCCCAGTTGCATCGCCAAGCCGTAACTTCCGAATAGCAAAACGGCGAAGATCAAGTCGCCCGCTAGCGTAAAACGGAAAAAGGGCAGGGCCTGAGCATAGCAGGTCATCAGACCGGTCCAGGTGGGCGGGTACATGTCGAACCACAACCAAGAACCGAGATTCGTGGTAAAAAAGAACACAAGCGAGGCGAACAGGCTGCAAGTCACCAATCCGGCACCGGCACCAACGGTTTGCCGCAAGTTGCCCTGGCCAATGTTCAGATACCTTCGCAGGGGGCTTCGCAAAGCGATCGGCATCGCCAGCATGCAATACACCAAGGCCATCATTCGCCAGTCGTAGGCGCCAATGAAGGCGTCGCTGATCGCCATTACCCCCAAAGGAACGCACAAGGCCATCGCCCAAGATCTAAAAAAGTACCCTGAAAATAGCGCCAGTGCGGCCACCGGAGCAAAATTGGGCAGATCTTGGAAATAAATCCGGACCTGAGTTCCAAGGGCGATCAAAGCGATCACGGCCAATGCTTCTGCTAATGTCTGTCTTTTCACCGCTGTGCTCTCCATTGAAGAACCTTCGAGTTAAGGACGCTGGCGGTCATTGCCCAGCGCAATCTTCACAAAAGATAACAAAACATGAGAGTCGAGTGTATCGTGGTTGGCATTGCAAACGGCAGATTTTTTCCTCGAGTCGTATCCACCAAAAGAAGTACTATCGGCGTAGATTTTTGCCACCAGTGAATCTGATGCGGCACAACTTGCCTTTCAGCCCGGATTTTACGCAGATTCGTCGCCGTCAAAATAGTTGAGGGCGGCGGTATCGATGTTCTGCTTCGTCAATTGTGTCGGCAAACCATGGAATAGGCAATAGCCACGTATTTGCAGCAACAGATCGCGAGGATGGCAGTATCGAAAAGGGCGTTCTGTCGCCTTGTAGTGGCGATCGATCAGGTAATTGATCAGCTCCGCTTGGTAAGCGATGTCCAAACTCTCACAAGTCCGTTGAAATAGACACCGAAAATCCGACTCGTTGGGACCCGTGATTTCTATTTTGTAGGGGATACGACGTAAAAATCCTTCGTGGTTCAGGTCGTGCGACGTAAGGTTTGTAGAGAAGATGACTAGGCAGTCGAAGGGAACTCGTACCTTCTTCCCGCTGGCCAAACTCAAGAAATCGAAGCGTTTTTCCAGAGGGACGATCCACCTGTTCAGCAGTTGTTCGACACTGATCCGTTGCCGCCCGAAATCGTCGATCACCAGCGTGCCGCAATTACTTTTCAACTGCAGCGGTCCCTCGCCGATACCGGTGGAGGAATTGAACGCGATTTCCAGGCTTTCCAGAGTCAGTTCGCCACCGACGGTGACGGTCGGCCGCCGGATCCGTACCCAGCGATGATCGATCGGTGTCCCGTAAACCTCATTTTCGCTGCCTTCCAGTGGCAATTCTTCATGATTCAGCGGATCAAACAGACGGATGATCTGATTATCGATGCCCAGCACGCGGGGAATCCATACGGCAGCATCAAAGGCATGGGACACGCGCTCGGCGATGCTGGTCTTGCCATTGCCTGGGGCACCGTACAGCAGCAGACCGCGACCCGAATTGACCGCGGGTCCCAAACGATCCATCAATCGTGGTGACAGCAGCAGATCGGAAAAGACTCGTTGAAGATCGGGCAGCGTCAAGTGCTGGCGGCGAATGGATTGCGCTTGTACGCTGTGATTGTAGGCTTCGAGCGTCACCGGCGCGGCACCGTGATACTCGCATTGTCCGCTTGCCCGTCTGGCCTTCTCGCGGCCAGATTCGGTCAATTGGTACACGGTGTCGTTCATCGGAGCCGACGCGAAATAGGCGATCATGTGGTCTCGGTTCAAGCACAGCAGGAGTGGCTCGACCAGAACGAACGGCAATCGCAGTCGTTCGCTGATGCCTCGTCCCGAGAGATTACCGCCGTGCAGCAACAGCTTCAAAACCAACTGTTCAACCTCCGATTCCTTCAAACCCGTCTCTTCCCAACTATTTGGTTGTACGGGCACGAACTCGGTGCATTCGCTTGCCACGGAGCCTTCGGCTGCGATGGGCCGACCAGGACCTTTCGTCCAAGTGTGAAGATGATCGCTTCTGACGTGAGCGTAGGGCATCGCGTCGCTAGGTTGCATGGGGCAGATCCCTTCCTGGAAATACGACTCAGCTTAGTACAAAACAATACTTCGAGAAGAACCGGGATGCAAACCCCGTCGATCATCAACGGCCGCTTCCCCTTTGACCGTTCTCGGAAGCATGACGATCAGTGCGGTGGTGCGGAAGATTCCAATCGTGCCGCCAAGAATTGATGGTCCCGGTTGAACAGCCGCAAAAAGGACAGCAACACCACGCTGACCGTTCCCAGGGCCGCCGACGAGGCCACCAGGAACATGATCACGATCTGATAATTGACAGCGTGGATGGGGCGAGTTCCGGCGAGAATCTGCCCGGTCATCATCCCGGGAAGATTCACCAATCCGACGACCATCATCATGTTGACCAACGGGATCATTCCGGTGCGCACCGCCTGACGGATCGGGCCGCTGGCGGCTTCCCATCGGGTGGCCCCTAATGCCAGCAACGTTTCCACGCGATCCCGTTGCGATTTCAGCGAGTCGATCAACGCGGACAGACCGAGCGATACCCCGTTCATCGTGTTGCCCAAAATCATGCCCATCAGCGGGATCGTGTACTGAGGCTGGTACCATTGCTGGACGCTGCCCATGACGACCATGACGGCATAGGCCGTGACGAACCAGGAACTGACCCATACCGAAATCAATGCATTCCACCAGATGCCCGGGTAGCGGCAAGAAGTCCGCTGGACGGCCGTGAATCCGGCCACCAAGGTCATGATCGACAACAGCCCCACCACGACCGTCGCCCGCTCGACGCGAAAAACCCATTCCAGAACCATCCCGATCAGCAGCAGTTGAACGACCGTTCGAATCGCGGCCACGGCCAGCGTGCGTTCCATTTTCAGACGAAGCGATGCCGAGATGACGCCGTTGATCAGGATCAGCAACGACGCCAACGCGACCTGCCACCAGCCGAGGATCACGTAGGGAGAGTCCATCAGAGATCGGCCTCGATCAATTCACCTTGCTGCAGGGTCAGTCGCCGCCCGGCGACACGGCGGGATTGCTCGGGATTGTGCGTCACCCAGACCATCGCGCGATGATCGGGCTGCTGCTGAAACCAGATGTCGACCAATCGCTCGACGGCTTCGGCCGTTTGCGGATCCAAGGCGGCCGTCGGTTCATCCAGCAACAGCAGGTCGGGTTCCAATTGAACGGCCCGCATGATGGCAACCAATTGGGCCTCGCCGCCGGATAGATCGCCGCTTCGCCGCTGCAGCAGATCAGCATCGCGTCCCAGCCACTGGAGCCATTGGAGAATCGTCTCCAAACAAAATGGTTGCCCCCGGTTGACTCGCAGTTGGAAGGCTGCCCGCAGATCATCCTCGACCCGCGACTCGATCAACGTCGCTCGTTGATGCAGATAAATCACTCGACGTCGAAACTCCGGGACACGGCCACCCGAAATCGACCGGCCTCGCCAAAGAATCTGGCCCTCGTCGATCGGGTCAAGCCGCGCCAGCGATCGCAGCAACAACGTCTTGCCCGAACCGGACAGACCCGCCAATGCGATTCGTTGGCCTGCCCGGATTCTCAGGCTCACACCACGCAGCAGCCAGGACCCTGTCGCCGTAGCTCGACGGCCGATCCGGTGCGCTTCTAGCAGGACGTGCTCGGGCATGCTTCCTCTTTGCTGGAGTCTTTTTCTTAACGGAGTCCCTGTTATACTTTGCCGCCCGGTTGGTCGCGAGTGGTCCGTCGCCCCGGAAACATCGATCGAGACTCACCAATATTCTCATAGTCGCACCCATCATACGGACCAAATCAGGCCTCTTTGCCCGTTGCTCCCGCTTCGGATCATTGCCCCACGGTACCAATGCTGCTAAGCTAAGGAAGTACAGGTCAATCGAAAATTACCATGGCGCCATGGGGGTAGAAAGATGTTTCCATTTGCTGATTTGCAGGTATTCAAGCACTTTAGGCAACTGCTGTGTATGTTCGCGGCGGTTTTCGTGATCGCAGGCGGCACGGTCTGGGCATGCACGACGCCCGTATACCGCTATGCCATGTATCACTGGGATCCGGCACCCTATGAAATCTACTACTTCCACGACCAGGAGGTCGATGAAGCGACCGCCGCGGTCCACGATGGGATTCGAGCGGCGGCTCGGTGCGAAGAACGGACGGCCAATCTGTTCTTGGCGACCGTGGATCTCAAGGAGGATGCGGAACTGAAGACGGTCCCGCCGGACGTACGAAAATGGTGGGAAGCTCAGCCGGATAATCAAACGCCCAGTTACCTGGTCGTGACTCCTTACGGAGTCCCACTCCATCACGGCGATATGGATGCCGAGTTGTTGCAGACCATCATCGATTCGCCGGCCCGTCAAGAGGTGGTAGAACAGTTGTCCCAAGGCCGCGCTGGCGTCATGGTCATGATCACCGGCTCGGACGACGAAGCGAATCAGAAGGCCGAAGCGTTGATCAAAGAGTTTGCTGACGATATCGCCAGTGGCGAAATCAAGCTATACACCCCGCCACCAGCCGGATTCTTCGCGCCGCAACGCGCGGAAACGGAAGAGGACTCAGAATCCCCGCAGATCGAGGTGGGATTTGTAAGTGTGGACCGTACGGACGCGAAGGAGAAATGGTTCCTGGAAACGCTGCTGTCGATGGAAGACGACCTGAAGGACGAACAGTTCGAAGACCAACCGATGGTCTTCGTCATCTTCGGTCGCGGTCGCGGTCTGCCACCTTGTATCGGTCGGGGCATCAATCGCAACAATCTCCTGGATTGCATCGATTTTGTCACCGGCGCCTGCTCGTGTACGGTCAAGGAACAGAACCCGGGGATGGATCTTCTGTTCGCCACCAATTGGTTGGTGGCTGCCGAACGATTGGCTGACAAGTTTGGTGCGGAGGATGGTGCGGAGGCCCTGGTCAGTACCGAGGACTTTTTCGAGCATCTGATGATTCCGCCGGTCCAGCAGGCTTCGCAGGAACAACCGGAATCCGACGCGGACAGCCAAGCGGCGGACACTGCTGTGGCAGCCGATGATCCGGCCCCCTCGACGGACCTGGTCGCCGCGCAGGAGGACACCCCCGCCGATGCCGCGGCGGACGTGGCAGAACTGCCGATGGACCAGCAGGAGGAGGAAGCTGCGGTCGAGGTCGCTGCGCTCAGCGTGAGCACCGAGCCATCGGCGGCGGCGGCGAGCGTTGGAGAATCACCAGGAACGTTCCAAGGGGTATTCCTGGTCGGCTTAGGCTTGGCGGCCGCCTTCGTTTTGCTGTTCGGAATGACCTTCATGGTCCTGCGACCCCGCTGAGGACCCCTGAGCGGAATGGCGCTAGCCACCGGCCCCTGAGCGGAATGGCGCTAGCCACCGGCCCCTGAGCGGAATGGTCCTAGCCACTAATCCCTGAGCGGAATGGCGCTTGCCAACGGTCGCCGAACGGCCGAAACACCGACGGCAAGCTTCGTTCCGCTCGCATGGAAACGAGCGATTTCAAATGATTCGACTGGAAGGCCTGCGAAAAGTCTTTCGCACTCGGCGCGGGGACGTGGCCGCGCTAAACGATCTCGACCTGATCGTCGACAAGGGACAATTCGTCGCCGTCCGCGGCCCCAGCGGGTGTGGCAAGTCCACGTTGTTATCGATGATCGGCGGATTGGCGTTGCCCACAGCCGGCCGAGTCCTGGTTGCCGATCAGCCGGTTTCCGAAATGACAGCGGCCCAACGGGCGCAATTCCGATCGGAGAACGTCGGGTTCGTCTTCCAGATGTTCCACCTGCTGCCCTACCTGTCCGTGTTGGACAACATCCTGATCGCAGCGCCACCGGGCAAACGTCAAGCGATGCGAGGGCGGGCGGAAGAACTGTTGCAGCGTTTCCAATTGAACGATCGAGTCACGCATCGGCCGGGACAATTGAGCGTGGGCCAAAAGCAGCGAGTCGCGATGGCTCGCGCCCTCTTGAATCAACCCCAGTTGTTGTTGGCCGACGAGCCCACGGGCAATCTGGATATGGAAACGGCAGCGGGGTTGCTGGAGCTGCTGTCCGAGTTCCAACAGCAGGGAGGAACGATCTTCCTGGTCACCCATGACGACCGAGCGGCAGCGAAAGCCCAGCGAGTCATCCAAATGGACCAGGGGCGCATCCTGGACGGACAATTGACCCATTAGCTCTTCGTACCCGGAACAGACGACAGGTATGACCGAGCCATCCGCTATCGGAGATTTCCTGAGCTTGCTGGAACGCAGCCGATTGTTGTCGGCTCATCAGTGCCGACAGACGGTCCAGCGGTTGGGGTTGCGCGATCTGGATGATCCGCTGGAGGCTGCTCGTCGCCTGGTCGCCGAGGGAGCGCTGACGCGATACCAGGCGAACCGGCTGCTGGAAGGGCGCCGTCGAGGCCTGTTTTTGGACGACTACAAGCTGCTGGAGATCCTGGGATCCGGCGGCATGGGCTATCTGTACTCGGCCGAGGAACTATCGACCGGTTGGAAGTTCGCATTGAAGGTCCTGTCGGATCGGCACCGTCATCACAAAGGCATGCTGACCCGATTCCAACTGGAGGCCGAAGCCGGTTTGCAGCTCCAGCATCCCAACATCCTGCGGACGCACGCGATCAAGCAATCCGAGGACATCTACGGCGTGATCCATTTCATGGTCATGGAACTGGTGCGAGGCGTCAGTTTGTTCGAGCTGCTGCAGATCCGCAAAGCCGTTTTGCCATGGCCCACGGCTTGCGACATCGTCTTGCAGGCGGCGCGGGGTCTGCATTACGCGCACGAGCTGGGGTTCGTCCACCGTGATGTCAAACCGGAAAACCTGCTGATCCGTAGCGATGGAGTGGTCAAGGTCCTGGACTTTGGACTGGCCATGATGCGCGGCAGCGAAGCGGAGTTTTCGGCAGCGACGATCCTGGGACAAACCTGTCTGGGCACCGCCGACTATATCGCACCGGAACAATCCAGGGACAGCTTCGAAGTCGATCGTCGAGCGGACATTTACAGCCTGGGCTGCACCTTTTACTTTCTCCTGACCGGCCGGACTCCGTTCCCCGATGAATCCGTGGCGAAGAAGATCGACGGCCATCGCCGACGCCGACCGAAGCCCGTACGAGAGATCAACAAAAAGGTACCCGAGCGGCTTTCGAAGATCATTCGCAAAATGATGGCCCGGCACCCCGAAAACCGCTTCGAAACCGCTGAATTGTTGGCCAAGTACCTGGAGCCCCTGGCCGAACGGAGCCCCGTGGACTTCGATTTCGAAGCGGTCGTGCAGCGGCGCGCACGCATCGCGGAAAAGCGATTGGCCAGCGAAAGCGTGCTCCGCGGCGATTCGCGGACGACGGGCATCAGCCGCCTCGAGGCTGAGCCGCTGCCAGCTTTGAAGCACGAAGACAGCGAATCTACCCAATCCTGAAGGCCTTGTTTGCAACAAAAAACACGCGTCGCGTCCGGCAACGTTTTGCTCACCTCTTCTTCCGCACCGTAAACACTGTCAGGGCTTTGTCGTCGTGGTTGATGACCTGAGCGCCATCGGCCTCGAATGCTTCGGGTGCGATCCTCAGAACTCGCAGCATCGTCGGTTCGGGCCAGGGTTCGGGAGCGGGGCGATCGTTGTTGCCACCAGCGTGTTCCCAACGCAGCAGGTACCGGCTCCGGTCGTCGGCAGAACGTCCCTGATCGTGGATCCACTGGACCCGCATCCGGCCGCCCGCACGCAGCAGCCGATCGTTTGCAGGAACTCGGAAATCCGATTCGGGCGTTGAAAGAGCACGCCGCCACGCTGGTCCCGGGGCGGGTGGCGTTGTTTCGACGGGCGTCAGCGTGGCCTCGTCCAATACGATGCGTTGGCTGCCGTACCGTTGGCTCCACACCACCTGCTCCAGGCGGCTATCTCCCAGCGAGCGGATCGCTCCGACGCGGACCACATACGGCAATGCATCGATCGACTGCCAATGTCGCATGTCCGGGCTGCGCGCCTAGGACAGCGTATGATTGGTGGAATTGCAGGGGGTGTTGCGCCAAACCCACACGGCGTGCCACATCCCATCCAGTCCGAAGCGCGGGCCGCCATAGGCGTTCATCAAGCCGCGACCGTCCAACAGCGGGACATCCAACAGCCGCTGCCACGTGCGAGTATCCGGGTCGTGTACGTTATCGATCTGATCGCCGCGGCCACTGGAGCCCTGGCGATATTCAAAGTACAACGTACCCGTGCCCGCGATCATCAAAACGAAAATAACGGTGCTTCCGCGAAGAACTCGTTCCTGTCGCACGTTGTGGTCCTTTCGGCATGTCGACCAGCACCAAGTCGGCATCGTAACCGACGTGGATCCGACACTTGTCCACCGGGTCCCAAACCCGTGCCGGTGCGTCGCTCATCCAGTGCGCGATCTGTTGCAGGGAGCAACGTCCTCGATTGACCTGGTCCAGCATCAAGGCCAGCGAATTCTCGACCGCTGGTAGCCCGGACGGGGAAGCGGGGTAGGGTTGCTGTTTTTCCTCAAGCGTGTGGGGCGCATGGTCGGTGGCGATCACCTGGATTCGTCCGTCCAGCAATGCTTGCCAAAGCTGCTGGTTGTCCTGTTCTGTTTTCAGGGAGCGATTCATCTGGATCAGTGAGCCCAATCGGGGGTAATCTCCCGTGTTCAGCAGCAGATGATGCGGGCAGACGTGGTGACTCCGCCTTTGGCGCATGCGCGGGAAGCGTGCTGTAAGTCTTCTTTGTGGGTCAGTCCCGGTTCGCGAAAGTGGACTTGATCGTCGATCACACCGGGCAACAGGTACAAACCCGAGGCCGAGACGACTTCGTCGGCCTTGGTATGCCATTGCCGGATCGATGGCAACGATCTTCTGGCCATCGATCAACACGTTGGTCCGCACTGGTCCTTCGGGCAGGATGACTTCCGTATTTTGGATTAGAGTTTTCATGCACGTCATCGTGTCTGGGTAAGGAAAACGGAACGGTCGGACTTGGCTGATACACGGGGGTCTCGATCCTGACCGTCAACCTTCTGGTGTATAAGGTGCCTTCTTGACGGGCAAATGCATCATATTCTGTGGTGCGTTGCCTGTGCCCCATCGAGGGGAAATTGCCGTTTTTCTTGAAAATATGCCGGCTCCAGTGTCAGGAATCGTGCCTCGGTGGACTAGGTAGTATAGGCAAAGCTTAAACGTAATGCGATTCATGTGTTTGAGGTGACCAGAGTCTAGTGGCCTCGTGCTTCGCGGGAAATGCTCTTGGCCTGAACGCCTCTCTCGGACGGGAAGACATACGCCTTGCAGAGTGATATTTGATTCCGACATATTCTGGAGTTCTTTTTCGAACGATGATACTTCGAACAAAGCATACGAGGAGACGGAGCTTGAAACGCCGTCTGTCCAGGTGGTCGACGAAACGTGGAGTTTTCGAGCAACTCGAGCGGCGGGACCTGTTGATCGTTTTGCCCGCGGCCTCCCTCGGGGACTTTGTGTGGGAGGATCTGAACGGCAACGGGTTGCAGGACGCGGGTGAACCGGGGATCGAGGATGTGACGGTGAACCTGCTGGACGCCGACGGGAACGTGATCGATACGACCACGACCGACGGCGACGGCTTCTACGAGTTCACGGACGTGGCGCCCGGCACCTACTCGGTGCAGTTCGTGGCTCCCGATGATTTCGT
>SKKK01000360.1 GCA_007121535.1 Planctomycetaceae bacterium | reverse complement strand
TTCAGGAGAAGGCCAAGAATCGGTATCAGATCATCGTGACGGAGATCCCGTTCCAGCAATTCCGCGACCGGATCGTGGAAAGGATCGGAGCCTTGGTCAATGGCGACAAGATCAAGGGCATTTCGGGGGTGACGGACCTGAGCGATCTGAAAGAACCGGTTCGGATCGCGATCGATATCAAGCGAGACGCTGACCCGGAGGTTGTGCTGAACCAGTTGTACCAATTCAGCCCGCTGCAGGACACGTTTTCCATCATCCTGCTGGCCTTGGTCGACGGCAAACCGCGGTTGTGTTCGTTCAAAGAAATGCTGACGGAATTCATCCGCCATCGAGTGACCGTGATCCGGCGGCGCACCCAGTTTCTGTTGGCTCGCGCCCGGAGGCGGAAGCATACCGTCGAGGGATTGTTGCTGGCGCTGGCGAATATCGACGAGATCATCCGGATCATCCGCAGTTCCGATACACAAGCGACCGCCAAGGTCGGTTTGATGGGCGTCGAGTGCCCGGCGTCGATGATGGCTCGCGCGTTGGGCGAGCAAGGTTTCGAACAATTCCAACTGGAACGCGGCGTGGCAGACGTGTATACGCTGACCGCCGTCCAGGCCGAAGCCATCCTGAAGATGACCTTGGGCCAATTGGTGAATCTGGAACAGGAACGCTTGGCCGGCGAACATGCAAAACTGCTGGAAGAGATCGCCGAATACCTGCGAATCCTGTCCGATGACCAGAACATCATGGCCATCATTCGCGAAGATCTGCAAGAGATCCGCCGCAAACACGGCGACGACCGCCGCACGGAGATTACCGGAGAAGAACTGGGCAATATCAACCTGGAAGATCTGATCACCGAAGAGACCATGGTTGTGTCGATCAGCCATCGTGGTTACATCAAGCGCACGCCGGCCAGCGTCTACCGGGCTCAACGACGCGGCGGCAAAGGGATTCGAGGCGCTCAAGTCGAGGACGAAGACCCGATCCAGCATCTGTTTGTCGCCAGTACGCACGCCTATCTGCTGTTCTTCACCAATCAGGGAAAAGTTTATTGGCAGAAAGTCTACGACCTGCCGCAGTTGAGCCGCGACAGCAAAGGCCGAGCTATCGTGAACTTGCTGCGGTTGAGCGAAGGCGAAAAGATCGCGGATTGCCGAGCCGTACGGGATTTCGATCTGCCGGGGCACTTCCTGATGATGGCGACCCGCAAGGGCCTTGTAAAAAAGACCCCGTTGGAGGCTTACAGTCGACCAAAAAAGGGCGGGATCATCGCGATCAAATTGCGCGAAGACGACGAATTGGTCGACGTCGTGGTGACCAAACCGGGCGACGAAGTCGTCCTTGCCACCGCCAACGGCATGGCGATCCGCTTCAACGAGTCCGACGCCAGACCGATGGGCAGGAATACTTCCGGTGTGAAAGGCGTCGGTTTGGGCAAGAACGATGGACTGGTCGGGATGGTGGTCGCCGACCCGGACGCTACGCTGCTGACCGTCTGCGAAAACGGGTACGGCAAACGCACCAACTTCGGACCCAATACCATCGCCGATGGCAATGGAGAAACGGAGTCGGGCGATGAACTGCCCAGCGGCGATGAAAACTTGATTCAGGCCGAAGCCCCGCAAGACGCGACGGAAGACACGGCAGGAGACACGGATCTGGGCGATGAAACCTCGTCCAGCACCCGCTATCGAACTCAGCGACGCGGTGGCAAAGGCATCCGCGACATCAAGACCACCCAACGCAACGGAAAGGTGGTCAGCATCGCTCGCGTCGACAGTGACGATGAGTTGCTGATGATGACCTCGCGGGGAAAGATCCAGCGGATCAAGGCGGACGAGATCAGCATTATCGGGCGCAACACCCAGGGAGTGCGGATTATGAGCCTGGATGAAGGCGACACCCTGGCCGCCGTTGTCCGCGTCCCGAAAGATGCGGACGAAGAAGCTGAGATCGTCCCCGAAGTGACCGGGTGATACCAACGTGAATCGGAGATCGCTCGCTGGCCGAGGACCAAAACGCCCTGAAGGATTTCCGTAGCCGAATTCGCCAGAATTCGGGCAATTTTTGGGTATCCCGAATTCTGGAGAATTCGGCTACAGTCTTCTTGCACGCGTCGCTTCGCGTCAGAAGATCCTTCACGGCGTTGCCGGCGCACTGCCACGATCTCGGCAGTGGTGCCCGCTAGTTAAGCAGAGGTGAATTCTTGAGGATTTTCTTCGGAACGCTTCACGGAACGAAAGCCTTTATTTCACAAGGGTTTGCGAGCAGGCGGCACCTGGCCGATGCACCTTTCCTCCCGATTGGCCCGGTACTTGCATTCAGTAAGACTGTTCTCAGACGGGACACCTGACTTCCATGCAAAGAAGAGGGTGTCAGGGTGGTAACTTAACCTTGTAAATCGGAGGCATTGAATCGGAGGGCTCAGACAAAGCACAGCCTCAGGTCGGCGGGAATTGGTGAAGGGAGAGGGCACCGGTTTCCAGCCGACCTGTTGTGCTTTTCTTGGGTTGTTAGTCCATGGTTGGCGCGACGACCAACTCTTTCAATGCATCCAAAGACGCTAAGACATCCTGTCGAGGAATCTCGCGCCAGCGATCGGTCTTGTGTCGCAGGATGGCCAGCTTGAAACTCTCGAAGGCTTCCGCAAGATCTGCAGGCAACTCGGCCAAATCCTCGAAAGGTCGCACCAGTTGTACCTCCTCGTCCGTCGTTGCGACGGGAGATTGCGGCAGATCGACGTCGTTTTTCGAGTCGTTTGGTTGTTCATCCCCAAAATCGGGGCCTTCCGGTAATGGACCCGACTCCGCCAGATCGCGATCGTAGCGGGGATCACAGTCCTCGTCGGTGTCGGCCACGACGATATCACCGTCTTGGGGCTTGTCGGCAGGCAGAGCACCCATGGCTTCCCAGCGCTGACGGCGCATCTGAGAAATCGACCATCCGGATTGGACAGCTCCCTCGAGCCACAATTCGGCGTCATCCCAATCCAAGGCCGCGTGGAAATGACTCCAGTAAAGCCCCTCATACTGCTGGTACTGCTGGCCGAACCGTTCGAAAACTCGACGCAAACGGCGGACATGCTGGCCGGTCACCCCGCCCACCAGTCGCGACCAAGCTTCGTCGGAATACTCGGTCGACTCGGCTCCCGCGTCGATCAAGGCCTGCCGCCATTGGCCGATAATCTGGCCTTTTTCCCAATTCGTCGTGCTGATCAGCCGATTCCAGCGTACCACGAACGGTCCGACCGTCGTGTTCTGCTCTTGCGTCTGGTGCTCAATAGTACCGACGAGACGATCGGCACGAAGGACACTCGATCGGCCGGTGGTTGTCTCTTCCATTTTGGTGCTTCCTTTCGTGTTGATGCGGATTCGAGGAAGCCGTAACTTAGCAAGCAGCCAGTTCATGAAAAGAGCTGCCAAAACGAAAACGACAAATCGCCACAGCTACCGGACTTCCCGGCTTCTACACCGCAGATCGTTCCGGGGATAAGTTGTCGATGGACTACATCCCATCGTTGCATTGAGTAGGAAGACGAGTATACTTGCGAAAGGTGATAGACGAAGGGATTTCGAAACGCTACACTCTTTGTCTGTGAATCTACTTCTTGAACACTTTTGCGAGACCAACCATGACAAGAGACTCGAAGACCACCGACCGCAAGATGACCAAGACCGGAGCCATTATCGCCGCTCTTGAGGCTCATCCCGACAAGATGCCCAAAGAGCTTGAACAGATGCTGCAAGCCGAGGGCTGGGACATCAAGGCTCAGAGGATCAGTACCATCAAATCGAAGTTGAAGTCTGACAAGAAGGCGCCGAAAGCCGCCTCGGCCGCCTCGGTCGCGGCACCGAAGAAGGCACCGGCGACCAAAGCCGATGGCGGCATCTCCTTCGATTCGCTGAAAAAGGCGAAGCAGATGGCGGAACAACTCGGCGGCATCCAGCAAGCCAAGGCGGCGATCTCGGCATTGGCGGAACTGGTCGATTGATGGGCGCGCCGTAGCAGAAAAGCGCGGCTCCGGTCCCGTTTTTCGTGCGATGCCGATTGAAACGGTTGTGCCGGGTATTTCGAGGGATGGCGGACGTTGAACGTGAGTTGAACGGATTCTGGCAAAGATTCTTGTCGGTCGGAAGACGATGATTCTTCTGACGAAGGACGAGTAAGAGGCTCGTCCCGAAAGATTCTCCCGCCCTCCCGAGGTGACCACGGATGGTCCAACAACCGTTCCTTTCACGCGTGTCTTCGACGATTTTTGTTCTGGGCCTGGCCGCTTGCATGATGGGTGAAGCCGACAGCTTCGCTCATGAACCGAGCGCCGTTTCCAGCCGGTCGACTCGGGTGGTCCTTGAGGCTGCGCCGATGGTCTTGGATGCGGTGGAGTCCGAAACTGGCGCGGAGACGGAATTCTACGAGCCGGTGGCGATCGATCCCGCGGCCGTCCACGATTGGTGCGACGTATACTCGACGACGGACTGGTCGAAGGTTCCTGCGATCTGCCCCATGCCTCGACCCGGAAACTTTGCGATCCCGCCCGGCGGACCGGGCTTCTACTCGGCAGCCGACTGGGTCAGGGGGAACTATCATCAGAGCCCACCGCCAACGGGCTATCCGCGTTTCGCCATGATGCCGCCATCGTTTTTCGATGCGGATTTTCGTTACGTCGATAATCTGGATCCTGCGGACCGAACCTTGGTGGAACGATTGAAGCGGATTCGATTGCGCGATCGCTGGATGTTCAGCACAGGCGGTCAGTTCTGGTTGCGGTACATGAACGAGACGAACAGCCGGCTGCATCCGGCGGGAGTCAAGAACGAGTACACGCTGGGCCGCGTGCGCGCCTTTGGCGACCTGATGTACGGCGACTCGGTGCGTCTGTTCGGTGAATACCTGTGGGCGGAGAATTTCGGGTTCTCGCCCGATCCGTCCCCAGCGGGTTTTGGACCTTTGCCGATCGATGTCGATCGCGGGGATATCCTGAATCTGTTCGTCGACGTGAAAGTTTCGGACGGAGACGGTCATCCGGTCTACGTGCGTGGCGGTCGCCAGGAATTGCTGCTGGGATCCCAACGTTTGATCTCGACGCTGGACTGGGCCAACACGCGGCGCACCTTTCAAGGGGTCAGGGCATTCCGACGCGGCGAGAAGTGGGATGCAGACGTGTTTTGGGTCCAGCCGGTGATCCCCGAGGCCAGCAGTTTCGACCAGGCGGACAGCAACCAGAATCTTGCCGGCGCCTGGCTGACTCATCGCGCCCAACCCGGTCGCTTCCTGGATTTCTATTACATGTACTATGGAAACAGGAACGAGGTGGAGCAGCAGGAAATCGTGCGGTCACCGTTCGATCTTCACACCTTCGGTTCGCGCTGGACGGGCGATCGAGAAGGTTACTTGTGGGACTTTGAACTGGCCATGCAACTGGGTCAACAGGACTCCTCCGACGTGGTCGCCGGGATGGCGACCGCCGGCGTGGGGCGACGCTTCGCCAATGTCTGGAGCACTCCCACCGTATGGCTGTACTACGACTATGCCAGCGGCGATTCCGACCCGAATTCAGGAACTTCCAATACCTTCAACCAACTCTTTCCCTTCGGGCACTACTACATGGGCTGGATCGATCTTGTTGGACGGCAGAACATTCACGATTTGAACGCCCACGTGTATTTCCACCCGACGCGCTGGGTCACGATGTTCGTCCAGTACCATCAGTTCTGGCTGGATCAGCCGGCCGACGCGTTGTACGGCGTCGGCGGAGTCGCCTCGCGCCGCGACCCGACCGGCGACGCAGGCAGGCACGTTGGACACGAAGTCGATTTCGTGGCGAATTTTCACCTGGCTCGGTACACCGACCTGATGGTCGGATACTCGAAACTATTCGGCGGCCGATTCTTGAGAGAGACGGACGGTCCCACCGACTCGGAACTGCTGCACATCAAGTTCCAGCAGAAATGGTAGAGTCGTCGCACTGAACTACGACCATGACACGGCTGGGACAAATGCTCTGTCTTGCCATGCTTGCGGTCGAAGCGAAGCCTTTGTACAACTGCGCAGGTACTCCTGGAGAACGCGGGCAGCAACCAGAGTGCCAGATTTCCACGGTTTGCCGACCGTGGAAACCGTCGTTTGAGAGGTTGATTTATCTACAGCGACAGCACGAATTCGACCAGATCGTCGATGTCTTGTTCGGTCAGCCCTTCCAGGCTGCCGCCGATGGCGCCGTGACGGCCCTCGGTGAAGACTTCCTTCATGGTGACCCATCTGCCGTCGTGCATGTAGGGCGCGGTTCGCCAGACTTCGATCAAGGTTGGTGTGACAAAGCTGGTTTCGCTCCCATATTTCCCGCGCGACCCGACATTGTGCATCTGCAGATCGGTATACAGCGGCTCGGGATGGCATCGCGCACAACCGACCTCGTCGTCGAAGAAGATGGCCTTGCCGCGGAGTGCCGCCGCGCTCAACTGGCCGTCCACCAGGTACGGACTGGGCACCGGGGTCAACGACTTCAAGTACTCGTCGATGGCCACAGCATCTTCTTCGGGGCGGACCATGAACTGGATGTGCCGGATCCCGGCGCGCACCGCCTCTTCGGCGTTGGCCCGCACCCCGAGACTCATCGAGGGTGGAGTTTGATGGGCAAGCAGCAGGCTCTTGTTGTTCTTGGGATTGCCGATGCCATCATTCAGCAGATCCCAGTTCAAAGCGTCGATTCGGGCCTCGCCCGGGTGGCAACTGGCACAGCTCTGCCACTTCTGAAAACACAGATCCGCATCATGGAAGAACATCTGGCCGCGACGTACCAGCGTCAGTTCCGGTTCCGGACCCAGCGGGATCAACGTGACAGGGTAATGAGCCCTGTCCTCCAGATCCACCACGGCCAGTGCATCGCTGAAATACAGCGCGGCGTAGAACGTCGTGCCGATCACGTCCAGACCGCGCGGGCTGTTGATCAGCGGACCGTCGTCGTTCAACGTTCCCCAGTGTCCGCCGGGTCGCAAGGTGATGCGGCGTCGCAGATCTACCAGGAAAGCCAGATCGTTGGGAACATCAGCCACGGTGATCGACGAATAGGTACCTCGACCGTCAAAACGTCCCGTGGCCTTGGCTTCCTCCATCGTCTTGGGAAGACCGGCCAGTTTTTCGTGCAGACCCTCGGCGTCGATCGCGCTGACCTCATGCGTCCCGGCGTGAGTAACCAGGATGGTCTTGCCATCGGCGGTGGTCGCGACGCCCCAAGGATTCGAGGCGCCCAGATCGATATCGTCCAACAACACCGTGTTGATCAACGACTTCTCGGCCACATCCAAGATGCTCAACGCATTGGTATTCATCCAGCCGCGTTCCAATTGCGTCGTGGGCATCTGGTATCGCGACAGGATATGGGTCACGTAGGCGTACTTGCCGTCCGGCGAAATGCAAATGCCAAACACGCTGGAACTGCCGTTCAGCAGCCGGATGTTCGACGTTGTCAGCGACTCGGTATCGATCACCGTGATCTCGGCGGCCACGTCGTACGAATCGGCCGGATCGTTCGGTAGCATGTTGCAGACAAACAAGCTGGCACCGTCCTTGCTGATCGCCGCGGCAAACGGTTCGCGGATCGCCGGGACTCGCTGCACTTCCTCCTTCGACCCCAGATCGATGACCGACACGTCGTTGTTGAACCGGTTGCTGACGTACAGCCGCGAACCATCGGGCGAAAGGACCGGGGCGCCGGGCGTGTGTCCCACCGCGATCTGCTGGACGATTTCGCCCGTTTCCGACCGGGCGATGCAGACCACTCCGGCTGGGCCTTCGCAGGTGATATACAACCAATCGCCGTCGGCACTGACCGCGACACCGGTCGGAGCGGCCGGGCAGACGATGCTTCGCACAATCTGGCCCTCCTGGACATCTACCGCATCGACTCGCTGTCCGTCATACTGGACCACGTACAGCGTACTTTGATCCGGCGATGCAACAACGTCGATCGGCCCTAGGTATTGGCCGGTTTCCGCAGCGGAAAGCCCGGCGATGCCGGCCACAGCCAGCATCATACTTGCAGTGATGATTCGTAGATCCAAGAACAAACGGCGTGGATTCATGGGAAATCTCCTTGCAATTCGGTAAAATCGGATGTGCTGGTGGGTAGCAGTATCAGGCAGGAACCCGTTCGCAATGGGCCACAGACTGCTGCTTTGTCTTAAAGACCAAAAGATATGATAAACGATTTTTCGTTCGCTGCCGAGTGTCTGAGAAAATTTTTCGCCACTTGATTTTGGAAGCCCAAAATACGGCCATCCGTTTAGCAACCGACTCTATCTATGTTTTTTTCAAGGAGACGACGTGTCGGAAACCACCGAGGTCCAGGTCAATCTATTGGAACGCAGCTACACGATCAAAATCGGCTCGGGAAATCTTCATCAACTCGGGGCGACCGTCGCGGATTCAGGGAGATTCACCCATGCGGTGGTCATCACCGATACGAACGTCGAACCTTTGTACGGTGTTCGTTGTGCCGAGCAATTGGCCAGTCAGATCGACAAGGTGGATCTGCTGATCGTGCCTGCGGGGGAAAGCAGTAAGTGCGTGGCAGTCGCAGACCACTTATGGCAGGAAATGCTGCAGTTGGGCGCCGACCGGAAGACGCTGGTGGTCGCCGCAGGGGGCGGCGTGGTGGGCGATTTGGCCGGTTTCATCGCGGCCACGTTCGCGCGCGGCCTGGATTTCTTCCAGATCCCAACCACCTTGTTGGCCCAGGTGGACAGCAGCGTCGGCGGCAAGGTCGGGTTGAATCTGCCGGGCGCCAAGAATATGGTCGGCGCCTTTTGGCAGCCGTTGGGCGTCGTGATCGACACTCGGGTCCTCGATTCGTTGCCGGTACGCGAGTATCGAGCGGGATTGGCAGAGGTGGTGAAGTACGGGGTGATCCTGGATGCCGACTTCTTCGAGTATCTGGAACAGCAGCAGCAGGCGTTGAATGACCGCCAGGC
This sequence comes from Planctomycetaceae bacterium, assembly GCA_007121535.1. Taxonomy (GTDB): domain Bacteria; phylum Planctomycetota; class Planctomycetia; order Pirellulales; family Pirellulaceae; genus SKKK01. The sequence goes on along the minus strand of SKKK01000360.1, from coordinate 8,595 downwards.
CGACGTGCTGCGGCAGGTGATCGCCCGCTGCTGTCGCCTGAAAGCGGACGTAGTGGAAAACGACGAGCGCGAGACGGGCGGTTTGCGCGCGGTGCTGAATTACGGGCACACGTTCGGACATGCAATCGAAGCCGAATCGGGATACGGTCAGGTGCTGCACGGCGAGGCGGTGGCGATCGGCATGATGTGCGCCGCACGACTGGCGGAACGCTTGGGTCGCGTCGACGGCCAACTTGCACAACGCCAGCAGGATCTGCTCGAAGCGCTCGGTTTGCCGGTCGCCGTACCGGACCTCGATCCGAATGCCCTGTTGGCTGTGATGCGCCGCGACAAAAAGGCCGCGCACGGCCGCCTGCGTTTCGTTTTGCCCAGTCGTCTGGGGCACGTCGAGTTGGTCGGGGAAATCGCCGAAGGCGATGTCCTTGCGGCCATGCTGTAAGCCCCCGGCCCGTTAAACCATAAACCAAGGACAGGCAAAGAAATAACTGAGCGGAATGGCGCTAGCCACCGTTCCGAAGCCGCTAGCCACCGTTCCGAAGCCACGGAAGAACGGCCGCTAGCGCCGTGCCGCTCACGTGAAAACTCCACCGTCATCTATAGCCGATCCCAAGAACAGAAAAGAATGAGGAGATTCAGATGAGTCATCAAGCGCGGTTTCAAATTGCTACGTCCGGGCACCGAGACATGCACGACATCACGTCGGAAGTGGACGGGATCGTCGCAGCCAGCGGCGTTCGGACCGGCATCGCTCACGTGTTTCACGTCGGCAGCACGGGAGCCATCGGCGCGATCGAATTCGAGCCCGGTCTGCAAGGGGATCTGCCGGAGATCCTGGATCGGCTGATGCCGCCCAGCCGCAATTACGGACATGAACAAGCGTGGCAGGATGGCAACGGCCATTCCCATCTGCAAGCGACCATGCTGGGTCCGTCGCTGACCGTGCCGGTGTCCGAAGGCCGGCTGGTGCTGGGAACCTGGCAACAGATCTTTCTGCTGGAGTGCGACATCAAGCCGCGACGACGCGAGATCGTCGTCACCGTGTTGGGCAGTCCGGCCGCCCGGAGTATGTCTTGATGGATTATAAGCACCCGGCCAGATATTTCTTGGTGGAATTGGGCGAAAGGGGCCGGGAGTGGTATTCGGGTAGGCCGCTTCCCATGTGGCAAATCTTTGGCCGAAAACGACTCCCGACCCCCGTTGCTTATACCGCAGATCGCTAGCGCCGGTTAGGAAAGTACATCAGGAGACCTACGGTCGGTGGTTGCGGCGGGGGCTGAGACCCGCGCCGAACAGTTGAACATTACCAAGCCGTGGATAGCTAGATCGCTCAGTGCTCCACCTGCCCCCAGTAGTACTCGAAGGCGCCGGGAGCGTGGAAATCGGGGCTATTGTCCAGATCGTGACATTCCATGCACTTCCTTTCTGCCTCGCTCAGCGGCAAGCGAACTCGTTCGCGGAACTTTTTCAGCAGTTCATCGTTGGCGGCATGCAGCGTTTCCGCGTCGACGTGGCCTGCACCGGGACCGTGGCACGTCTCGCAACCGACGTGCTGCATATGCGGGGTAGCGGCCAACGACAAGTAGCCCGAGACATAGGGGAAATGCATCTGGGGATTCCACCCAACGACGTGACAACTGAGGCATTCCGGATCGAAGTGCCGCGGCACCTCGACCCGCTCGTTCGGATATACCAACGAATCCAACGCGTAGGAGTGCGACGTGTTCTTCCAAATGTCATACTCTTTCTGATGGCAATCCTTACAGGCTTCGGAACCGACGAACGCGTCGCCACTGGGATGCGGGATCGGGCGGACTTCCAACCCTTCCAGACCCAAGGCTTTCAATTGCTCCTGATACGAAGCCAACAGCGTCATCATCTCTCGAGAATCCTCGAAGCGAGCATCCAAGGGAACGCGTTGGTACCGCAGACGCTCGTCATCGTCTCCAAAATAGCCGACGACACTGACGTGCATCCCTTTGCCGCCCACCTGGACCAGGATGCTGTCGGTTTCGGGAATCGGATCGGCCTGGTACGGCGGTTCGTCGGCGCCCCCGGCGGTCACAACCACATCGAAGTACGGAAACGCTTGGGCCAGACGAATCGATTCGTCGATCGAGGTATGAGCCAGCAACACGTACAGATCGCAATCGGCGGCGGCCAGCTCGGGCCATACCGATTGCAACGCTTCGTCCGCCGGTTGCTTGACGATCTCGTCGCTGGTGATCCTCGCCTGCTCGACCTCGCCCAACACCGCGGTGATGCCGATCGTGCGGCCCGCCGCTTCAACGATCAGATAGCGTGGCGTAAATTCGGGGTCGAATATCGCCGTGTTCGCACTGACAAATTCCGAGCCGTTGCTGCCTTCGCCGATCGTCAAGGACGCCAAACCACCGGCCGACAGCCGCAGATCGTCCGGCCCGAAGGCGATCGCCTGGTAGCCCATCTGCTTGAGTCCTTCGATGGTGACCTGAAACTTGATCTCCGCTTGAGGTCCGAAACGACGGACCTGATTGCCGACATCGACCGGCACGATCGGCCATCCCCGCTCGGTCAACTCGCGAGTCAATGTGTGCCGCCGCACCAGACCGCCCTTCTGATTGGTTAGTCCCGTACAGCCACACGGTTCGATAAAGCCGCGCTGCTGGCCGGTCACAAATAGGACGAATTCCGGCTCGGGCCAATCGACGAACAATGGCTCACGATAGGGTTCGTCGTTCGACGCGGCCGCCGATTCCAAAAACTCTGCCAACATCGCGTCGATGTCGACATCGGTATCAACATGCGCTATCGCGTCACCGTTTCCCGCGGCATCTGCTGTCGCCTGAGCCGCCGAGGACGCCTTTGTCTTGGTGACCTCACCTCGGGAGTCCGCGACCACGTTACTTGTTTCGCTGATTTCCGATGGAGCCGATCCACCACAGGCACCAAGAAAGCAGATCGCCGCTGCCGCACAACATGCCCAAGCCGTGTTGCTCACCGCCTGAATTCTGCGATTCGTCACGGTTCAGTTCCTCGTTATATAAAAAGTAGGTTCCCATCTACCTTACCGCAAACCGTACTCTCAAGGTCAGTAGCGGTGTGTCGGGATGGGTAGTTTCGATCACGATGCGACCGTAATCTTCCCGATCAAAGCCCATGCGAGCGACAGGACGAGAACCGCGAGGAATCGAAACCGTCATTGGATGCATGTAGACCACACCCTTGTTAATCGGCACTGCTTCGCCAATTTGCACTTCGAGTACGTCAGACGGGTCGGTTTCCTTCACCTTCAACTGCACATCCTGCCTATGCTGTCCCCTGACCAGGACACGCAACGTGGTTTCGATTCCTTTCTCGCCATCGACCTGTCCCAAAATCAGCAGATTGCTCTGCTGCCGGAAGAATCCGCCCCCGACGACCGAAAGGTCGCCGACGACCGATCCACTGATCGGCAACTCCAATTCAGGAGCCTCTTCGATATTGGTCTTTACGTGAATTGTCTGATTTAACGGTCCCAGAGGCAACCCCGATTTTACCGTTAAAATCCCCTGCACCGCAGCGGTCGGAGCCGGGTTCATTTCGACTTGCCCTAAATCATAGTCCACAAATTCGAGTTCGAAAAATTCCGAACTCTCGGGATTATCGAAACGATGGTCAAGAACCCCTAGATCGGAGTGGTGAAATCCGAACAAGGTGAACGTCACCCGTGCCCCCTGGTTCACCGAGACGTTGCTCAATACCAACTGGCGCGGCTCGACCCGAACCAAATCCAGGATGGTCCCTTGAGCCATCAAGTTGATCGTGGGTTGACGCGGGTCATTGGTATAGATTTCCGCTGTCTGGCGATACTCTTCCCCCGACGTAGTGAGGTGCCAGTTCAAAGTGATATCGGTCGACTCACCCGGGGCAATCCTGTCCTCTTCCAACTCGCTGAACGAGCAACTGCAACTGGTCGACCCCGCCGTTAGAGTTAGCATGTCGTCTCCAACATTGCGTATGACGAAGCTGTGTTCCAGCTTGCTGTCTCGTTGCCCCGTTCCAAAGTCGTAGACCAGTCCCCCGACCACCTCGATCTTGGGCCCCAAGCGGTCAGAATCGTCGAGGACGATCCCCACCGCCGCGGCGGTTCTGTTGTCTGGCTCGAACTGGCTGGGCGTCCAATGGACTTCGTTCAACGCCGTGCCGATGCCACATGCCAAACCCGCCAAAACCGCGCCCAACGCAATTAACGCTACTTTCATGGATCTTCAAGTCTCCGAATGGAATCTACTTAACGGTTTACGTCTTTACGCACGTCTTGCATTTGTTGTTCGGCGGTGGCCTTCGTGCCGTCCAGCAGGTCGCCGCCGTGGATCCGCTGCTCGCCCAGCTTTCGCTCCTTGTGAGGGGTAATTGCATTCAGCCGAAGAGCCAATGTCGCATGCCGATCGGCGCGGTCTTGGTCTCCGGCAAGATGATAAGTCCACGCCAATTGGGCGTGAGCCATGTTCGAATTCGGGTACAGCTCGGTCCATTCACGATAGGCTTGCACGGCGATTTGCAAAAGATCTGGATCGCGAAAACGGCGGTACAGATCCAAGTGCCAGTCACCCACCTGACGCTGCAGTGCAAAGGACCGCACGTTTCGCCGCTGGGCTTGCTGGAGGGCTTCCTCGAAGCGTACACGCAAGTCGGATTCATCGAGAGTCGCAGCCAAGAGCAGTCGATGGTGATACACACCGGCCAAATGAAACCATGGTTGGCTGGCGAAACGATCCGCCGCGATGGCCTGTTCCAGCAGACTTTCCGCACGCTCGAGTTGCCCTCGATGACCGGCGGCGACCGCTGAATTGATCTTTGTCTGCGATGCCAGCACCGGCGAGTACAATGTCTGATGACAGGCTGCGAGCACGACCAAACCCAACGCGGTCAACACGATCATCCCGTGTCGTCCTAAATCCACCGACCTTTGGCCGCGCGGCGAGGCATTGACGATCATCGCGGCCAGCAACCAGAAACTGGTGGCCACTCCGCCGAACCCGATTCCGCCTGCCGCACTTAGATTGACCAGCAAGACAATCGTTGCGATCGACAACAGACGAAGCGGCAATCGACCGCCCGAGCACCACGCGTTCAAGCCGACGATCACCGCCACGCTGATCGGAACGCCCAACCAAAACAAATCCATCGATGGAGGAAAGCCGACCGCCATGCCGATCGGCAAAGAAGCCAAGGCGCCAAACAGTCCACCGATCCAGATCGCTCGGCAGTTGGGCTGAGTCGAGCCATGCTCGTCCTCCGGGTGCTCGCCGGATGATCCCTTCGAAACCGACCGCCGGAAAACCAGCACCAGAAACGCGACGAACACCAACATTCCCGGCGTGCCCATCGTGGACCAGATTTCCAGCAGAAAGTTATGCGGATCGGCAATGGTCTCACTGGCCTCGGGTAACTTGTAAAACGGATAATACTGCTGGAAATTTCCCGGACCGCAACCCCACCAGGGATGATCGGCGATCATCGCCAGCGTCGATTGCCAATACTCGACGCGATACATCACCGATTTGGGCGCTTCAAAGACGACCAACCAATCCAAAACACCGGCGACCGCAACGGCCGCGACCAGCAAGAACAGCAACAAGCAAACGGCCGTCAGAACTCGCCAGTCCAAACGATGCGTCGCTCGGAAATGCCACCACCCCAAAGTGACCAAACCCAGGACGGCGGCCAACGTGGCCGTGCGACTGCGAGTCAACAGGATGCAAAAGCCGACTAGCAAGCAGCAGAGAATTGCCAGCATCGCCTGCTTCTTACGCTTGGGCTCAACCTGCCACAATTGCCCAGCCACACCCACCGCCAAGATCAGCCAAGGGGTGACAAATCCGGCCAACGAATTGGTCAGCGCAAAGGTGGCGGTCGGCTGAATGCTCTCCAGCCGGTCTTGAAACAAACGGCGTTCCGGCGAATCGACCGCAGCCTCCAAACCGGCTTCTCGCAACACCGACTCCGGATCTTCATGATACCTGGCAACCAAGCGAGGCATTGTTACAAAGACCTGATTTGCAGCCATCGCCGACAGACCGGTTGCCAAGCCGATCATGACAAGACACAACGCCCGTCGTTCGACACCCGTGCCAACGAATTGCCGGGCCAGCAAATACAACAGCCCGAAATTCACCCACTGCCAAGCCGCATTGATCGTCGCTCGAACATTCCCCACGCCCGCCATCGACCAGGCGCTACCGACCACGACGGTGAAGAACAACACCACCAAAAGGTCTGGCCAATCGAGCCGCAAACGCACGTTTCCCAAAAAGACGCATCCTGCCAAACCCGCGACGGCCAAAGTCACGGCGGCCAGCGTCAGGATCGAACCCGTGGCGATTTCCCCCAGTGATTCGCTCGGAATCAAAGGCGCCGCGACCAGCAGCGCCGTCAACCAGCCCAAACCGAGTCCGCGAAAACGTTCAGCACGAACCGTTCGACTCGCGACCATCGCCTCGGGACCGCTTCGCTGCCGAAAATCACCTTTTCGGGCCAAATCTACATCCCCTTTGGATGCCATCTTCGACTCGTGTGGGGACTCACGATCGGACGAAGCGGCATTTGGCGGCTTCGCCTGTTTTTTCGAGCCCCGTTTTGACCGACGATTTCTTACCATAGCGAACCGAGTCTACTGCTACGGTGTCTGGAAAGAAAGGTTGCGTTTTTGTCGAAATCACGGAAATCGAGCGTCGAGACTTTGATTGGACTGCATCGGCATTCCGAAATCGACCGAAGAAACAACTTCCTGGTGCCGTTGACCCCACCATCGAATCGATTAAGATAGCGTCTATTAGCATCATATACGGGGCGTAGCTCAGCCTGGCTAGAGCGCTGCGTTCGGGACGCAGAGGTCGCTAGTTCAAATCTAGTCGCCCCGACTTCCTAAAGCCTTGTGAGTCAACGACTTACAAGGCTTTCTCTGTGATGCGATCTGCCCGGTAACGGCCGTGATACGGTCGGTCATACGCGCTCGCCGAGAGTCTCCGACTCGGCCGAAACCACCGACCGAAAGCCTGCCACAATACTGGCGTTTCGATACCGTCTGGTTCTGGTGCGGATTTCGTAATGAAATGTGTTGTCCGCGATCAGGCAACCGTCCAAGCAACCCCGGCGAGACGAGTTTGGTCCAATACCAGGGGATGCGGGTCGATCGCTTTGATCAGTTGCTTCAAACGCTGCTTCACGTCGGCCGCATCGATGGCGCGGGGAAACAGCTTCGAGTGCTTCAGCGGCTGTTCCAGGTGCAGCACGACCCGCAACCGGCGGCAGCGCAGCGCGGCAACGGCCAGCTCCTTCTCCTTGCGATCGTTCGCATTCGCTTGGGCCGCTACCAATGCGGCCAATGTGTCCCGGACTTTCACCGCGACTTCCTCTGCCAGATCGATGGTTTTCGTCCGCCGATGCTGGCGGTAGTCTTTGACTTCGATGTGCCAGGAGCAAATTCGAGGTTCGATGGCCAGCACGTCCATGGCCTTGCTGCCGCCGCAAACGCTCTGAAACTGATTGCGATGGAAGCTCCAATCGTCGAACTTCGTCGACATCCAGTCATCAGGAAACTCGAACGTCAGTTGGCCTTCGGTGATCGCTGGCATCAGGAGGGCTCCGTTTCCAAGTAGCGGTCCGACTGGCTCAGTTCTTCCTGCAACGCGTCGATCGTGCCGATGTCGTCAACGCTATTGCCCTGCTGCACCTGGACGCCTTCGTCACTGCGATGCAGCCCGAAAAATCGCGCCTTGGTCGACTGGAACGGACCGCTCTGCAACAAGATGTCCAATTCCCGCATCAGGAACAAGCTGTGGCTGGCGATGAACACCTGGATGCCGCTTTGGCACAGATGCAAAATGACTCTGGCGATCAACTTGATCATCTTCGGATTCAGATTCGCTTCCGGCTCGTCCCAGAACAGAAAAGCCGGGCGAGCAAGAGCGCCCGTGGCGATCAAGCGGGCAATCATGGCCAGTTTCCGCAGACCCTCGGCGACCAGGTGCATCTCTAGCCTCATGCCGTTCGCCCGCAAATGGAACCGGCCGGCCGAATCCAATTCCACTCGGCCCTCCATCGCGTCTTCCAGAGGCGCCAGTAATTCCAGAATGCGTTTTTCCCGGCTGCCTTTCGCCAGCGGAGCGCCCAACTCGATGCACGTATCGCGCCAGGTTTCCTCGAAGGGCAAGTGCGTCGTCTCATAGAGCGATACAAAGCCCGGATAAATGGTCAGCAGTTCTCGCGTGGGCAGGTACACCGCCCGATGATGCGTCCACCGGGTTGGCGCGCAATCGACGGCGACTTCCGACGTGCTGGTCGAGTCGAAGGAAAACGCAAGAGATGTCGCGGGCGGGGAAAACTGGCAACGGACCTCACAGTGCTGCTGCGTACCCGTGGCGTGGCGCGTCAACCGGCCTACCTCGTCGACGCGAAACACCGAGACCAGCTTGTCGGCGATCTTTGTCTGCAAACGCGGCTTGCTCGGCGATTCCTTGACGCCGGCCTGAAGCACGTGCAGCGCCGAATACGCGACCTTCAACACGTGACTCTTGCCCGTGCCGTTTTCGCCCACGATCAAGTTCAATCCCGGGGCAAACCGGAAATCGGCCT
>SKKK01000109.1 GCA_007121535.1 Planctomycetaceae bacterium | reverse complement strand
TCACCCGAGACCGCACGATCTGTATCGGCGATCCCGAACGAGCGTCTTCGAAGGATCCGATTCCGCCAATGGAAGAAGAAAAGCCGGTGGAAGACGAGGTGGCACTGATCCGATTGGTGCCGTACGAGACGCATGTGATGGGCGACGGCGAAATCGAGTACCAGTTGCATGCCTTCGACAGAAACGGCCGATTGATCGAGATCCTCGAGCCCGAACTGCAGCCGCAACCCGAACTGTCCAGTGCCCGAGCCGACGGCAACAGGCTGGTGATCAGCGATGCGCAGGTCGAACAGGCGGGACACGTGATCGCTCGCCATGGCGATCTGACCGCGCAGGCTCGATTGCGCGTGTTCCCGGAACTCCCTTGGCATTGGGACTTCGATGACTACGAAGACGACCAAGTGCCCAGTACATGGGTTTTCGGTCGCCGGTTTGCTGCCGGGGAAATCGACGACCAACGCGCATTGTTGAATGCGCCGGGGCCGGGCAGACCGAGCGCCGTCATCTGGTTCGGACCGCCGGATATGAGCGGGTACACGATGCAGGCGGATGTGCTGCTGCGGGAAGAACGGCGGCGATTGTCCAGCGTCGGATTGACGAACCAGCGATACAATCTGATCCTGAAGGGCAATAACGCTCGGTTGTCCATCCAAAGCTGGCAGGCCCATTTGAGAATGGCGAAGGAAATCAGCTTCCGGTCCGATCCGGACGTCTGGTATACGATGAAAATGCGGGTCGAGGTGAAAGACGACGGCGCGCACGTGATGGGAAAAGTCTGGAAGCGGGACGATCCAGAACCGGAGGACTGGACGATCGAAACCGTCGATCCGCATCCGAATCTTACCGGAAGCCCGGGTCTGTACGTCTACTCGTTGGCGACTTCGGCCGTTGATAACCTGAAGGTGACTCGCGACGAATCCAACGCCGACGAGAGCAATCCCTAAAGAAGGAAGGTATGAATCATGAATCACCGAATTCTCCTACAATGGCGAGTGCTGATGGTTTTGGCTGCCATGACCTGCTGGGTCGGCTGTGGCCCGGCGCCCGAACCTGTGACGATGGGCCCCGAGAGTCCGGCAACCATCGAGACTCCGGAATCGGAGCAACTGCCCGAAGCTGAAACAGAGCTTCCCCCGGCCGACGATACGACGGAGGCCCCGATGATTGCCGAAGAGGTTGCCGAAGATGAAGACATCGTCCAGGCCGACCCGGTCGAGCAGGACGAGGACGAAGTGCAGGAAGTCGCTGCGGTTGATGACGCCGAAGAAGTCGATCGGGTCATCACCGGCGACTGGCCGTGCTGGGGAGGCGATGCCGCGCGAAACATGGTGAACGCCACTACCGGTTTCGCGGACATCTTTACTCCCAACACGCCGGTCGAGGATCCTAGTCGGTTGAGCCGTATCCAGGAGATCCCGCTCGAAGACTTCAACATCCTCTGGCAAATGCCTCTGGGTTCCCAAACCTATGGAAACCCCGTCGTCGCCGGCGGCAAAGTGTTTGTGGGCACCAATAACGGCGGCCAGTACCGACCGCATCACGTTGGCGATCGCGGCGTGTTGCTGTGCTTCGACGAAAAGACGGGCGAATTCCTCTGGCAGTTGACTCGCGAGAAACTGCCTCAGGGTCGCGTCAACGATTGGCCGGAACAGGGGATCTGTTCGGCGCCCTGGGTCGAAGGCAACCGACTGTGGGTGATCACCAATCGTTGCGAACTGATGTGCCTGGATACCGAAGGATTCCGTGATGGCGTCAATGACGGACCTTACACGGACGAGGTGGATACGGACCTGGAAGATGCGGACATCATTTGGGTTCTGGACATGATGGACGAACTGGGCGTTTTCCCGCATAACTTGGCGACCAGCTCGCCGGTGGTCCACGGTGATCTGGTTTACGTGTTGACGTCCAACGGAGTCGATGAAGCTCATCTCGAATTGCCCTCACCGCGGTCGCCCAGTTTTATCGCGGTCAACAAACATACCGGCGAGGTCGTATGGGAAGACAATACGCCCTTTGATGCGGTCTTGCACGGTCAGTGGAGTTCGCCGGCCTTGGGTGTCGTCAATGGCGAAGCGCAGGTTTACATGGCCGGCGGCGATGGTTGGCTGTACGCGCTGGACGCCGAGACCGGGGAGCACCTCTGGAGATTCGACCTGAACCCCAAGGATTCGCGTTACGAGTTGGGCGGCCGTGGCACGCGCAACTACATCATCGCCACGCCGGTATTCTACGAGAATAGCGTCGTCTTGGCGGTGGGTCAGGATCCGGAACATGGGGAAGGGATCGGGCACATCTATCGCATCGACGCGACGAAACGCGGCGATGTCAGCCCCGTGACGGAAGATAACGAACCGAATCCGAATTCGGCACAGATCTGGCATTTGGGGGGGATCGACGAGGATGGCTCGATGACCGGGACACCGGGCATGGAGGCGTTCCGCCGTACCCTGTCGACGGTCGCCATCCACGATGGGTTGGTCTACGCTCCGGATCTGAGCGGCCGGATCCATTGCATCGACTTCGAGACGGGTCGGCGATACTACGAGGCGGATGTGATGGCCGCCATCTGGGGTTCTCCGATGGTGGCCGATGGCAAAGTCTTCATCGGTAACGAGGATGGTTTGATCTCGGTGTTCAACACCGGCAAAGAACTGAAGATGGCCAGCATGATCGAGTTTCCTTCGTCCATCTACAGTACGCCCACCATCGCCAACGGTGTCATGTTCGTGTCGGACCGATCCCAGTTGTATGCGATCGGAACCCGTTAAGACGTTTTCGATAACCTCCCGACCGGGTACTTCTTGGTGGCATCGGCAAAAGGGGTCGGGAATCGTTTTCGGACCAGCTCGTTTCCATAAGGCTGGTCGTTGGCCGAAAACGACTCCCGACCCCGGTGCGTCGTTTGGTGAGCGGCACGGCGCTAGCCGCCGGTTTCACTGAGCGGCACGGCGCTAGCCACCGGTTTCAGTGAGCGGCACGGCGCTAGCCACCGGTTTCAGTGAGCGGCACGGCGCTAGCCGCCGGTTTCACTGAGCCGCACGGCGCTAGCCACCGGTTTCACTGAGCCGCACGGCGCTAGCCGCCGGTTTCAGTGAGCGGTACGGCGCTAGCCGCCGGTTTCAGTGAGCGGCACGGCGCTAGCCGCCGGTTTCAGTGAGCGGCACGGCGCTAGCCGCCGGTTTCAGTGAGCGGCACGGCGCTAGCCGCCGGTGCGAGTCGAAAACCGGCGGCAAACGCCGTGCAGCTCAGGAAGGTATTGTTGACCAAGTCCAAAGCGCATCATACCCAACAGGCAGCGGTTGCTTCCTGGTCAGGGAGGATTCGGACAACGGTATGACTGATCCCCAACTGCAGCCTTATTTCGACTTCGCAAGCACGATGCAACCCGAGATCGACAAGGCGTTGGATCGTTTTACGCAGCTCGGCGACGACTGCCCCTCGAAGCTGCGCGAAGCGATTCGCTACAGCCTGCTGACCCCTGGCAAGCGACTCCGCCCGTTGCTGGTGTTAATGGCAGCCGATGTCTGCGGTTTGCCTTTGATGGAAGCCCTGCCGGCAGCGTGCGCCGTCGAGATGGTGCATTGTTACTCGCTGGTGCATGATGATCTGCCCGCGATGGATGACGATCGTTTACGGCGAGGGCGTCCGACCTGTCATGTGGCATTCGGCGAGACCTTGGCGATTCTGGTCGGAGACGCCTTGCTGGCTCAGGCGTTTCACGTCCTTTGCCAGTTGGAACGGCCCGCAGGATGCATTGCCCGCTGTTGTCGTGAATTGGCCTTCGCCGCCGGTCCGGAATCGCTGGTCGGAGGCCAAGTCGATGACCTGGCCGGGCTGCCAGCAGATGGAAATCTGGCCGACTTGGAACGAATTCATCGTCGCAAGACCGGGGCGCTGATCAAGGTATCGACGCGGGTCGGAGCGATTCTTGGCGATGCCGACACTGCCACCCTTGCGGCCTTGGACACATATAGTCAGAATTTGGGGTTGGCATTTCAAATCACCGACGACCTTTTGGATATCCGGGGAAGTAGCGGCGTTTTGGGCAAAACGGCGGGCAAGGACGCTGCTCAGGGAAAAGTAACGTACCCTACATTATTGGGAGAAACTGCAAGCCGCCAGCGGACCGAGGATTTGATTGCCGAGGCGCGGGATGCCCTGCGGCCTTTTGGACAGCAAGCTGCTCATCTGGACGCTTTGGCTCAGTTTATTCTTCATCGAGATCGGTAGTCGACCATGCATCCACATCTTTCTCGCATCGATGACCCCAAAGAATTGCAGGGCATGACCAACGCTCAACTGAATGAGTTGGCTGGCGAGATCCGCGAGGTCATCTGCAATCTGGTATCGGAGCGTTCGGCCCATTTCGCATCGAATCTGGGCGTGATCGAACTCTGTTTGGCCTTGCACAGCGTCTTCGACTTTTCGCAGGATCGGCTGATCTGGGACACGGGCCATCAAATTTATCCTCACAAGCTGGTGACCGGTCGCTATCACGAATTCTCGACCATTCGGACTCGCGGTGGACTGATGGGCTATCCCAATCCGGGAGAGAGTCCGTTCGATCTGTTCATGACCGGTCATGCCGGCTGTAGCATCTCGGCCGCCTTGGGGCTAAAAACGGGGGACGATCTACTGGAACGTCAACAGCGCCGCTCGGTCGCGGTCATCGGGGATGGCGCCTTTGTTTCAGGAATCGTGTTCGAAGCCATGAACCACGCCGGCGGCTTGAAGAAGAACCTGCTGGTCATCCTGAACGACAACAAGATGTCCATCTGCCCGCGCGTGGGAGGACTGGCGAGCTATTTGGATCGTCTGCGCACGACGCCCTTCTACTCGGGATTGAAAAGCGAGGTCACGCGAATCCTGACGAAGGTCCCGTTGCTGGGAGATCCGACCGAACGGTTCCTGGCCCAGTTGAAAGAAGGCATGAAGGCCGGTCTGCATGGAGGCATGCTGTTCGAAGAACTGGGTTTTCGGTACCTCGGACCGATCGACGGACACGATATCGCCGTCCTGCGCAAGTATTTGCGGATGGTTCGCGAGCTGGAAGGCCCGATCCTGCTGCACGTGGTCAGCGAGAAAGGTCATGGTTACCAACCGGCGGCGGAGGATCCGGTCTATTTTCACACGCCTCCCGCTTTGAACGGCGAATCGGCCACGCGGTCTTCCCACAAGCCGAAGCTGTCGTTCACCGAAGTGGCGCGGGATGCGATTTTGTGGCAGATGCGACGCGACGAGCGGGTCACGGTCATGACCGCAGCGATGTGCCAAGGCAACAAGTTGGAACCGGTTCGGGACGAGTTCCCGGACCGTTTCTTCGACACGGGGATCAGCGAATCGCACACCGTCGCCTTCGCGGCAGGACAGGCGAAGGCTGGTCTACGGCCGATCGTCGATATTTACAGCACCTTCCTGCAGCGCAGCGTCGATCAGATTTTCCAGGAGGTTGCCCTGCAAAACCTGCCCGTCACGTTTGCGCTGGATCGGGCCGGTCTAGCCGGTCCGGACGGACCGACGCACCATGGTGTTTTCGACGTGGGCTACCTGCGTTTGTTTCCCCAGATGACAGTGATGGCACCCGGCGATTCCTACGATCTGCAAGGCATGCTGGAGTTCGGTCTGGTGCATGATGGACCGTGTGCACTGCGCTACCCGAAGGCCGGTACGGAAACGATTCCCGGCGATCGACAGTCCATTCAATGGGGGCAAGCCGAAGTGCTTCGCTGGGGCGCCGATGGGGTTATCTTGAGCTTCGGAGCATTGTTGCCTGATTGTATCCGGGCTGCCGATCAGCTTCGCCGCGACGGCTTGGACGTGGGCGTGGTCAACGCTCGGTTCGTGAAACCGTTGGATCGGGAAGTGATTCAGCGATCGCTGTGTCAATGTTCGTTCGTAGTGACCGTCGAGGAAGCTGCATTGGCCGCCGGATTTGGCAGCGCCGTGTTGGAATTGGCCGCGGATCTCGGACTGGACACTCGGCATTTGCGACGGTTGGGCATTCCCGATCGCTTTGTCGAGCACGGGGAACGAACCGATTTGCTCGCCGATCTGGGCCTGGACGCCCACGGGATCGCGCGGGTGTGCCGCGAACAATTCCAACTTGCTAGCGAAACCCAACCATCGAAGCGAACCGTCGACCTTCCATCACTCGAGAACCCAAGAAACGAAAAAAGCCCTCGACACGGCAGTCCGCGCCCAGGGCTAAAAGAGATTTGATGGGAGAATCCGTCGGCCCGAGTCCGCCAATTGAATCGAAAACCGTCGAGCAACACCCGCTTAGGGCTCAGCTCGCGTCGACATCACAGCAACCGCCGTCAGCGCGCCGTGAGCGAACGTCGAGACCGTGATCATGCGGGACGCATTCTCGTTTCAAAAGACATCCTCAGTACTCGATGCCTTCGACAAAGACACCAAGGAGGACTCTCGCCGTTTGTAAATGGTTAACAAACGTTCTCCAACAAAGAGCCCTGCAGAAGACATCCGAATCGCAAAATCTGGATCACCTTGCGATTGGCACCTTCTGCGTGATACCATTCAAACACGACCTTTTGAGAAGCAACCTAAGCGGATGCTTCTCACAGTAAAAAGCCCGGTGGTGTGTGCATCGCAGCCCTCCTGTGAACGGAAATGGTTGAAGTGAGGGAGCACGAACTAACGCCGTTCTTTCCGTATTATGATCGGTCTGCCGAGGCGAGTCAAGCCCGAAAAAAAAGAAATTTCTTCGCCCGGGAGAGGCTGTAAAAGAATTGGCCCCGTATGAATGTGTTAGGGGGTAAATTGCGGGTGATAGCGGCGATTGAAAACTTGCGGATCGAAGGGATCGCGAGCCGTCGCTTGCCCCGAGGACTGGCGCTTCGGTTCGCCGATACCGGATGGCAGCTTCGAGGTAGTTGACGGCGCCGTTGACGGCGCAGCATCGGTTTCGGTCAAGCGCCGAGGCCGCTCGGACGAACCTTCCGGCAGATCGATCGGCTGCAGGTAACTGGCCTGCAACAAACCTTCCGCAGGTAGGGCCTGCGGTTCCGAGACCAACTCGGGCACCGGCGCCGAATCCACCATGGTGGTCGAGCGAACCCAAGCAGCCAACAGGTCGAATTGTTGCTGTTCGCGAGCCCCAAAGACCGCCGTATCCAGTCCGCCATGAGCGCAGGAGGGGATCTTCAGCAGCGGGCTGGACGCCGGATCCTCCGGATCCACCCACTGCATCACGGCGTGCAGATTGCGAAGCGTGAAACGTCGGCTGAGGCTGCGGCTGAGCGGCGGACGGACCAGACGAAAGTCGGACGAACCGTTGTTGCCATGGCATGAGTTGCCGCCGCATTGGTTGAAGAGTATCGGCTGGATCTGTGAAGTGAATTCCGCCACCGAACCGGGCGGCAGGCTGCGAGTGGTTTTCTCCAAATCCGCCATGGAGATCATGCGCGACGATGCACCGTCTTGCGTATCGTGCGATTCAGGCGCCGCCACAGCCAAGTGAAGACGGCGCTGCAGACCGGGCAGTCGCGGATGTCGAGGCTGCAAGGCGATCACGGTCAGCAATTGATCGGCCGCCCGAGAATGAAGCTTGTATTGCAGGCACCAGTCCACCAGATTCAAATGGCCCGTGACATCATTGCTAGCCAAGCTGGACCGCTTGCGCTGGTAGGCTTCGTCCAGATCGATACAATGCATTTCTACGTCACGGACCGGCACCCGAACTTCGGAACTGTCGCCCAACAGAACCACGTAGCGATCGCCGGCAGGGACGACCTGTCCCACCAGGACGCCCCCGTTTCGCAAGACCAGTACGCTCGTACGAGGCGCGCGCCCCGACTCGGCAGCCTCCGCAACCAGCGGCGCCAGCATCCAAAGAACCAGCAATAGGCAGAGAAAGGTTCGCGACATCGGGCGGCAACCCTAGCGAATCCCCTCCGCAACGTCAACGTCAGTCGACGAGGAATGGCCATCGCGGGCAACATGATGGTCGTTCACGTGGCCGTCGCCGTCGCGTAGCGACAGCCTGACTATAGCCGTGGGTTTCAACCCATGGTTTCGCCGCGCCGTCATGGGTGCAGGTTGTCGTGCTGCGAGATGACCTGCCAGTTGGAGAAGTCGTACGTGCGACGTTCAGGACCGAACCGGATCTCGAGAGTGTCGCCGTCGACCATTTGCTGCATCCATGGATTCTCCAACAACGGCCAACGCTCAAGACAGTATACCAACTCGACGCCGTCTATCCGGCGGGACGTGTCGTAGACGATCTCGAGTTCCTTTCCGTCTCGGGAGGTGAATGTCAGCGCGGGTGTCGGATCGGCGGACCAGGTGGCGGCGTCCAGACGCGCCGCCAGGTCGTCCCGGAAGACGAGCAGGGATTCATGAGCATCCCTTGGGGCAGCTTCGACGATAACCCCGGCGCGGCTCACAGGCGTCACGAACCCCGCTGCGCCGGGCCGCCAAGGGAAGCCTTGGGTGACCATCAGACCGATGCGGACGACGCCGTAATCCAGGTACAATCGGCCGCGATCGGATTCGTCGATGACATGTTCGGGATGCATGGGGATGTAACCTCGCAGCTCCGGATGCGGAGCGTCGGCCGGGACGTCCAGCACGGACAAAAGGGTATCCCGGTGTTGCAGTACCTGTTCGTAACGGCTGGCGCCCAGGTTACGGACCTTCGTATTGGTCGGATGCAACAGAAAGAAGACGCTCTTGCCGCGCTCGCGGCGCCAGCACACGCCCCATCGCTGGACTTGATCGTTCCACCGTGGCCACGTGGGCACGTCTTCGACCATGCTGTAAACCGCATAGTCGGGCGTCATGTAGGTAGTTGTGTAATACGTCATGTCCGGAGTCCCGTAAAACTCCGCGAGCGGGCCGGGGCTGTGGTGCGTTTCGCGATGGACGTAAGGGGAATCGCGTTGCGTCGCGATGTCGACCAGGATTTGTGGAGGGCGGTAATCCGATGCGACCGATTGTAAGGTAAACGCGTATTCTGAGGTGGGCCAGGCGGGTACCGGGCCACCAAAATACAGCCAAAGCAGGGCCGTCGATGCGCGGTATTGCGATTGCGTGCGAAAGGGAACGTAGATACGACGTGTGGGTGCGGCCCAATGGCCCGCCAGCCACTGCGGGGCTGCCGACGCCAGCATCCATTCGGCGGTCAGATTCGCCCGTCGTCGCATCGGCTCGTCAGGACAGAAATCGGCGATGCTGCGCAGCGGGCCGTAGTGATGGACGTAATACGTGGGCGAATTGTGCTCGCGTTCCCCGAAGAACACATACTCTTCCATCGTTGCCAACAAGGTTTCGCGGCCGTGCGGATCGTCGGGCAGGAAGCGGCTGGCAAAATCGGCCTCGGGCCAAGCCACGTGCGACAGATAAGCGGCCGCTGCCAGCATGACGTTCTTGTTCTCGGTCATGGGCGTTTCGCGACGGTCGAAAAACGGCGTCGCAAGCATGGCTTGGCGAGTCTTCTCGCGGAGTTCGTCTCCGAACAGATGCTGCCAGCGGAGATAGGTGTCCATGCACGCCCAGAGTTGAAAAGGCGGATCGTTGGAGTGCAACCGGTCCAGACAGACCGCGACCTGTTGCCTGGCTTGCTGTTCCCAACCCCTGGCAAACCGAGCCTGGGCCAACCAGAAACCGTACTTGGGGTTGGTATTGGCATCCCTTATCGCCCAATCGAGCAACACGTTGGCCCTTTGCGGAAACCCCTCGTCCGCCATCGAAAATCCGGCGGTCGCCAACCCCACCGTGCATGCTGCCACCAACAGCATGCTACGAAACGTTCGACGATGTCGTTGTTCGGAGAAACGATCGATCACCATGGCAACTCCTCAACGTCCAGGCTCTGTCAGAAATGGGGGCTGCCCCTCACCGGGCATAACGCATTTCCCGGGTTTCAGCGTGCCCTCCAAAGGGTTTGACCCCTTTTCCCACAGAGCGTAAAGGCCGTAACCAACCGTTCGGCGCAGGTCTCTGACCCCGTCGGAACCGCCGACCGTAGGGCTCCCGGGAAAGTCTTGTTACCGCTTGTTACCGCCTGTTAGCGTTGGCGTTTGGGTTCGGCGGCCAGCAATCCGTTCAGGTAATTCGCCAGTTCTTCGTTCATCCCGGGTCTTAGGTTCACGAAAGTCTGAGGATTCTTGCGTTCGCCTCGGACCCATCGAGCCCCTTGGTCAACGTCGAAGTCCAACCAGCCATTGTCGTCCGCCACCAAGTACTTCCCGAGTCCCTTGACCGCATAATGTACCGCGATCAGATCCCAGCTCGGCCGCTGGTCGTCCAGGGTCTTCTTTGACGTGTTCCACAGCCAATCCCGATAGGCCGTTCGAACGATGTTTCCGGGCGGAGTCGTCTTCAGCGATTTGCCCGTGTACACGTCGGTGCCCGTGGCGATGAAGACGATCGGCACCGGACAGTTTTCGACCAGATACTTCGTGTACGGAGCACTTCCATTGGCATGAAAATTCCATTCCTTGCGGTACTGCCCTTCCTTGTTGTCTGCGCCCAACCCCCCCATGGCGACCCATCTTTTGACTTTCCTTCTGACCAATTCCTGCCCGTTGAGCGGGGAGATGTCGTCCGGTGGGGAAACCAAAAGGTCATGGAACCCGTTCGTATGGCCAACGGTCAAGTAAACGATGCTGTGGTCTGATGCTTCGGCCAGCAATCTGCGATTGAGGACCGTCATTTCATGAGCGTCTCGGCTGTGAATGATGGTGTTGCCAAACGCCGCGGTATCCCTTGCCAGTTTCTCTGCGGTCATTTTGTCGACCGGGTCGCCCACCCGATCGTCATGGGCGGCGCCGATGGGGATCTCCGGCCGGCCGTAGTAGATGTTGATGGCCTCGACCACCCCGGCGCCATACGGGACTTTGCCCGAACTATAGATGCATCCAACGATCTCAGCCAAGCCGCGATCCGCGTAGACGTGCAGCACCGCCAATGCGCCGGCATCATCGCAATCCGAGCCCATATCCGTGTCGAAAATGATCCGCACCGGTTCACCGCCAGCAACCGAATCGTCGCTGGCGAAGGAACCACAGAAGATCGCAACAAGCAGCAACAGCGAGAGAACTTTACCCATCGGTGGCACACCTTTCTATAACGTAATGAATCTCAAGGCTTCCCGCTGAACTCGCAACTGCCATCCGCTGCGCCCAGTGCATGGAAACACCACGCTGTAAGACCATCCGCTCACAGCCAGTCCCGATCCATCCTACCCGATCCGTCGCGCACCGTCGAGAACGTAAACGTCTTCCGCAACTCGAAGCCCACCCGGGCTCGCCTGACTGTTTTCGAACAGCGGTGCGAAGCCCAACTCGACCAGCGCGTTCAGCAGACGCGGGCCTTCGACTCGCAATGTGTCGCGAAGCTGCTGGGCATAAGCCGGTTCGCCGCGGGCGCGCCGCAGGGCCTGTTTGTCGATATCCAGATCGACGGCGAAGAACGTGGCGGTGCCGTCCAGTCGGAT
This sequence comes from Planctomycetaceae bacterium, assembly GCA_007121535.1. Lineage (GTDB taxonomy): Bacteria > Planctomycetota > Planctomycetia > Pirellulales > Pirellulaceae > SKKK01. The sequence continues at coordinate 6,138 of SKKK01000109.1, read as the reverse complement.
GGGATAGACGCCGGCGGTAAAGTTGCCCAGCAGATGGTTGCGGATCACGGCGGGCGTCAGCGGTTCATGGACCGGCGTATAGCCGCCTTGGCCGTTGGACCGCACCATTGTCGAGCGATACGCCTTCGCGGCCGGCGAACAGCCTGTGGAAGCGGACGCAATCGGCGTCCGACGGCGCCAGTTCCGCCTCCGGTTCCGAAGGCGCCGTTGTCACCGTCGTCGACGATCCGGGTCGCGCCTTGCGACGCAGCCGATCGGCAGATGCAGGTGGCAATCCGTGGGCCAAGCCTTGTTGGACCACCTGGTCCACCAGCGGCGACGTGCCGCCTTCTTTGGCCAGGATTTCCACATAGGCGTTCAACCAAGACTCGTTGGCCGGTTGTTGCTGCAGCAACCGGTCCAGCAACCCCAACGCGCGACTGGTATCGCCTCGTTCACGATAGAGTTCTGCCAGGTGAAAACCGGCGACCGGATCGTCACGGTTGTCGCGCAGCGCGAGCTGGAACTCGTTGAACGCCAGCGACATCAACCCGATCTGTTCGCACAGCAGCGCCCAATCGCGATGCTCACCCGTCTGAGTGCGGCGAGCCACCACGGGCGCTTCGATATCGGCGGCCAGGGTTTGCGAGAAACCTTCGTTCTGGAAACGTTCGTTCGGGGCTGCGAGAGTCGTCATGTGTCCACCGCTGATACTGATCGAGTACGTCAGGTCGCCCAATGGCGAACGTCATCGTTTGTTTGCCGATGACGCATCATTCTTCACCATGACTACGCGAGAACGACGACGGAAATGACAGAAAAAGGTCGGAGGGCGGAAGTCGGAGGACGGAAGTCGGAATTGTGGCTCACGTCCGCTCGTGATCGACGTCGGCCCAGAGCCGCGCACGAAGTAAGCGTTTCGCTAACCGGAATTTCAATCCTCTCGTGATCGAGGCATGTCGTCGGACTGTCACGTCCCGGAGGCATTGTGGCATAAGACTTAGGTGCGTCAATCCGCCGACCCCCACCCCCCCTGAGACACTCGGATTTTGGATGCCTTGGTTCATTGGACTTAAAAACTTGCTGTAAAACATGTTACGAAAAACGCGAACCTCTGCGGCTCGTTCGGGTTCCATAATGGAATCTTGAAATGAGGAAAATGTTGGTCAGAAACGGAGATTATTTACGGCCTGAATTCGCAGGTTCGTTGAGTGGTTGTCACGCCCTGTGTCGTTCTGTTGGGGCAATGTGCTTGTGCTCGTTTGGTTCCGATGACTGCGTGATCCCAAAACCGCATGCCGTCCCTCCGGGACTCGGATCCGGCCGCGATTTCCCATCCCACCAGGGATTGGCATCCCTGGCTACACCATGCCGTCCCTCCGGGACTGAAGATGCCTCAGGCTGCCCTCGTTATCATCGCTTCCCCACCACCGACCGTCAACCATCCCAATCCGCCCGCACGCCGGAATCGGAACGAAAACCCAAACGCAAACGCGATCCCGAACCCGAACCCGAACCCGATCCCGGTCCCGGTCCCATACCGAAGCCAGGGTCGGACGATGCGCTTCGAGGACTCCTTCGAGATCCACGTTAGGCCGACAAACCGGGCAGCAGCGAGACTTCCAGGCGGGCCGCCGCGTGCTGGTGTGGGACTGGCCGGCCATGCCTGCCCCGCCGCCATCGCCAGTGTACGTCGGTCGCGATGGCGAACTGGTCGATCAGGTCGTGTTTCGCGCTGAGTTGACGTTGGATGATGTTGTCGTCACGTCGAACGAAGTGGTGTTGAAGGTGGAACGGTAACGCCCGCCTTCATTTCACCTGCAACACGCTCAAACGGTACAGGGGTCTCGAGTGCGGCGGATCGATAGTCAAATGGATGGCCGGATCGCCGATGGGATCGACCAGAGCTTACCCCAGCGTATATCATCCCGCTTCAAGATTGTCCGGCATTCGAAGCGTTGGCTCCACCGACCAACTGTCGCTGGCCGATCGGCATGACTCGCCATTGCGCGAGGGGAAATGGACCCGGGGGTTTCGTGGCCTGGTTGGATGGAGGTTGTCGCACTTACAGGCCACGGACCACGATCTGGCCGTGGTTGCCGATCAAACCGACCGCCAATCCGGGCGATGCGTGGACCGTGACGTTCTCAAGAGCCAGGCAAGGCCGGCATTCGTTGAAATTCGGCTTGCACGGACTCGGCCATCGGCGTCTTCCAGTCACCCTTGTGATCTGTAATGGCGACCACAGGGCTGTGTTCGATTACCAAGTGCCGAGCCAATATCAAGGATGCAATCTCCGCATCGCCGAACAAACGCAAGAGGCTCCAGACGTTGCGATGGAGCGGTTCTGCCCAGACGTTTTGGCGTGAGTCAAGATGTCTCAAGCAGCCTGCGTTGTACCAGGACCGGGATGAGCAGCTCACAGCCTTGTGACCACTGCCAGCAGTGGCTGGGCTGAAGGACGAGGATTCCGCAGCGGTAGTGGTCGGAGGAAGTTGGAAGGTCTGCATGACAGGAATTGAATGAATTGTAACGTTGCGGGATCCCGGTCGCCGCCGTCGTGCTCGGACTGGTCTTTCAGTTCCGGGTCGTGTCCGTCATCGTCGCGGGCGTGCTGATGATGACGGCTGAAAACAATGGGGATATCAGGGCCAAGGGGCGACGGCGGTAGACGGGCCAGTGGTGGGAACACCAACGATTGGCAGAGATCTATCCGGAGGAACGATTTTGCTGACCGTGCGGCAAAGACTCCTGCAGCTCGTCCCAACTCGCCAAGACATCTTTCGTGAAGGCGATTTCGTCTTCAAACGATACGTCGATGGCTTCCTCGTAACGCCGGGACAGTTCAGCACTCAACTGCTCGCACGTTGCCAGGAATTCCTCCCAGCCCGTTCGATCGTCGATCCGGGACGCCGCAGCACCGCCGACGCCCAGAACTACCAACAAAGCAAACGTACGAACCAACATGATCAGTCTCCTTCCTGAAAGACAGTAAGGGGCAACCGGGCAGCGGCCGACCCGGCTCGCCCGCCCATTCACGAAGAAGACGCAGATCCGAATGAAGAATTGCGCTCGGAGGGAAGGGGAACACTAATCTGCGCTGATGAACACTCATGAAGAGCCAGGAATCGCCGTCTTGAAGCACCTCTTATTAGCGGTAATTAGTGTAGATTAGTGTTCCCCAAAATCCGCTTTTCGCGTTCTTGCCCATTCTAACATTCGCGTTTTTCAATTTTGCTGGAACTTTGCCGCAGAACCCACGGCGGCCTGCGCGGCCTACCGCTGTACGTCAGCCTTTCCAGGCTGCCCCGCACCGCTCTGGACCAAAGTATAGATCGTACATCAACTCGCCGCCATGATCCGGGTTCCCGATGAGCCGCCGGGCACGAAGATCAACGACGTAATCCAAGGCTTCCAGGGGAATCTGGCCGACCAGGACCGGCGTATCATCCGGAACCTCGATCACGTCGGTGGGACAATCCCGGCCGCCGATCGTGAGCCGGACGGTATCGTAGATGTCGGCGTCGTGCAATCCGCTGCTCGTCCGCACTCGTCTCGTATGTCGCTTGGCAAGTCCCAGATCGCGAATCATGTGCCGGGGCAGGGACAACATCGTCGCGCCGGTGTCAACCAGAGCGTCGGTGACCGTAATGCGGCGAATGAAAAGATGCCACCCACCTATCAAGAGCCCCCACCAATCCGTTTCTATCCGCAGAAATGGCTTCCTGGCCCGTGCTGTTACTTCGCCACTTAGGCGGGTATCATCTTTGATAGGTGGGTGGCACCTTTGGCATGCGAAGCGCATGCTGGAATTGTGACGGGAGCGAATTGAATGTTGAGCTTCGGTAGGTCCACTTTTCGCACTACCCAGCCGAGGACCGCTGGAACCACTGCTATTATCCATGGACGATGGATCTCATTCAGTTGCGTTCATTTAGTCCTCCGCGAGCACCTCCACCCCGCTGAGGACCGGCCGCTTCTCGGAGCCGCTTGCCGCTGTCAGCGAGATCGTTAAGTGATCCCGAACGGGGACGCCGCGGAACTCGCGTACCACGCCCCGACCGGGGCTCCCCGGCGCATCGGCGACGTCGAAATCGCGCAGCACTTGCCGGTCCTGGAGTGCTACGTGGAAACGCCGCTGCCCGGAGGCGGCGGAGTCGGGTTCGGCGAAGTGCAGGCGGACCGTGTAGCGAACCGTCTCGTCGCCCTCGGGGACCAGTGTCAGGCGGATGTGGTCCGCGCCGCGGATCCCCGAGGCGTACACCCAGGAGAGACCGTCATTATCGACGAGCGAGGCATGCTGCTGGAAGCGGAGCCAGCCGGGGTGGTCGGGTGAGACGACGACGGGCAAATGGTCCGGCGAGGTACCATGGCGGCCGCCGGAAAAGAGCGGCACTTGCTCCGATTCGCCGCCCAGTACGCCGACCGGTGGGTAGGCCAGCCACATCGTGCCGGTCTCGTCGCGGCGATCACCGGGAGCCCCAAAATTGACGCCCGCCCGGCGGATCGGCGCCCGGCTCTGGGGAATCTCGTCAGCGTGGAACGACCAGCCCTCGACTTCGGGGTCGTGCGTCAGGGCAAGCGAGGTCTGGATCGGATAGGCGCAAATGCAGGTCCGGGTATAGTCGGGCACGCTGAGTACTCCGTCGGCGGGCACCATGTTCGGGGTGCAGCCGGCGCGGATGCCGCCGAGGTTGCCGGTTCCGCCGTCGCCAGCCAAGTCGTACAGACTGGCGGTGCCCCGCCGGAAGGACACCAGGTTCCGCCCGCTGATGAGCTGGGCGCAGTTGCTGCTCGCTAGATAGGTCCAGGGTACACTTTCGCCGGTCAAGGGGTGCGGCCGAGTCGCGTCCTCGCCGCTCAATAGATCGAACACCCGGCCGTGGACGATGATCGTCTGACCATGGAGCATGCAGGCATTGCGGTAGGTCACGTCTTTGTCCCACAACCGATTCCCGTCGCTGGCCCGATAAGCAGCCAAACGCTCCGCGGGACTCGGTTCGTCCTCCAAAGCCTGTCTGCGGTCCACCGACGGCCGTCCGGCCTGTACCAAAACGTCGTGCTCGTCCGAGTATCCCAGCCAGGTACCGAAGAGCGATTCCGTGTTCCGCCAGAGGAGTTCACCGCTACGGGCATCGAGAGCCAGCAGTTCGGGGCGGTCGGCAGCCTCCCCGCGGCGCGCCAGGAACTCCACGGCACCGTCCGAGAGCCGGTCCAGGACGAACACGTACCCGCCGCCTGCCGCAATGGCGTTGTGTCGGAAACCGAAGTCCGCCTGGCGCGTCCAATGAACCTCGCCCGTAAAACGGTCCATCACGACCAGCCGTCCGCTGGAGGTGGCGTTCCAGCTCCTCCGGCCGCCAGGGCGGGTATCGTCGAAATACTGCACGTCGATGCCGGCGATCAGCAAGTCCTCCCAGACACTGACGAACCCCCAAGAGATTGGCTCGTCACCATCGCCGACCGCCGTCAGCATGAACTGGGACAGCGTTTCACCGTTGACCGGGTCAAGGCGGAGGCAAGCGCGGTCGTGGATCACGTAGATGCTGTCCTCGGTGGACACGTAGGGGCTACCGACGTGGTCAGCCCCCGGCTGATGGCTGGTGGTGTCGTACGGCAGGCCGATGTCGGGCAGCGATCTTTCCCACAGAAGCCGTCCCGTGTAGACGTCGCGAGCGCCAAGGCTGTGTGGGCCCAGGATGAATAGACGGCCGCCGACCACCTGCGAAATGGGACCGCGCCCGTGGCGGGGCAACACGTTTTCGTTGCTCGGACCGCCAAACCACAGCAGGCCCAGCGGGGCTCGGACGGTGTCGGCCGAGACGACCGTGTTGGCGGCGTCGGCGTTTTGGTGCGTCCAACTGCCGGCCCCGGGCAGGGGACCGGTGCGTTCGAGCAGCGTTGCTTCGCCCTGGCGACGGATTTGGGCGTTGGCCAGCTCGGCGCCGCGCACCCAACCAGCCAACTTTTCCGCATCGTCCGCCGAAAGCGGCAGCCAAGCCGTTCCGCCGTAAGGCCGAAGCGAACAGAACAGGCGTCGGGCGAAGTCGCCGCCGGCCTCGAAACCGGCCGCTTCGATATCCCCGCTAACGATCAAGTGCGCCATGTACGGCGGCAGAGCGAACGTGTTCAGGTCACCCCGATGTACGGCCACCCGTT
>SKKK01000386.1 GCA_007121535.1 Planctomycetaceae bacterium | reverse complement strand
TGGCGCGCGTTGCACACGTTGACGGGAGTCGTCGGCCGGGTTCGCAGCATTGCGTTCTCCGAAGACGGACGGATGTTGGTCGCCGGGGGCGGCAAAGGAAACCACCAACAGGGGGCCGAGGTGGACCCGGAGCGTTGGGATGGACGAGCGGTCATCTGGGAGACTCGAACGGGCCGCCAGTTAACCAGCATTCACGCGCATTTGGGGAACACAAACCAAGTCGCATTCACGCCGGATGGTACCAAGCTGATCACCTTGGGGGACATCAAGATGCTTAAGCTCTGGGACATCCGAGAACTGCTCGAGCAATTGGCACCGGAAGACGGCGATGCACAATCGGTATCCGCCATCACGCCATAAGGGTCGGACACCGATCTCGGCTTGCGGTGTTCAAGCGTAATCTCTAGGTAGCCGCATTCGCCGGAGTGCGGGAATTCCACGGTCTGGCACCCCTGGGCGATTTCAAGATCTCGTTTCGACGACGCACTCGTGTGATCGGTGCCAAGATCGCTGCTAATCCTGAGCTTGCAGGACGCCGTCGACCAATTCGTAGCGTTGATCCAGCAGGTTGGCCAGTTCGGGACTGTGGGTGACGACGACCAGCATGGCGTTTTCCTGTTGCTGCAGTTCGACCAGCAACCGACCGACCGACGCGGCGCTGTGGCGGTCCAGGTTACCGGTGGGTTCATCGGCCAACAGCAGCTTGGGCTGGCGAACCAAAGCACGTGCCACGCCCACCCGTTGACGTTCACCTCCGGACAACTCCGCCGGTCGGTGGTCCATACGTTCGCCCAATCCCACTCGATCCAACAAATCCTTGGCTCGCTGGAGTTCCCCCGCGTCAGGCCGGCCATCAGCGACGGTGGGGACCAGCACATTTTCCAGTGCAGACAATTGGGGCAGCAGATGATGGTCCTGGAAGACGAATCCGATGTGCCGGTTGCGGAATCGAGCCAACTGGGGCTCATCCAACTGAAACGGGTCCTGGCCGTCCAACTCCACCGTCCCGCTGGTCGGACGATCCAGCGTGCCCAACAGATGCAGCAGCGTGCTCTTGCCCGACCCGCTGGGCCCCAAGATCGCCACATTCTGGCCCGCCGTCAATCGCAGGCTGGTTTCGCGCAACACCACCAACGGTTCGCCTCGAGTGGGAAACTGTTTGGTGACGGATTCGACGACCAATCCCGGCATGGTTTCGGTTCTCCTGAGTCTTCTGGTTAGCTGCGTCCGATCAACTTTCGACGTCCGTTCTGTCAGCGGTCAGCAAGGCCAAACAGCTAAGACCGTAAAATGTGTACTCCACATCGTACGCGTCATCCCAAGCCGCGGCTCGGAAGCCTCCGTCCGGGCCTTCCAGGGCCAAGACGTATCGCCTCGCCGCGTCGCGGTCGATCCGGTCCAATCCGCCCAGGTCCGCCAAAGTCAGGACTCCGGTCATGCTGCTCAACAGATCGGCGATCGGGATTCGCGTGTTGGCACGCAAACCGCCCTCGTCGGTCTGCATCCCTGCCAGGAAGTCTATGGTACTGTGGCGGACATCGTCGTCCAAGGCGTCCAGAATCCTCAGCACGCCGATCGCTGCCGCTGTGGGATTGGTCCCGGCCCGCTTTCCGGCTCGGATCTCGCGAAACCCGCCCTCGGGGCTCTGTTGCGACAAGACGAAATCGATCATCCGTTGTGGTTCGGGCAGGGGCCGATTCATCAATTCCCGACACAGCAGCACCAGGAAACTATGGTACGTGCTGCTGGCTCGCCCCTCGGACGCCTTGGCGTAGCCGCCGTCGGGGCGACGAAAACGCTCCAGCCGTTGGACCAACGCGTCTTGCCAATCCGCCGGCGCATCGGCCAGCACGTCGATCCCGGCTGACATCTCCAGCAGCGCCCTACCATACACCAACGAAACCGTATCGATCACCGTTTCTCGGCTATCCAACCGGCTGCGAAGATACCCGGCGGCGCGTTCGGCCGACTCGCCATACAATCGGCCCAACATCGACAACGAGCGTAAACCAAAGTTGGTGTAGTACAGATCGCTGTCCCCTTCGCGCCCGGCGAATCCGCCGTCGGCGGCCTGAGATGCCAACAAATGCGCCGCATGCCGATCTCGCATCGACTCGGGCAGTCCCGCCATGGCGGCCGACAACCGCAACGTCAACTGTACCAGGTAGGAAAGCATCGGGTGATGTATTCAGATCCAGAGGATGGTGGGCACCAACAAAACGCTCATTCTACGGGCATCCCATGTGTTCGTCATCAAGGTCCCGTGACCCCATCGGTTCCCGCAGTCTTGCGGCAAGCTCCGGCGGGAAACGGTCATGCTTCTTCGATCAGCAACACAGCCAGAAGGCACTACAGATGGACAATTTCTGTCAGACCAAATGGGGTAAGCTTCATTTGCGCCAACGCGTCGAGTGTGGCAATCGTAAAGTCGGGTCCCGCCTCCGAATCGTTCACATCAGGGGTCGGAAGCAGGTAGTTGAAATGCCCCATTTCGCGAGCAAAGTCGACGTGAAGCGCGCTCCTCACGGAACCCTCTGGACTGTCCAAAACGTAGCGAAAGAGAATGAAAGGTGCCACCCAAAAAAACGAAACGTGCCACCCACTAACTTTGGCGCCCCACTAACTTTGGCTAAGGCGAAAGGTGCCACATACATACTTTTGGTACAAAGGTGTCACCCGCGAAAGGCTAACGTAGAGGTGCTACCAACCAACTTTGGGGTCCAGGCATCGAAACATTATTTCGGAGGATAGGTAATACGCTGTACGGTGGTAAATGAAAGATGGTAAATAAAAGATGGGTGGCACCTATCAAGCGTCTATCAAGCGCTTCGCTCCTGCAACGCCGCCAGGGCGACCTTCGCCTTGAAATCCGCACTCCGAGGTTTTCGTCCTTTGGCCATGACCCACTCCTTTGAATCCTGGACCACACTCTACAAAGTCCCCCATTCTGAGTCCAGATGTCTCTTGCTCCGTGGTCCAGTTTCTGGGGTCCACTTCAGAGATAATCGACGCCGCTGTAGGATTCGTATAACCCGATCACGCCGGTCATTCCGGCGACAACGCCGATCACGCCCCCACGCTCGTAGTACTGGCCGACCATCGAGCCAACCCCCTCAATCGTACTGAGCGGATCGACGATGACCGCGGAAATCATCCCGCCGGCGCCCTCCAAATAACTGCCTGTCGTCAAGCCGACCCAGTATTGAAAGGCATTGCCACCAGCTCCCCACTGTCGCACGCTGTCGGCGAGTCCGCTGGCGTAGTCCCGGACGGCCAACGCGTGGGTGGCGGCGTAGTGCCGCATCAGCGACCAGGTTTGGCCGGCGTACTGGATCAGTTCGTCGCCGTAGGGCAACCGACGCAGGGTGGCGGTGGAGAAATGGATCTGCGTTTGGATGACAAAACGCGTCATGTCCGCAACACTGGCCAAGCCCGTGCCGTGGAACATCCCCTCGGCGAATCCGCCGATGAAATCTGCGCCGCTGCTGTATTACGGGAGCGAATTCTCGTAGCCATAGGCGCCGAAGCTGGAGTCGCGCGTGGCCATGTCGACCAGCGTCCGGCAAGCGATTGATGGCACCAATCACACCATCCGCACCAATCGCACCGTCCAGCGTAGTGTCGTCGTAGCGGCTTCAGCAAGTACGCGAGTAACAGAACTCGCCGGCTTTGTCGAGGGATTCATGATAACCTATTTGGTCTTATGACTTTCCGCCTTCCGCGAAATACAAGTCGAAAAGTTCTGATCCTTCCAACGCTCCAAACTGCCGCACTTCTTCGCAAAAGCCGCGTAAGTCTGATGACAACTTTCTTGCAGAATTGTCTAGCAACGTTAGCCCAATCAGCGATTCGCGAGAGTCTTCTCTTAGATTCTCAATCAATAACGCGGCCAGGCCAATTCGTAGACGCTCCACGTTTACTTCGCGTACGGCCCACGTTGCAGCACCCTCCGCTGCACCCAACAGCAGTCCACAACTCTCGCGCGACATTGAAACACGTATAGCGTCTCGCTCGCTTTCTGACGCTGATTCAAATCTTGCTAGTAGCTCATCAAGCAGCTGATCATACGCGGCTACCGCAGCCTTTGTAGCTTTCAACGTTCGATACTTGCGCTGTGCTGCTCGAATCTTCCTAAAATACTCATCGACAAGATTGTCCACAATCAACCTCCCAGCATCATTACGATTCGTCCATCTTGGAGAACTTTCTGAATGTACCCAGCATCTATCAGCATCTTCAATTCACGGAAGAAGACCGTTGTATCTCGAATAATGCTTCCATCAGGCAAGACTCTTGGAGCTTGTCGTAGAATCGTAATGCTTGGCATAGATACGAACAGAAACGTACATTTTGTCATGATCCATTTTTTGGGGCCCACCAGGTACATCGGGCAGCACACGCTTCCGGCTGAAGGCGAAACACTGCACCATTGGAGGCTCAGATGGTTGGGACGAATTGTGAACCCTATTGGTCGATTTTCAATCGACGATCGTTCTGTCGCAAGTATTGACGAACTCTACCATTGATTTCACTCAGCAACTTAGCCAAGTCTGCAGACGCAATATCCGCAAGTTGGTATGTCACGACGTAACCAAGCGTAATCTCTTCCAACGCTGAATCATCTTTCTCTACGCCATCAGCCAGAGCAATGAGGTAACTCAGCTGCTGTGAGGCTGACAGTAATGCGCTGTCGCCCGGATACTTCGCCTGCAACTCGGACACTCCCGCAAATGCCTCGACAAGCTTATCTCGCCACGATTCTCCGATTAGAACGGCCATATTTTGTACCCTTGGAACGTGTAGAACTGAATCCCACCTCCTTCCGTTGGAACACTGAATCCTCGTTGCGACCAAAAGTCCATGATCGGACGTGCTCGCGATTCAAGCACCTGCGTCGACAACGTTGTTCGGAAGCGAATCAACTCGCGACCACCCGTCCAAAGACCGACTTGACTAGCAGATGTGCCCGGCTCTCGGAACCACGGACCCGGTTTACCACCTATGCGCACATCTTGAAAAAGCACCGTTCCTTTTTCGAGCGTTCTTATACGCACCGACTTCGAAAAGTCGATGCCTGAGAAGACGTCGCGCCGCTGATCCCTTGTAAGTGCATGCCATTCAGTGCCGTCGAAGTACTTATTCTCCTTCAAGAAGCGTGCTGCAGTTCGCATACGTCCGAACGGCGTTGCTCCTTCCGAAACAGTCGCTGAACTCCTTGGGGCAAACCGCCCCGACACATTGATGCTGCGTCCGAGGCGACCCACGAGTTTGAAGGCTTGGTCGCCGCCCCAGTTGGCTGCTGCGTTGACGACCAACGAACTGCCGAGGGAGTGGTCGTAAACGCCGACGTCGACCACCGTGTCACCGATGGTCCGAATCGCGAGATGGCTCCCAACGGCCAGTCGGCCCATCCGCACGGTTCCGCCGATCCCGCCGCTTACCGAGTTCA
>SKKK01000635.1 GCA_007121535.1 Planctomycetaceae bacterium | reverse complement strand
TCGAGGCCAGGAAATCTTGGGAAGCTGTGTTCGCCTCTACTATCATGGCCTCAGTACGGCCGCTTAACCGCTGCCAAAGATGCGCGCACCACGCGTAGATGTTACACCCGAAGACTCTAAGAGGGATATCAGTGACGGACGTGTACCAGAGGGCTCAGACCGTGACCGTCAACGTCTTCGACTGCCGGAGCGGACAAGACGACACCAGCTTCACCGTGCGGGCCACCGATACCCACGGCGCCTACGCCACCCAGCGGTTCACCCTGCCCGTACTGGCCAACGCCCCCCCCGTACGTCACCAGCACGCCGCTGAATCGGGCCCTGGCGCTGGACCTCCAGGGCCAGGCCCGGCTGGTGCTGACCGAAGAGCTGATCGGCACGCTCAAGTTCGACGCCACCGCGACCGACGTCTCGGGCAACGTCGGCCATGCCGCCCCGCTGGAAGTCATCGTCCTGGATCCGGCGGTCGACTCGCCGCCGACCGCCAGGCTGCTGGGCGACCGCACCCGCACCGTCACGGCTCCGACCGAAATCCTCGGCACCGTCGCCGACGACGCGCCGCAGACGCTCACTTGGTCGCTGACGCTGCGCAGCGACGCCAGCGGGGCCACCCGCACGCTGGCCACCGGCAGCGGGGCCGTCGACGCCGACGTCCTCGGCAGCCTCGACCCGACGATGCTGGCCAACGGCAGCTACACGCTCACGCTCTCCGCCTTCAACGGCGGCTTCTGGAGCCACGACTCGGTCGCGGTCAACATCGACGGCGCGCTGAAGCTCGGCAACTTCACCATGACCTTCGTCGACCTGGAAGTGCCCGTCGCCGGACTGCCGATCACCGTCACCCGCACCTATGATACGCTCAACGCCAACAAGCTGGACGAGTTCGGCTATGGCTGGTCGCTGGACGTGGCGAACACCCGGGTCGAGATCCAGATGGACCCGTACCGCCGCACCGACTTCTCCGGCTACAAACCGTTCCGCGACGGCGACCGCGTCGTCGTTACCCTGCCGGACGGCACGCAGGAAGGTTTTACCTTCTACGCCCAGCCCAACCAAGCCTTCTTCGGGGTCGTCTTCGACTACCTGCCCGCGTTCGTCCCGGACTTCGGGGTCAAGAGCCAGTTGATCGTCAACCAGATGTCGCTGCTCAAGGACAATTCGACCGGCCTGGACTACCATGACGGCAGCGAGGTGTTGTACACGTCGCTTCATCCGCGGTACGGCGGGGCCTTCCTGCTGCGCTTGCGCAACGGCAACGAACTGGCGATCAACGCTCGCACCGGCGAACTGGCCTCGATCACCGACCGCAACGGCAACACGCTGAACTTCACCGGCATGGGCATCGAATCGACCGCCGGCCGCGGCGTCCAATTCGAACGTGACTGGGCCGGACGGATCACGGCCATCGTCGACCCGCTCGGCCACAAGCTGACCTACCAGTACAACGCCGCCGGGCAATTGGTCGCCTTCTACGACCGCAACGCCAGTGAATTGCTGGCCCAGTCGCAGACGGCGTCGGCGACAACGTTCGAGTATCGCGACTCGGATGACGAGTATCGCAACTTCCTGCGAAGCGAAAAGGACAGGAGCGAAAAGGACAGGCATTTTTCACTTGCAAGTTAGCGTGCAGGAAGGTATCATGATGATCGTGATGCATTTCCAACGAGGGAGGACTAGCGATGACAGCGGCTCGAAGTCAACTGGTGGACGTGAACGTAACTCGTTACTACCACTGCATTTCCCGCTGCGTTCGGCGGGCGTTCTTGTGCGGCGAGGGATTTGAACACCGCAAGCAGTGGATCGAAGACCGCTTGCAGACCCTCTCCGAGTGCTTCGCCGTGAGTGTCTGTGGTTTCGCGGTCATGGACAACCACCTGCACGTCCTGGTGCGGTTGGAACCGGATGCCGCAAACGGGTGGTCGGCCGAGGATGTCGTCCGGCGGTGGTTGGTGGCCTATCCGCCCAAATCGGCGGACGGGCCTACGATCGACGTGACTCAGGCTTGGATCGACGATCTGGCCAGCGACGAGCAGCGGGTGGACGTACTGCGCGGGCGGTTGAGCAACTTGGGCTGGTTCATGAAGGCCCTGAAAGAGCCGCTGGCTCGGATGGCGAATAAAGAGGATGACTGCAAAGGCACGTTCTGGGAGTCGCGTTACAAGTCGATTGCGATCTTGGACGACGAAGCGCTGCTGGCCACCTGCGCGTATATCGACTTGAACCCCGTGGCGGCCGGCTTGGCTGCCACTCCGGAAACGAGCCCGCACACGTCGGTGCATCAGCGCGTGGAACATGCCGCGGCCCAGGGGAAACTCGAAGAATTGAAGGCGGCGGCCTGTGGCAGCGTCGCGGGGAGCCTGGCTGCCGGGGCGGTGGAAGAGGATCTGTGGCTGTGCCCGATCGAGGACCGGCGGCGGGAGGGTTCGTTGCGCGAGGGTCTGCTGGAGGGCTTCTCGTTGGGGAGTTATTTGCTGCTAATCGACTACACCAGCCGGTTGTGCCGCCAAGGCAAGGTGCGCATCAGCCGGGAAGTAGCCTCGATCCTGGACCGTTTGGGAACCAGCGCCGAGGTGTGGGGCCAACGGATTCAGCGGCTGTTGGCAAAGACGCGGTTGCTGGGCAGCTATTTCAGTGCGGATCGCGAGCGATTGCGACAACTTGCCCAGCAGCGCAACGTGCATCACCTGGACAACGTGGCCGCCTCGACTGCCTGAGCCCAGTCATTGACTCTTTCATTCCCGCCTCTCCCGCCACTCGAATCTGATCGGGTTTGCCGCCTTTCCAGGCTGGCCTTCTTCAATCGACTGCAGATGCAGACCGCACTCCCCATGTGTCACGCCGACTCGCCTCTGCTCCAAGACATTCGAGTCAGGCACTCTTGACACGCCGTAACTTCAACCCGCAAAAAATCCGAAAAATGAAAATATGGAAAAAATGCATGTCCTTTAGCCTCATCGTCAGCGGCTGGGATGCAGACGGCGACGGCCAACCCGATCCGACCCAGCCGCCAGACAGCCTGGACATCGGCACACCGATCCCCACGAAGGTCTTCGAGTACGACCACCAGAGCCGTCTGTCCGCCGTGATCCTGCCCGCGGTCGAGCATCCCGACCCGACCATCGGCTTCGTCCACCCGCGCTACGAGTACACGCATGATGCGCAGGGCAATCTGGTCGGCATCCGCGACAACGCCTACCAGGTCGGCAGCGACATCTACTACGCCCACGGCGGGACCGCCAACGACTTCACCGAACACTACGACACGCGCCTGACCTGGTTCACCTTCGATGTCAATGGCCGCCAGCTGACCCGTACCCTGCCGCTGGGCGTACGCGAAGAGTTCGCCACAACGTTGCCCGACCAATTGCCCTTCCCCGAAACCGACGCAGCCCGTCTCCCATTCACCGAGTACTTCGCCTACAATGACCTCGGACAGCAAACGCTCCACGTATCGTTCGAGGGCATCGTGACCGCATTCGTCTACGACGATTTTTCCGGCTCCGGCGGAAGGCTGCTCGAAAAGCAGTTCTTCACCGGACTGGACGCCTACCACGCCGCGCCGAGCGAGCCTGACGAACTCTGGAGCTTCAGTTACAACGCCTTCGGTCGTCAGACTCACGTGGCCGCGTATCTCCGAGACGCGGGGACCGGGCTCCTCGAACCCGCCCGCACCGAATCCAACAGCTATGATTCGCTCGGCCAGTTGATCATGCTGGCCAGCACGGAAGGCACCATCCACTACGAGTACGATCACCTCGGCCGGCATACACGCACGTACACCGGCGGAGAAGACACGGGCGGCATCCCCGACGCGCTGGACGGCATCGCCGTCACCGACACCCGCTATTCCTACGATGCCCTTGGCCGTTTGGACGCCATCACCGTCACCGAGCGCTTCGACCAGCCCCTGGCGACTCCCGAGGTCACCAAGTACCTCTACACTCTGATGGGCAATCTTGCCCAAGTGCGCCTGCCCAACGGCGTGATCGCGGACTATCAGTACGATGATCTGAATCGACTCGAATTGTTGCGGCACTTCCGGGACATCAACTCCAGCGGTGCCTACGAGGCTGGCGTCGACGCGTTGCTCGCCGAATACGCCTACGACCTGCTGCCCGACGGCCGCCGCGCGGGCGTCACCGAAAAGATCTGGCTCGACGCCGACGAGGACGGCATCTTCGATCCCTCCGAACTCGCCGGAACCCGCATCGACTGGACCTACGATCCCGTGGGTCGTCTGGTCCGCGAATCGTACGATAGCCACGACGATTCTCTCGATTACGTCACCGATTATCTTTTCGATTTGGTCGGCAATCGCCTCTTCAAGCTGACCGATACCGATCCCGATTGGGTTGCGCTGGGCGAAGGTCTCCCGACCTCGCCCGATCAGTCGGTCGCCTACTCGTATGACATCAACGATCGCCTGCTGGTGGAGACGGCGGCGACGTGGGACGGCGGCACATTGGCCTGGATCACCGACCGCACGACGGTGTACGAGTACGGGCCCAACGCCGACCCGACCGAGGGCATCGGCGGCAACCACACGATGCAGACGCGCAAGACGGTGTGGGGGGGCACGGACACCGACCCCGCCACCGGCACACGGCTGGCCGACAGCACCTTCGGCTACAACCTGCAGAACCGGCTGTCCGGAGCCCTGATCGACCCGGACGGTGACGGCCCCCAGCCGCCGGTCGAATCTCGCTACGCGTACAACACCAGCGGCATCCGCGTGCAAAAGGTCGAAGGCACTGACAAGGTGCTGTACCTGGTGGACGGCAACAACCCCACCGGCTACGCCCAGGTGCTGGAGGAGCTGGCCTGGGAGCAGGAAGCCTGGCACATCATCCGCGCCTTCACCTTGGGCCTAGACGTAATCTCGCACGGCGAATCCACCGGCGAGATCTACCACCTCCTGTACGACGGCCACGGCAGCACGCGAGCCCTACTGGACACGGCAGGCCTGATCATCCCCGGCCAGATCTTCGGTTACGACGCCTACGGCAACGCCCACGGCTTCGACCCCGCCGCCCTGACCAACTACCTCTACGCCGGAGAACAATTCGACCAGCGGTTGCAGATGCAGTACCTGCGGGCAAGGTACTATGATCCGGCCACGGGACGGTTCAATCGACTGGATCCGTTCTTCGGACGGCCGCAGGATCCGCTGAGTTTGCATAAGTATGGCTATGCCCATGCGGATCCTGTACGCCATACTGATCCTTCTGGTGAGGCAGTCCCCGCTGTCCTTCGATCGATTATTCGGAAACTGGTATCGTCCGGAAGATCGAGACTTGCAACTGAGAGCGGAGGCTGGGCACTTGCCAAAGCGTTGATTGGAATACGCGCAACATATACGCTTGGACGCGCCTACATAGCCGAGAACGGTCGGGATCCATCCAATGTTGACATCAACCACGCGATCGCCAGGTTGGATGACCCCGACCTTCCGATTGAAAAAACATCTGAGAATTTTGTCGAAACAATGAAAAGGTGGCGAGCACGTCCGGACATCGTAGATCACACATTCGGGGCGGAGCAGCTCTACGAGATAAAGAGCTTTTCGCTCGCTGCCAGTGGTGCGTCCGAAGTGCTGGCATACCAAGCGGAACTCAATCTTCGTTATCCGGGCTTAACTTACAACCTGGGTCTCTGGGACCCGCTACGACGCACATACTTTATCGACGCAGCATACGGGCTGCATGTTCCCTTACGAATTCAAGCATGGCGATCCGCGCCAGGTGTTATCGTGTACGAGACAAACGGCGACGAAGACCACATTCTGCGTGCCTTGATCGCGGCTGAGGCAGCCAATCAGATTGCTCGTGTTGCAATCAACGCACTATCCGCTACGGCTGCGAGCGAAAAGAGTCTCCGACCACAGCACGCGTGGGCAACATCATTCCTTGTTGCAGCCATGATCGGTTTCTAGTGCCTCAGTGAAAGTGCAGACATGTTGTTGTCACCTCAGGCGGAATCTTGCTACGTCTGGCCCTTTTGCGCAGGGATCGATGTGGCATGGAAGGCCCTTCCCGGCATACTTGCCGACCCTATGCACAGCGGCCTGCTTGATCCCAATGACGTTCAGTTGCTCAAGGAGCGGGGTGCCTTTCCACCAGTCGTTTCGGAGGTTACGTTGTGGACTGCGAACAGAGGTGGAGGCGTCATCAGGGCGGTTGAGGTGCAACATCCGTCGACATTGTTCTTAATCCTGTCAAGATTCGTCAACTACGTGACACCGCTGGGGATGCCGCGGCGGCCCTGCCGTGGCCGCCCTAGAGTATCGATCCTCGAAGCTCAGGGGTTCCGTGGTTTCGCGCCCGCGACGCGACAACAGGCCCGAGTGTCGTACTGTCCAGTGCGTGTGAGGCAGCTTCCCGAACTTGATGATCGTGTGTGTTGGGTAGTCGAGCATAGATCGCGCGGTGACGTTTTGGACACCGATGCACTGGTCGACGCTATATCGGGCTTTCCTTTATCACTCACAGTGAACGCCGAAAGCACCGCACTTAGCAGCGAGCAGCCAGAAGGGGGGGGGCTCAGCAGCTCGCCCTCGATCTTGCTGCAGCTTGATATCGAGTCATCGATAAGGAGCGTGAACGTGCATTTTGCCATGATGGTATATGCAGCGTGCTCTTTGAGAACGTCCCTTGGGCCCGTTATTCGATCATTGACTCTTGTTGCCAATATCGCGGACATGTCTACGTAACAAGATTGTCGACGCCGAAGGCCGCCTCGTCCGCGCGATCGTGCCCGAGGTCCAAACGACCCGATACGAGTACGACTCACTCGGCCGCCAAACCGCCACGATCGGACACCCGCTGCCGGTCGAGGAAGTCGGCATCACGGGTTACGACCTCGGCACGACCGTGGCGCTGCGCAGCGAAACCGTCTACGACTCGCTCGGCCAGGTTCACCAGCAACGGACGAATATCCGTCAGGTAACGCTGCCCGACGGCTCGACCGAAATCGACGACTCGGACGTTCAAGTCACCACCTTCGAGTACGATGCTCACGGCAATCAGACCAAGACGATTTTCGCCGACCAGTCGTTCATCACCGCCCAATACGACGAGCAGGGCCGCAAAATCTCCGAAACCAACCAGTTGGGGCTGACCCGCACGTTCGAGTATGATCAGGCGGGGCGTTTAACGGCCGTCGAATTGCCCGGCGTCTACAACCCGGCGACCAGCCAGATCGAATCGCCGCGGTACGAGTACGGTTACGACGCGCAAGGCAATCAGACTCTCTTGCGGGACCCGCTGGGCCGAGAAACCTGGTTCACCTTCGACGCGCAAAACCGCCAAGCCACGCGCACGCTCCCGCTGGGCTTCGGCGACGACGGCGTCCGTGGCACCGGCGACGACCCCGTAGAATGGACGTCCTCGTCCATTCTGCCTCCCGACATGCCCTTCACCGAACGGATGACCTACGACGCGCTGGGCCGCCAGCACCTGCACCTTTCGTTCGAGGGGGTTGTCACCGAACACGTTTTCAGCGATACTACGGGTCGCTTGATCGAGAAACGGTTCTTTGACAATTTGACCCAATACGACAACGGCGCCGGCGATCCCGGCGAAGTCTGGACGTACACCCACGATGCCTTCGGGCGGGTCGTCAATGTAGAGCGCATTCAAGTGACGCTCCCTCTCCCTCCGGGAGAGGGCTGGGGTGAGGGGCTCAACGAATCGACGCAGTACGACCCTCAAGGCCGCGTCGCCTCGGTCACCACCGACCAGGACACGATCAGCTACACGTACGACCTCTTCGGGCGACTGGCCGCCACCATCATCGGCACGCACGCCGAACCGCAGCGGATCATCAGCTACACCTATGATCAGCTCGGCCGACTGAAGACCGTCACCGAGGACCAGGACCCCGCTGACAGCCAATCCGAAACGCTCGACATTGTGTATGGCTACACGCTGCAGGGCAGCCTGCGGCGGACCCACCTGCCAAACGGCACGATCGAAAAGTACGTCTACGACGAACTGAATCGACTGGACCTGTTGACCGTCTACGGCCCGGACGAGACGCCTGAGGATCTGTCGGACAATCCGAAGATCGCCCGCTTCGACTATACGGTCGCAGCCGATGGCCGCCGCACCGGGCTGGTCGAAGAGTTCTACGAAGACGGCCAATCGACCCCGTTCGTCACCAACGAGATCAACTGGGAATACGACGCCTTGGGTCGGCTGATCGAGGAAGACTTCGATTCCAGCGACAATTCGCTCGACTACATCGAGTCGTTCCTGTTCGACCTGGCCGGCAACCGTCTGCAGAAGACTCGCGACCTGGGCCGCAACCAGACGATCGACGAAACCACGACCTATTCGTATGACGCCAACGATCGCCTCTGGACCGAAGCGGTCGATCGGCTAGCCGCCGACAACTCGCTGACCGAGTACGACTGGCTCTTCACCCAGGAGACCGACAAGACCGTCTACACCGGCGACACGCCTGACCCGCAGGCCCGCGTCTCTTCGACCGAATTCACCTACGACCTGCAAGGCCGTCTGCATACCGCGACGGTCACCCAGTACAGCGGCGGCGACGCCACCCGCGTCGAAACCACCACCTACGACTACAACACCTCCGGCATCCGCGTCAGCGCCCTGACCGAAACCGACGCCAACGCCAACGGCACAGTCGACAGCCGCGTGCTGACCGAATTCCTGAACGACGCGAACAACCACACCGGCTACAGCCAGGTGCTCCGCGAGTCGCACTACGCCCTCGTAGACGAGGCTTCTAGCCTCGTGCGGACCATCGACTACACCTTTGGCCACGCCGAGATATCGCAGCGCACGGTTGAAACCAATGACCAAGGACAAGTGACCAATGACCAAACCCTGATCTTCGGCCACGACGGCCACGGCAGCGTCCGCGTCGTGACCGACCTGGCCGCCGTAGCGCAGCAATTCTACGCCTTCGACGCCTACGGCCAGATGCTCGCCATCTGGAACGCCACGGCGCACCTCATCTCGGGCGGCGCCGGCCAATACGCCGACCCCGCCGCCGCCCTGATCAACCTCCTCTACTCAGGAGAACAATTCGACACCCGCATCAACCAGCAGTACCTCCGCGCCCGCTACTACGACGCCACCACCGGCCGCTTCAACCGACTGGACCCCTTGTTCGGCAACCACCAGGACCCGCTGAGTTTCCACAAGTATCTGTATGTGCATGCGGACCCGGTGAATGGAGCGGATCCGACGGGATTGGCTGGGTCGTTCAGCCTGACTGGTATGATTGGGTTCATGGGCGTTGGGGCCGTGATTGGCGCCGTCGCGTTCCCCGCGTCTGGACTGGGGCCGTGGTGGCAGGGCGCCCTAGTTGGTGCAGGTGCCGGTGCATTCCCTATGTCGGCGTGCAACGAAAGGTGCCACCCATCTAGTAGCACGATCACCACGATCAGCCGCGGAACATTCCAGCAGATCCTCCGCAGCAAAAGATCAGCACACCGCCTTGCTCTCATCACGGGATATCCTAACATAAAATCGCGTTGAATCACCGTTCTTTGGTATCACCTTTACCGCAAAACTGGCGATGGCTTTTATCTCATCTTTCAAGATCGAAAGCCGAACTATTCTCCGACATTCCGGCCGACGCGGCCATAAACATTTGCTGACAGACGAATCCCCATCCAGAATCCGCTGTCTCTTTTCATCCGCTGTCGAACGCTGTCGCCATCCGCTCGGGCGGACTGTCGGCGGGTCCGTGTGCGAGATGCCGATCATCGCACAATCGCTGATCGCACGTTCCCGGAAAGCATCCGTCCAGAAGGCCGATCCGCTGGTGTTTACCCGCGATGATGCCGTCATCACGCTTGGCGTTGGAAAAAACATGGTCCGCGCCATCCGCCACTGGGGCCTGATGGGTTGCTGCATTGGCATTTGGCCAGTCGGCCTGATGGACCGACGACTTGGTACCAGGCGTTCAACCACTTTCCGGAGTCGGAATTCACGAAAGAGTTTGCACCACCTGTTGAGCCCCGCAACGAATTCGGTAAAATGCTCTCGCCCTTCGATGACGAGGTCTTCCGAGAAGTGCCCGACGCTTGGAACCGGGCCGACCGCTTCCTGGACGACGACACCTCGGAGGAGACGGATGACGACGTCTTGAAGTCGTCCTTTCCCGATTTGGACGAGATCCTGCCAGACCTGGCAGCCGACGTGCTGCGGCATTGGCGTTGATGCTGCGTTTGGCGATGCCGAGTGAACACGTGCAGGACTGGATGCGGAAAGGTGATGATCATGGTTTCAGGGATTTCTTTGCTGAGTTCGCTGGTTCTGGTGCTGGGCATTTCGGCGGAAGACGCCGATACCGCGCGGCAGATCGTTCGGGCGACCGGGGTCTCAGGTGGCTTGGTGGTGCACGTCGGTTGCGGCGATGGGCGCTTGACGGCAGCTTTACGGATCGACGACGGGTATCTGGTGCACGGCTTGGATGCCGATGCGGCGAACGTCCGGGCGGCACGGCAGCGTATGGCTCGGTGGGGCCTTGCGGGCGTGGTCGCCATCGATCGGTTGCCGACGGGGCATCTGCCTTACGTGGACAATCTGGTCCAGCTCTTGATCGTCGAGGATTCGTCGCTGGTATCAGCCGAGGAGATGAATCGCGTGCTGGCGCCTGGCGGCGCAGCGTACGTGAAATCGGATTCGGCATGGACCAAGACGATCAAGCCGTGGCCTGAAACGATCGACGGGCAGTGGACGCACTACTTGCGAGGCCCGGACAACAATGCGGTGGCGCGGGACGTGCAGGTCGGTCCGCCGCGTCATCTCCAATGGTTGGCCGCACCCCGCTGGACTCGAAATCACCATACCTTGAATAGCGTCAGTTCATCGGTAACTGTTGACGGCAGACTGTTTTATATCGTCGACAAGGCCTCGCCGGCCAACATTCATCTGCCCGCCCGCTGGACGGTGATCGCTCGCGATGCGTTCAGCGGAGTCACGTTGTGGAACAGACCGATGCACTCGTGGATCGACCACCAGCACCGATTCCGCAGCGGTCCGCCTCAAGCGCCGCGATTGTTGATCGCCTCGCCCGATCGTGTCTATCTGCCTCTGGAACTGGGCGGACCTGTCTCGGTTCTGGATGCGGTCACGGGCCAGGTCGTGACCAGTTACCCAGAGACGGTCAACGCCGAGGAAATCATCTTGGTGGGCGACGTGTTGTTGGTTCTGGTGGGGACACCGGAGGCCGAGCACGCCTTCGTTCATCCGGTACCTCGCAAGGCACCCAGGCCGCGGAACCAGAAGGCGTTGATCGCCGTGGACACCGACACGGGGCAAACGCTTTGGCGATGGTCGCCCAAGGGGCATCCCGTACCGAAGACCTTGGCCTCCGACGGCAACCGAGTATACGTCGCGCTGGGGCGCGGCGCCGTGTGCTTGGATCTAGGCTCAGGCGAACCGCAATGGCATTACGGCCGGGAGGCATCCGAGGCGCGAGGCGGGATCAGTTTTGGAGAGAACACGCTGGTAGTTTCCAGCGGGGTCGTCCTGTTCAATGTGGGCCGTGAGCTGCTGGCCGTGTGTGCCGACGAGGGCGTCGAGTTGTGGCGACGCGAGGCGGGCAGCGGCTTCCACGCCCCGCCCGATGTCTTCGTGATCGATGATCTGGTTTGGCACAAGGTGGATTACTATGCGAACTCCAATCCGCCCGTGGCAACTCATCCCAAGGTCGAAGCGTTGGACCTTCGTACGGGCGAAGTCCGCGTCTCGGACCCGATCGCGGACCAGGTCAAATCGGCAGGCCATCACTACCGATGCTATCGAGCAAAGGCGACTCAACGATTCCTGATCGCCGGCAAACGGGGCGTCGAGATGATCGATATGGTGGGTGAACAGCACTCGCGCAATAACTGGATGCGCGGCGCGTGCCAGTACGGCGTGTTGCCGGCGAATGGCTTGTTGTACGTACCGCCTCATTCCTGCGGCTGCTACATGGAGACCATGCTGCACGGCTACTGGGCCTTTGCCGCCGATCAGACGATGATGACGGACGAGAACATTCGACTCGTGGAGCGCCCGGTCTTGGAGGAAGGCCCGGCGTACGGTCAGGTAAGCCCGCAGGAACGGAACGCAGAGGAATCCTGGCCAACGTACCGCGGTGATCCGATGCGTCGAGGCGTGGCCGAAACGGTCGTGCCGATCGAGCTGCAGCCAGCGTGGCAGACGCGACTGGGCGGCCGGTTGACCCAGCCCGTGGTGGCCGATGGCCGGGTGGTTCTGGCCGACGTCGACGGCGGTATCGTGTATGGCGTGGACGAAGCCACCGGCCAGGTGAGCTGGCGACACGTGGCGGGGGGACGCGTTGATTCACCACCGACGATCTATCGGGGGATGGTCCTGTTCGGAAGCGCCGACGGTCGGGTGACCAGTCTGCGTCTGCGTGACGGCCAGTTGGTCTGGCGGTTCTTGGCTGCGCCGGCCGATCTGCGAATCGTGGCACTGGACCGGTTGGAATCCCCATGGCCCGTGCATGGCAGCGTCATGATTTTGGACGGCATTGCCTACTGCTCGGCCGGTCGTTCGACCTGGCTGGATGGAGGGATCTTTCTGTATGGCCTGGATCCCGTCAGCGGACGAGTCGTCCATTCCAAGCACTACCGGAGTCGCCATCCCGAGTTCCGTCGCGAGGAAGGCCTTCCGGAGCCGGTGGACTACGAGCGAATCGACCAAAACGCCCTGGATTTCAAAACGTTCGAACATCCCGATCAGAGCGATGCGTTTTCGATGGCCGCCGGCTCGATCTCGGACGTGCTGGTCAGCGACGGACGAAACGTGTTCCTGCACCACCGCAAGTTCAATCCTGCGTTGGAAAAGCAACCCGATCTCTCGCGGCATTTGTTCTCCACCTCCAGTCTGTTGGACGACGCCGAAAACCATCGATCGCATTGGGTGCTGGGCACAGGCGATTTCAGCCGCATCCCTGTGGCCTACTCGTGGATTGTCAACAGCCCGGACGGCCGGCGTGGTGAAACGACGATTTCGGTCCCGACCGGAATCATGATGGTCTTCGACGACGACGCGGTGTGGGGGATTCAACGTCGCGAAGCGCACCAAGCATCGGTCGGCGAATACTTCTTGTTCAAAATGACCAACCGGCCGTTGGCGTCCGATGAACCGTCACTGCCGGATTTTCGGCTCGAACCGCCCCGCGACTACTTGTACCGCGTCGCCCTGCCCGCTCGCGGCCGCGCGCTGGTCAAATCGGGCGAGCGTTTGCTGATCGCCGTGACGCCCACCGATATCCCTGACGACGATCCTCATGCCGCGTACGATGGTCGACTTGGCGGTTCGATATTGGTGTGTGCAGAGCGCGATGGCCAAGTGCTGGCTGAATACCCGCTGGATTCGCCCGCTGTCTGGGACGGCATGGCCGCAGCCAACGGTCGACTTTACATTGCCACCGTCCAGGGAACCCTCGTGTGCCTGGCACCGGACGATCGCTGAGACCTTCCAGCAAAGATTTCTCTCTGGCTCGAGTCTTCGGCAGATCCTGCGAACGGTGCCGTTCTTGATCTGTCGGTGTCTCGGTATCGACGTCTTTCGCATGTTTAACGGGTTCCACCACACGTCGTGATTTCCGCCATGATGGTGCAGCACACACCCGTGATCATGAAGATGACGTTGGATACTCGGTGGCCGGGTGCTGACGATTCGACTCTAATCACCGGCCAGTTGTTGCATCAGGCGACGGGTGTGCTGATCGGTCCATCCGACGGGTTTGGTGACGGCGATCCAGGCTTCCAGATAATTCCGGGGACAGTAGTTGTGCCCATAACCCACGGGGACACTGGTGGCCATGGGCAAATCAAAGGCGGTTTGCAGGAACAGGATGATCGGGTACCAGCGCAGGTACGGCGAGACGTCCGGGCCGCGCTGGCCCTGCAACCACTCGGGTTGGCGGTACAGCAGATCGGGCGAAAAGAAACACATCGGATCGCTGGCGTATTGAATATAGACGAATCGCATCCGGCCCCAACGCTGTTCCCCGCGATCCAGGGCGTTCTCTTGAGCCGTGAATCGGACCATGGATCCATCACGAAACTCGGGCAACCACATGGGCGATTCGGGATTGCGCGTCCGGGTGATCCTGGACCAGACGGGACTGGGAAACGGAGGGCCGCTCCAGACTCCGCCGTGGATCGGATCTTCAAACACGGTGAACACGTCCGCACTGGACTCGGAGCCGAGCGATCCGAGACTCAAACCATGCAGATACAGACGCGGACGATCGTCGTGAGGAAGGGTTCGCCAATGATCGTAAACGGCCTGGAACAGAAGGCGGGCTGCTTGACGAGACCGTTGAGGATCGATCAAAATCGTGATCCAACTCGGAAGGTACGAATACTGCATGCTGACGATCGCCGTGTCCCCGGCATGCAAGTACTCCAGCGTATCGACGGCGCCGGGATCCAGCCAACCGGTGCCCGTCGGCGTGGCGACCACCAGGATCGACCGCGTAAAGCCGCCGACTCGCTTGAGTTCCTCCAAGGCCAGTTCCGCTTGCTGCTCCATGGTCTGTTCGGTGCGCATACCGACGTAAACTCGCAAGGGCTGCTTGGCCGGCCGGCCCCAAAACTGGCCAATCTCCTCTTCCGTCGGCCCTGACGTGATGAAACGCTTTCCTTGGACGCCGATGGTGTCCCAAGGGATCAACGAGGCGACGCTGCCCGAAGCATTCGGGTCGGCGGGCTGCTTTGTATCGTCATCGACTCTCTTATCGATCTCCAGAAAAATCGCATCTGCGGTGTTCAACGCGAACCGAGCGATCACGTCATTGGCGATCACCAACACTGCGAACCCGATCAACAGGGTGCTCAACACGTGCGCGACCCGCCGTGGGATGACGGCGATCAATTTGCCATTGACATAGCGCCAGCAGAAACGAAGGCCTCGCATCGCCATGATGATCGCCACACCCACCAGGATGGCAACCGCGCCGATTCGCCAAGGATAAGCGGTCTCGACGGGTTCCATCTCCATCAGGCGACGAACCGAATTCGCCCACTCGGTCGTCTGCCACAAGAAACTGATCATCACCACGGCGACGAACGCGGTCGTGAGCCCCTTGCTGATCCGTTGGACGCGGTCGCCGAAAACGGGCAGCTCCATGTACAGCCACAACCAGACCAAGAACACACCCACGCCATATCCCACCGCCAAAGCCATGCCGGACAGGATGCCCTGGACCGCGTAGTGCCTGGGCAACAGGGACGGGGTCAGGGACGCGGCGAAGAACAACGACGCCACCAGCAATCCCCAAAACGAGAAGGCGATCAGCAACCGTTGAACGCTTCGTTCGAAGCCCGAAGTGATGGACTCTTTCGCTGTCTGATCGCTTTGCATCCCCCGTCCTCGCAGTTTGGGATCTGCCAGAAAAGGGGCAGTCCCCTTTTCTGACCGAGCTTGGTTCATCGCTTACGATTCTTCCGCGGAATCACGCTTCTAAGATCGATGCTACCCATCAGAAGGGTCATGCAGAAAAATGTTATTTCCGACGATGTCGGCAGGAAGCACATAGTGGAAACCGTCATCGCCGCAACGCTCCCTGAGCGTTTCCACGATTCGTTTGCACTTGTGCGGTCCGTCGTGAGGACCGGCGACAAAAAACGGCTTGCCATCCTTGCCGAATTCCACTTCCATGGATGCTTGCTCGGGATCGATATCGCCGAAAATCACGCTGCATCGAGCATAGTCTGAGTGAGGTTCCAGTCCCAAGCTTCGCGCGTATTCCACGGACTGTTCCACGAGCCATCGCAGATCGGCCGGATCGATTGGTTTTACGTCCAGATTCCTGCTCGTTTTCTCGATCATCCGCTGATACTCGCCGCGAGGGCGGACCCCGCCAAAAGCATCCTTGACGCCCAGACAGTACCGGTCGATTAAGAAACCGGCATACGCCACTTCGCCCGACGGCAATAAAAGACTCAAAATCGTCGTGGTCAAGCCATCCTTTTCCAGCGTATCACTGAACAGGCTTTCCAGGATGGGACAAGCGGTCGCGGCCCGCAAGCGTTCGCCGAGTCCCATACTGCGTTGTTTGGCGATCTCGCGATGCCGCTGCTTGCGTTTGGCGTTACGACGTTCCACCTTCTTCTGGCGACGCTTGTCATTCACAGACATCTTGAGGCCTCCTTTCCGGCTTTGCTTCTCGCAATTCGACTGCAGAAAATGTACACCGGGCCCATTCGTTAGGCAAGAGTCCGGATCATTGCGGCGTCCCCGGCTGATCCCCATCGATTGAAAAATTTTCCACATCGGGCAGGTTTTTCCTGCAGAACGCTCGGTTTGCGGATGATTCGCGACAACGCGTCCAGCCTCGCTTAGAAGACGGAAATCGTTTCACGCAAACACGTTAGAACGAAAAACTCCTCGGTGGCTCTTCACGTTTCTGCCGGTCTGGCACCGGAGTTGCACTTCGGGAATGCCGTCAACGAGTCGCAGAACTCGGCTTTTTCCTCGGTCCCCCAGAAACGGAGTTTACCCATGAATAACCACACCTGCCGTTGCTCGAAACTCGCCCCTGCCGCCGACTTGTTGCCGTGGGCCGATCCGTACATCGTCCAATTGTTCGAGGAAGCCGAGATGCTTCGTCGCGCGGAGATCGCCGAATTGAATTCGTCCGGCTGTGCTGGCGATCGCTACGAATCCGGTGGCCCATCACCCGAAGTCCTGTTGAACGCCGATCGCGACGGCCGCCGCGTCACGCGTCCGGGGCGTCAGGCGATTTCTCGAAGGCGAAGAACTGAATTTGCACTTCAGTTGGCGCCTTGCTAGACGAAGCCAGCTTGGCTTCCAAGCCTACGCCGAACGTCTCCGCCGTGACGGTCTTGATTTGAACGGTGGGACCGGCGACCTGATCGGTCTCCAATTGGGCCA
Source organism: Planctomycetaceae bacterium (assembly GCA_007121535.1). Taxonomy (GTDB): domain Bacteria; phylum Planctomycetota; class Planctomycetia; order Pirellulales; family Pirellulaceae; genus SKKK01. Next base: position 718 of record SKKK01000635.1, on the reverse strand, counting down.
GTTTCTGAAGCGGCGGGCAGAATGCCACGTGAATCGTCTGCTGTCGCTGACCGGGATCGAAACGACAGCGAACCGTCCCGAACACCACCTCCGTGCCTCGGTCATCCCGAGCCCGAACGAGCCGTTGCGAAACGTGTTCGGGCAGCAACGGCTCCGATTCCTCATCCTCGGCGACCTCCCGGTCGCTTTCGCCATCGAAGCCAGCGCAGCCAGCAGCCATCCCAGCCGGATCAGCGGCCAACGAACTCGATCTTTCGGTCACCGTCCCGTTCGCGTCGAACAGATGACGACGGGCGGCCCGGGACCATCGCGGCAAGGGAAACCAAACAGCCAGGGCGCCCGCGAACGCCAGCAACCAGAATCCGAGCATGGCCGTTGCTGAGACTTGCAACGTACCGGTCAGACGACGCGCGAGCATCCAAGAGGCGGTTGCTAGCAGCAGTACCGCCGCGAACGTCACCACGATGCGAAACAGACGAGCCCAAGAGAAGAACCCCCACTTGGTCGACCGTGTGGGGGTTGAAACGAATGCGGCATGCATGGTGCGAGGCCTGCGAACAAGGTGCTGACCACCGATACGGTACTAGTGCGTTGTCTAGGCGAAAAATGCGGATTGTGAGCGGCACGGCGCTAGCCGCCGGTTCCGGACTAGCCGCCGGTTCCGGACTAGCCGCCGGTTCCGGACTAGCCGCCGGTTCCGGACTAGCCGCCGGTTCCG
>SKKK01000229.1 GCA_007121535.1 Planctomycetaceae bacterium | reverse complement strand
CGCCCAATTTGGCGTAATTGTGTTTCATTGTTGGCGGCTTGTAGTCTTGATCCAGAGTCCGGATACAATGGACTGTCCAGCAAGTCGCGACCGTACGCGAACGGCAATTTCTAGGTGGGGGCCGACAAGAGTCGTGTTTTTTCGGTTTCAGAAAGCCAGTTGCGTGGTTGTGGGAACGTTCAACATCCACATCCTGCACCCGCAATGGCTGGCAAGACGGGGTCTCATTCAGCAGGGGCTGGAGATTGGCGTTGAAACCAATCTCACCCGTCCGGGGATTCGTCTGCGGTTTCCGGAACACGGCGCCCTGTGGAGCATTTCCCCCGATCGACTGGTCATCGAGACGGACCATGCGGCTTTTGACTGTGGCCAATTGGCTGCCCACGTTCTACGAGCCTTCGGAGTAATCATCCATCATGACAGCGACAATGCTTGATTTTGACGTAAGTTCCACTTCACCGCATCCATCGGACGGCGACCAATGGATTTCCATGTCGGGCGAACCGGAAGATTCGGGGTTTGCTCGTTTATGCAACTTCGACCGGGCGGTCCACGTCGCCTTGGACCGGCTTGCGGCGTTGAAGCCGAATTGGGATGCTGAAGGAGCCCGAAGAATTGATTGCCGACTGATCGCAACGGCTCGCGATTTCGTCTCGGCGCTGCCGGGGCGGATCAAGACGGACGTCGCCATCCCCGCCGTGGTACCGATGCGCAAAGGAAATCTGCAGTTCGAGTGGCACGAAGGGCCAAGGACACTGGAGTTGGAATTCGAGACTCCGCGTCAGATCCATTACCTGAAATGGCATCCCGAAGCCGGTGTGGAAGAAGAAGACATCCTCTCGGTTTCTCAAATGGAAGCCTTCGTCGACCTGCTGACGTGGTTTATGAAGGGCTGACGCATGGTCTCCTTCAACTGCGGGCAAGCGCGCGACCTGGGGTTCGACGCTCGCCACGAACCCGAGCGGAACAATCCGGCTCATGCTCACTTGTACTGTGACGGTACGCCCGCGAAACAGCGAAAGAAGAACGCCCAGAGGCTGGCCCCGGGCGTGTGCGGTTGTCTTCGAACCGGAGTTTTCCGGGTGATGCTGCTCTTGCGCAGTCATTCGTCGGACGGGCTTCCTGGCCCGCCGGTTCTTCTGCTTCAGCACTTCATTCAGGATGTCGGTATCCAAAATGGCGGACTCCATACGCTCACTCGCCAGTACGGGAGAGATCGGCTCGCGTGAGAATGGTTTTCTCAAGCGAAGCTACCGCATCGTCTGATAAGCCATCGTACACGCTGCACCACTCCGGAAGAGCATCCGTCCCGTCTTCGGTGCTGTTTGGCACAACAGGCGTCGTCTCGACATTGACGACCCGGATGACCAAACGCTGATCGTCCCCCAGTTGCCGTCCGATGACGTGCTCGAGCGCTCGGCGGTCGGCGGTCCCGATGTCTCTCACATTGCGAGTAATTGCTTCCATGCCCGTATTCTAGCCCAATCGGCTCGGCATGGTAAGAGAGGAACCTACGATCAGTCGTGCGGGGCACTTCCTGGCTTTCTGCACAGGCCATTTTCTCCAACAGATTCAGGGAGGCCAACAGATGAAATTCATTGAGAATGAAATCGAGCCCGGCCACCACATCGGTCAACCACGAGTTCCTTTTGGCGAAAGCACGTCAACCCAGTATCGTCATCTGCTGGCCTCCCTGAATCTGCTGGAAACCCAAAGCATGAGCATCAAGTCTCCTTGTGCTGCTTCCCACCACAGATGCTCACAAACGTGCCGCAAGCCGCGATCTTGTGCATCGCGGCAGAGTTCCCATTGGGTTGACGCCGACAGCGGAATCCCGGCCGCTCGTTGCAGACGTGCCCACGGCATTCCTTGCCTATACCGCAAGGTGGCATTGGATCCATGGGCAGACTGGTAATCCGGAGAGTTGATCGGTGAGGCATGCCTTCGCGGGGACGACCGGTGAGCAGGTGCATGGCCGATCCATCATTCGTCGCATTCCTCGTCGGATTCGCCGAGCCCGGCGACCTCCAGGTAATACGTCATGCAGCCGTCGCCGAACGCATCGGGCTCGACCAGGTAGGTGTCGCCACAGTCCAAACACTCGACCGTCATCGTCGCATCATCCGCACCGATGACCTTCAGTTGCCCGCCGCACTCGCGGCACGTCCCGTCCTTCGCGGCTACCGGCATGGCTTTTCTCCTCTCGCTGTGTTGCCAATGACCGAACACTCAGACGCACGCCCTGCCGAACATCGGCAGAACGGAGCCAGCGTGCCGAACGAAGCGAGCGGTGCGCAAGGGGCGAGGATTGGAGAAGAGGGCGGATCGGGTGCGTTGTCAGTGGAACGCATGATGGTTTCAACTCGACGGAGCTGGCCAGGATGAGGAAGAGAGGCTGTCACCAGCCGGGAAGCGGACGGATCGAAGATGAGCAGCTTGCGACAAGGAGCTTTTCTTGTTCCTACCGTACTACCAGCGTCACCGGAGTGGCCGCCCAAGACGCTTCAATTGTTTTCCGACCGGCCAGATCGGCGACTCCGGTGACGAAGGGGTTCGGCGAAAAACAGCGGTATTCTTCTCGTGATTCTGCCGATCAGGAGACCTTTTCATCTGTGGTTAGGACCCGCGACTATGCCGCTTAGTTTTTTTTACCCGAGGTTGCTCTGGTAAATGGAGCCACTACTTGGAAGATAAAAAGTTGCAGTTCGTCTTGAAGTCCGCTTTGCTGGCTGCTGGTTTTTCTTTCCGGGCGCACGTTTGCGGGGCCTGGTGAAACGATATCGCTTGGGCAAGCTGACGAGCAGACATGGGCCTTGACGGATGAAGCCGTTGTTCGGCTGGCTCTGCCGTCAGTTGGCCTGATCTACAAAAAATCCCCGCCCTGCCGCTCGACGCTGACGCGTCAAGTAGGTAGGACGGGGACATGACCAAAAGTATCAACATTCTAACCGAGAATCTGGCGTTTTTGTCGTAGCCGTCGGGGAATTCTTTTCGGATTCCCAAGATTGGTATCTGGACGACCGCGTCAATCCGCTTGTTCGTCAGTATCAAGTGACGTTGGATGCCATCTTGCGCGAGCATCGGAACCTGTCAGACTGTGCGGTCCACTGCCACCGTTGCAAGATTCGCTTCCTGACGCATCCCCGAAATGCCGGTCGGGAAGATCTTTACTGTGAATTCGGTTGCCGCGAACTCCATCGCCGCGAACTGGCCAACGCGCGGAGCAAGAAGTACTATCAAACGGATCAGGGCTGGTGGAAGAAAAAGCTGCTTAACGGGAAACGCAGCGCGGCAACCGCCAAAGGCAAACAGGAAGCGTCGCCCGCGGACGCCCCGTCGGACACGGCACGGGCGGACGGGGAGACGTCTTCTTCGGAACCCTCCTTGGCGAATGAGGCCACCTCGGCCGTCGAGCCCGCCTCTGAATCGTCGTCTGGTGTTGGCGATTCAGCCGCGCCGATGGCTTCCGAGGAACCTCCCGACGAAAACGTACGGTTGATGCTGGAGGGGTTCACGCTGAACGAAGTCATGTTGGTGAACTCACCCCTCTGGCCGTATCTGGCAAAGTTGGCGAGCCTGCTGGAAGGCCGCGAGATCTCTCCCGAGGAACTCCGGGCGACCCTGCGGGAACGTATGAGACAACGCAGCTTCGACAAGTTGCCGCGGCGCGAGTATGTTCTTCGCTTTCTGAACCGACCCCCGCCTGGAAAGGGTGAATGATGAGCGAAACGGTGGAACGAAGCAGCTTGGATCTCCGCTTCGAGGGTTACCGCTTGCGGGACGAGGCTGCCGAAGCGCGCTTGCTGGCTTCGATCAGCGAGCGGGGCATCGCAGAACCGCTGGGCGGCGTCGATACGCCGCAGGGCCGCGTGCTGCTGGATGGCTTCCGGCGAAACCGGTGTGCCGCCAAGCTGGGCATCGAATGCGTGCCCTTTATCTCCTGGGCAGCGGACGAAACGCTGGGCATCGCCTGCTTGTTGGGGGCGCGTCGCCAGCGGTCGCTAAGCATCCTGGAACAGGCCCGCTTCGTGGACGAGTTGCTGAGCACGCATCAAATGACGATGGCCGACGTGGCCGAAATGCTCTCGCGCAGCAAGGCTTGGGTCAGCGCGCGCCATCATCTGCTGAGCGAGATGAGCCCCGCGGTCCAACAAATCCTGTTCCGGGGCCGGTTCCCGGTCTATTCGTACATGGTCACCTTGCGGCCGTTCATGCGCATGAACGCCGTCGGTCCTCGGGAGATCGAACGCTTCGTGCAGGCCCTCGCCGGCGCCAAACTCAGCGTCCGCGAGATCGAGCTGCTGGCGCATGGATACTTCCGGGGTCCGTCGGCGCTGCGTGAGGCGATCGACCGGGGCCGCTGGAAATGGACGCTGGACCAGATGCAGTCGGTGCCCGACGACCCGCAGGGGGTGAGCACCGTTCGAGAAATAACTGACGCACTTTCTGACCCCCTCACCCTGCCCTCTCCCCAGAGGGGCGAGGGGACATCGGACAGTTATTTCTCGAACGGTGCTAAGCGAAGACGAACGCCGTCTGCTGCGGGAACTCCAGCGGCTGCTGCAAGCCATGCAACACGTGATGACGCGGTGCGACAGTCCGCACCTGCAAAGCCGGGGCTTCTTCGCCCAGGCCAATCTGTTACTCGCCGGTCTGTTGAGCCGGCGGGATTCGTTCTTCAAGAAGATGGAGGAGTTCCATGATCGAACCGGACGTGAGGAATGCCGTGTTCCAGTTGCATCAACAGGGGATGTCGCTGCGGGAGATCAGCCGCTGTCTGCACCTCAGCCGCAATGCCGTGCGGAGGATCGTCAAGCAGCAGGGTAAGCCCGCGCGGCGGGACCGCCGCGACAAAAAGCAGATTGACCCTCAACTGCTGGAACGTCTGTACCGCGAGTGCGATGGTTGGATGCAGCGGATGCACGAGAAGCTGCTCGAGGAGGAAGGCATCCAGGTCGGTTACTCGACGCTGACCCGTATGCTGCGCGAGCTGGGCCTGAGCCGCAGCCAGCCGGAGCGTTGCGACCGGGTGCCCGACGAGCCGGGCGCCGAGATGCAGCACGACACCACGCTCTACCGGGTGAAGCTCGGGGAACAATCGGTCCCGCTGATCGCCAGCTTGATCCACCTGCGGTACTCGAAGCGGCGGTACTTGAAATTCTACCGGGTCTTCAACGGTATCTCTCTTGACTTCCCCGGCGGTGTCCAGACAATCGCGATCGCGCGGCGTTTTGGGCAAGATGGTCGGAAACCCTTACCGGAAAAGACCTTGCGGAACACGAGCCGCTCATGAATAATCCGGGCTAGGGGGCGGCGAGCATCGTCAGGCCAATGGCGAACGCTTTCATGGTGCGGATCACGGCGAGCCAAGCTCGTCGTCCTCCTTGAACTCGTTCGCCACCGGCTCATCTGGATCAATCAACGTGTCGGCGGGAGGCGCATCGCCGGGCGGTGGAATCACGGGGCGTTCCCGCTCACAGCCGGAAATCATGCCAAAGGCCACCGCCACCAGAAACGTTAGGGTCCATCGCCACATCACATGCTCCTTTCATTGCGCTAGCACTACGGTTTCCAAGTACCTACCACTACGCTGCAATTGCCGTGCCTTCGCGGCAACTCGGGGGGGGGAACTTGCCCAGTCGCAGAAGCTCGGGCACCGCGTGAGCGATCGCCTACCGCGAGGAACACGGTTTCGACCATTTGGATGTCGCCCTGTCGGTCGGCGTGCAGAAGATGGTGCGGGCGGATAAGGCCGGCTCGGGCGTCATGTTCTCGATCGATACGGAAACGGGCTTCCCCGACGTGGTGGTGATCAGCGCCACGTGGGGTCAGGGGGAAAACGTCGTTCAGGGGACCGTCACCCCTGATGAATACCGAGTCTTCAAGCCCATGTTGCAAGACGAACGGTTGACGCCGATCATTGAAAAGTCGCTGGGTGACAAGGAAAAGACCATGGTCTATGCGACGGGCGGCAACAAGACGGTGAAAAACATCGACACGCCCAGGAAGAACCGCCGCCGGTTTGTCCTTACCGATGACGAGATCTTGCAGTTGGCCCGTTGGGCCGTGGTCATCGAGCGTCACTACGACCAAGCCATGGACATAGAATGGGCGAAAGACGGCGAAAGCGGCGAACTGTTCATTGTGCAAGCTCGGCCGGAAACCGTCCAGTCTCGGAAAGAGGCTGCGTCCTTGAAGTCGTTTTCGCTGAAGGAACGCGGACAGCGGTTGGTCAGCGGATTGGCGATTGGACAAGCGATTGCCATCGGCAAAGTGTGCGTTTTGCACGGACCGGACGAAATCGACCAGTTCCGCGACGATGCCGTGCTGGTCACCGAGATGACCGATCCGGATTGGGTACCGATCATGAAGCGGGCGGCCGCGATCGTTACGGATTACGGAGGCCGCACCAGTCATGCCGCGATCGTCAGCCGCGAACTGGGACTGGCGGCAGTCGTCGGAACCGGTGACGCGACGGATGTGCTGGAGGACGACTGCGAAGTCACGATCTCCTGCGCCGAAGGCGAGCAAGGCCACGTCTACGAAGGTGCGCTGGAGTTCGAGGAGCAGGAAGTCAACCTGAGTGGATTGCGCGAACCGCCGGTGCGCGTGATGATGAACATCGCCAGTCCCGGTGCGGCACTTCGCTGGTGGCGGCTACCCGCCCGAGGCATCGGGCTGGCGCGGATGGAATTCATCATCAACGGAGCGATCAAGATCCATCCGCTCGCCCGACGAGGCGGATCGCGTGGCCGAAGTCCTGGCGGAAAACGGCCTGAACCGCGGTGAAGACGGCCTGCAACTCTTCATGATGTGCGAGATCCCGTCCAACATCCTCCTCGCGGAACAGTTCGCCGAACGGTACGATGGGTTTTCGATCGGCAGCAACGATCTGACGCAGTTGATCATGGGCGTCGACCGTGACTCGCAGAAACTGAAAGCCTTGTTCGACGAACGGAACGAAGCGGTGAAGACGGCCATCCGCGACGTGATCCAGCGGGCACACGGCAAAGACTGCAAGGTGGGCATCTGCGGCCAAGCGCCCAGCGACTATCCCGAATTGGCCCAGTTCTTGGTCGAGTGCGGCATCGATTCGATGTCGCTGAATCCGGACAGCGTCATCAAGGTGATCGAACATTTGACCCAGTAAACACCCGCTATCGCGGAATGTGCTGAACACCCGGCCAAGGTATTTCTTGGTGGAATCAACGGAAACGAGGGTCAGGAGTCGTCTGCGGGTGAGCTGCTTTCCATGTGGCAGCTACCTCTCGACAAGATTGGCAATCCGTGCCGCCAGGGGTGCGGCGCTAAGGTAGTGCAGAAAATCGTGGCGGCCACGAATGTATCGGGTCAGGTCCATCACCTCCAGTCGCTGGTGATGCGGGTCTGGCAGCCACGGGCGGGAGACACCGGCGAAGCCCATCGCCCGCGGGCTCGGGCCGCAATCAACGAGCGGATAAAGACGCAGCACCCGATCCCGCTGGTGACGCGTCACAAGCAACGTCTCGACTGCGTCCAACGGGCTGCCGCCGCTGCGGCTCGGCAGTAGGATGTCGGTGTCGGTGGCCGCGGCAACCAGCACGGCGCGGAAGCGGCCCGTGATGCTCTCCGCGCCGGACGCGTAGCGACGGAGGGCTCCGGCGATCACCCGGCAGCCGGCGCTGTAACCCATCAAGGTGGGCGGCTCGAGCTGCTCGAACTGGGCGAGCCATCGGGCCAGCCGTTCGCCTTCGGTGTCGGCGCGCGCCAGGGTCGCTCGCAACGCGGGCCGGAGACGACACAAAGACCGTTCCGCAGGCCACCGCCACACCACCAGACGAACCCGCCGACCTGCACCGTAGCGTGAAAGCACGCGCGACAGACCAAACGCCAAATGCACGGCCCAGGCATCGTCGGTAAAGCCCCCGTGGACAAGAACGACCGTGGGCGGCGGGGGACCTTCCGTGTGGAAGAACGCCTCGTGCGAGCTGCGCGTCCAGACTCCGCGGCTGTCCAGTCGCCGATAATCGAAGCGATTCGTTTCGACGCGGTCCGCGGGGAGGGTGCCAAGGTGGCAGGCGCGCACCACCCAGAACTCGGCGCCGGTTTCCCGTCCGTCTGCCCAGGAAGCCGAAAATGCCAGGACCGCCACGGCCACCGCACCGACGCGTCGAAGAAGGTAGTTCAACAAGCCATTCATGGAACCGCTCCTCGGAAAGCTGGGCGCCGTTGTCAGCCGACCTCCTATCGGGACAGCCTAGGGCGATCGATTGCCAAGGTACCTTTTCGCTGCCATTTTTCCGCTCCCCCCGCCCGCGCCTGGTGCAGGAATGCCTCCAAACGGGTTTCCATTGCAGGGTCCTCTTGGCCGTCAAAGCTTACTGTCAGGGTCGGCATTCGGCCCAAACCGGCTTTACTCCGTTTCATCAGACCCGCGACGATTGTCGACGGCATGCAGGAGAAGGGTATCACATTGATCACACCGTGGCATCCTTGGTGGTACAGGTCCAGTGTTCTTCCGACGGTGAGGATGGCTTCGCCCTGGAACGAGGGGTCCAGGTACGGAGCGGCCAGGGCGAACAGTTCCTTTGGGTGCGGTTCCGCGAACGGACCCAGTAGCGGCGCGAATGGGTCGGCCAGTCGGCGGTGGGCACGTCGCATCAGCAGGTCCGTGATCCAGGCGGTCAGCCAATGCCGCACGCGGCGTTCCGTACCGGCCTGAATGCGCCGGGTCCAGTTGGTGTAGTACATCCACTCGGGCAACCCGGTGCCCACGGTCTCCGCGCCTAACCGTTCCAGCAAACGGACCAGGTCGTTGTTGGCGAATCGATGGAAACGGACAAAGGTCTCCCCCACGATGCCGATCTTCGGCCGTTGCCGACTGCGATCGGTTGGGATCGCCTGAAAATCGACCACCGCCTGCCGGAGTTCTTGAGCCAGACGCTGCACCGTGGGCTGCGTCTCGACCAGTTTCACCAGGCGGTCGAGGCAACGGCGATAGACTTCGTCGGTGTTTCCTGGCCGGGTTTCGTAGGGGCGGACGTGGGCCAGTGCCCGTTCCAGCAGATCGCATGCGCAGTTGCCGTGCCAGGTTTGCATCAGGGCGTTGCGTCCCAGTTGCCGACAATGGTCGTAGAACTCCGGATCGTGACTTGGCGAGAAGAGCGGCACGTCGTGCATTCCGAGTTCGTCAAGCACCACTCGGTGCAGGCAGTGGTATTGGCCAAAGCGGCACGGCCCGGATCCGCCCGGCATGAGAAACGCGGCCCGTTGCGGATCGAAGCCGTGGCGGCGGACCGTCTGGATCATGTCGCCGGCGGTAATCAGACAAGGCAGGCATTGCTTGCCGCCGCAGGCTCGCCTCCCCAACTCCAAACCCGCCGGGTCGCCGACCGGCATCACCTCGGCCGCTTGGCCCTTGGCTCGCAGGGCGGCTGCCAGGGCGTGGCATTGATCGCCCATCCAAGGCACATAGACGGTGCGGCCGGCGAAGGCGTCTTGTCGCGTAGGGTGCAGCCGGCTCGGCCGGGAAAGCTCAGCCGCCTTCACGCCTCGCAGACTTTCGAGGAAGGCTTCCAATCGCGTGACCAATCCTGCACCGGCCGAGTGCTCGTCGATCTCCAGAACGAGCGACGGCTTGGGAGCCATGAGCCGATGGAAATACTCTTGGAGGAACGAATCGGGGCCGCAGCCGAAATTGGACAGGAAAATGGCATGCAGCCGGGGATCGGAACGAATCACGTCGGCCGCACGGAGGATCCGCTGGCCATACTTCCAGTACATTGCCTGGAACACTTGGTCATCGGACGGCGGACCGCAAGGTACCTCCAGGAAGTCGACCGGCATGGCCAGCACCCCCAGGCGGCGAAGCTTGCCGGGCAGATCGAGATGCAGGCCGGGATCGCAGCCGTTATACGGCCGGCTGACGACGACCATCGCCCGTTCTTCCGGTCCCAAGGCTTCCAGCACTTGCCGCCCGCGGTCGCGGCAGGCTTGCTCGAACTGCTCTTGAGCCTCCCAAGCTCGCTTGACCGCAAGGCGGAGTTGGCGCCGGCTGGCGCCCAGGCATTCGGCGACCGGTCGCAGTTGGCGAATCACCGCCGATCGCCCTTCCTCGAAGCTGACAGGAGGCCGCAGCAAGCCCACTCCCTGCCGCTCCGGGTCCACCGCAGCCGCGATCTGGTAAGGCAGGGCGGTTACGTACGGGCACAGTTGATTGAACCGCTGGCCGGGATGATCTCGCCGCATGCTGATGACGCTGGGCATCCACACATAATCGACTCCCAACTCGATCAGTTCCAACACGTGGCCGTGCGCGACTTTGACCGGAAAGCACGGTGTGGACAACACCGCCTCGACGCCGCGGCGGATCATCTTCCGATTCGACGCCGGGCTGACCGTGACATTCGCTCCCAATTGGCCGAGCAACGTTCCCCAAAACGGAAGCAGTTCGTAATTCGCGAGCGCCAGCGGGATGCCGACGGTCGGCCGGGCGGGCCGCGGCCCGGGAAGATGGGCGTGCCGCGTCAGAAGCTGCTGCCGCTCGGTGAACAGATCGGGGATCTGCCGGGCCGACTGGGCCGACTCGCCCTTCTTGACGTTGTACCGATCGCACCGGGAACCGTGGTAAAGCGGAGTCCGGCCGGGAATCGTGACCTCGTTCACTTCGCAATGATTGCTGCACGCGTCGCAGGCGAAGCTGCGGACGTGGCACTTCAGATCGGCCAGGGCAAAACCCGCAAATCGGCTCTGGTGCAGGCCAGATTGCTGCTGCGCGCGCCGCACCAGGACTGCGGCTCCGATGGCCCCGGTCACCTCGGGGTCCGCAGGCACCCGGATGTCCACCCCGGTCAGCTTCCGGAACGCGGCAACCACGCCCTGATTGAAAGCCGTGGCGCCCTGGAAATAGACCCGCCGGCCGATGCGGCGATTGCCCACTACGCGACTGAGATAGTTGCTGACAATCGAATAGCACAGTCCCGCCACGAGATCTTCCACCGATTCGCCCCGTTGTTGATGGCTGAGCAAATCCGATTCCATGAACACGGTACACCGTTCGCCCAGCCGGATCGGCTGGCGGCTGCCAAGCGCGATGCGGCCGAACTCGTCCTCGATGCTGATGCCGAGCCGTTCGGCTTGCTCTTCCAGGAAGCTGCCGGTACCGGCGGCGCAGGCGTGGTTCATCTCGAAATCGACGACCACGCCCCGGTCAAGGCGGATGTACTTGCTGTCCTGGCCGCCGATCTCGAACACCGTGTCGACGTCCGGGTCGGCCTCTCCAGCCGCCGCGGCCTGGGCGGTGATCTCGTTGATCACCAGATCGGCGCCGATGAAGTCGCCGGTCAGATAGCGGCCGGAGCCGGTGGTGGCGGCGCCCCGGATTCGCACCAGCGGATCCAGTTGCCCTCGAATCTTGGAAAGCACCCGGCGAACGGCATCCAGAGGCCGACCGGCGGTCATCTGGTAGTCTTTGGCCAACAGACCGTTCTGGCCGTCGATCACCGCCGCTTTGGTGCTGATCGATCCGACGTCGAGTCCCAGGTAGGCGTCGATCGGTTTCCGCTTGCCGCGCGCCGTACCCTCGGCTTGTTCCGCGATACACGGGGCCTTGTCCTGCGGGCCGAGCGGGGTGAGCGGACTGAGCCGGTGGGCTGAACCGTTGCCCTGGTTGAGCGAATGGTTCAATCGCTCGACGTTCGGACGTCCGCCAGGCGGCCGGCCAGATTCGGAACGTCCCTCCGCTTGCTGCCGCATCGCCGCTAAGACCGCTCCCAAGGCTCCGCTCACGGCGTGTTCCTCGGGAACGACCAAATCGTCGGGGTCAAGTCCCAGCACCTCGCGAATCGCTCGTACCACTCCCTGGTTGGCCGCGACGCCTCCGCAGAACACGATCGGCCCCTTCCAGTCGCAACCCTGTCCGAGATTGCTTTTCAGGTTGCGAGCCAGGCCAAGACAGAGGCCGGCGACGATGTCCTCCGTGGGGGTCGCCTGCTGCTGAAGATGGATCATGTCGCTCTTGGCAAACACACTGCACCGGCCGGCCACCCGCGCCGGTAGACGGCTGGCCAGCGCCAAGCGCCCGAATTCCTCCTCGATCCGGACCCCCAGCCGCGAGGCTTGCTGATCGAGAAAGCTTCCGGTACCGGCCGCGCAGCTCGTGTTCATGGCAAAGTCGACCATATCCTGGCCATTCGCGTCCGGCGGGGGCAGGACAATCAACTTGCTGTCCTGGCCTCCGATCTCCAGCGCCATGCGGGCTTCGGGCACCAGATATTTCCCAGCCACCGCTTGACAGATCACCTCGTTGAAGAAGGCCGCATCGAGCAACTTGCCGATCACCCCCCCCGCCGAACCCGTGCCTGCAATCAGCGAAAAGCGACTCTTGGGGAACCGATCGAGCAACGCCCCCAGCACCCGGCAGGCGGTCGCCAGAGGCTGACCATTGGTACGCGTGTAGGTGGCGTCAAGAATCCGCCCTGCAGGATCCGTCACCACCGTCTTCAGCGCGACCGAGCCGGCGTCGAAACCCAGGGCGAGCAACCGGCCGTCTTCACGATCACCGCGATCCAACTGCAGATCCATATCGTAGGCTCCCTTGCTGAAAGTGCAAAAAGGGGACAGGTCCAATTTCCCGGAAATGCCCCGAGATGCCGGGCACCAATTGGACCTGTCCCTTTTTCGCCGCAACCTCTACTTATTTGATGTTTCTGTTAGCGGCCCGGCATTCTTCGGCGCTGAAATGCCCGCTGTCAACGCCCAACGCATGCCTTGTTGAATCGTCATGTTCACTGGCTGAGCCGATTCGCGAGGCACCACGAAGCAGTAGCCACCGATCTGGTAACTCCACTGCACATAGACGACCACGTGCCCCTCCTTCGAAAAGCCGTCCGGCAGGTCGCTCAAGTCGTCGCGGGTGATGAAGCCCAACGTCTCGACGTCCGTATTCGGGATTTTGATGAGCACGACCTGATCCAGCTTCCGCTCGACCTCGCCGTCCAGAACGTCCATCAGATCCCGTACGGGACTGTAGATCGCACCGAACAGCGGGATCCGGCGCAGGAGCTCGTCGAAGCTGTCGAGCAGCTTGCGTGTGACCCAGGGATACATCAGCAAACCGACCCGCGACGAAAGGCAGCACGACCACCAAGCCTTTGAAAAAGGTGCGCGTAAGCAATCTCAGCATCATCAAGAAACTCGTGACCGGGTGGTTGCAATGGTGGTGGAAGGCGATTGCCGCCGCTCCCTGGAAACTCCTTTTACGTCGTCTTGCCGCAAGCAACCCGCCGCGGACTCCGCTTTGGTTGGCGACATCCGGATGAGGCGCTTTAAGGCCCGAAGCAACCGAGGATCCGGTTCACGCCGACCTTGGGCGTCCTCTTTCATGATCCGTTTGACGACGATATCCAGAGAGCGTTGGTAGGTATTCATGGTCCGCCCTCCCCTTTCGTGTGTACCTGTTTCATCAATGCCACGACTTGGTGGCTCCTCTCTCGTCCTCAAGACTAGGCACGTCCACGGCTAGGCTCGACACCGAGTAGCAAGGCACTTCCAGCTCTCGATACCTGGTGACCTCGCGTTCGCGGCGTTGACGCTCACTCCACGAACGCTGGATCTTTTCGCACGATCGTCGAATCTGTTCCCTCGTCGGTATGAGGGGCTGATGGATGGGATGCTTGTCCATGACCGGTTCCTTCTGATTGCGGCAAACCCGTTTTCGGCTTCTCCGAAACGGCTCCCGGCCCCGTTTTCGCTGATTCCACCGAGAAATACCTGGTCGGGTGCTTAGCACATGAAGGACCTAGCAACATCCGTGCCAGAATCTGACACCGGTCGATGGAGATCCGGAGGAGGCGACCAGCGCGGTGTTCCAAAACTCTCAGCACTCGCGTCACGTCCGGCGAGATGGCGCAGGTCGAAAGCAATCGGCCCGCGACAGGGTGTCGGACTTCGGCGCCAATTTGACGCAGTTGCGCGCGCACTTGGAACGGCGCCAGACCCGTCTTTGCGGTTTCTGCGACTGGGCGAATTCCCCCGAGTTGCCGCGAAGGCACGACAATTGCAGCGTAGTGGTAGGTACATGGAAACCGTCATGCTGACGCAACGAAAGGAGCATGTGATGTGGCGATGGACACTAATGTTCGTGTTGGCGGTGGTCTTTGGCTTCACCGTCGGCTGTGGGCCGGAACGGCCCGTGATTCGGCAGCCTGAGGATGCGACCCCGGCCGAAACGTTGTTCGAGCCGCTGCCCGAGGAGCTGGAGGAGCCCGAGCCGGACGAATTTCAGGAGGAGGGCGACGAGGCTGGCTCGCCGTGATCCGTGCTATGAAAGCGTTCGCTATTGGCCTGACGATTCTCGCCGCCCTCGGTGGCGCAATCTATTGGCTCTGGGGCCACGAGGACGAATTGCCGGAAGGGTTGATCCAGGCGAGCGGGCGGATCGAGGGGGACCAGATCACCATCGCCGCCGACGTGTCGGGCCGGATCGTCGAATTGACGGCCCGAGAGGGTGATCTTGTCGAGGCCGATCAAGTCCTGGCGCATCTGGACGATCGGGCCGTTCGCGCACGGGTCGCTCAGGCCGAAAAGGCACTCGCTGCCGCCGACGCGACCGTCCGCCGAGCGGAAGCAGAGCACGCCGTGGGGGATGCCACACTGGACGCCGGCGAAAAGTCGCTGGACGTGCTGCGTCAGGAAGTGCCGCTGCAAGTCGAGATGGCCGATGCCGAGTTGGAACGCGCGCGCGCTGAATACTCGACCGCAGAGGCCAGTGAACAGAAGAGTCGCCGCGACTTCGAACGGATTGCGAATTTGCACCAGCGCGACGCCGTGACCGACGAAGACCGCGACGACGCGGAATTGGCCTGGATCGAGTCGCACAACGAAGTGCTGACGGCCCAGGCCGCCGTGCGCAGCGCCGAGCAGCGCGCGGCCGACGCTCGGCTGGGAGCCAACCGGATCACCGCCCAGGAGGCCGACGTTCAACGGCTTCGGGCGGAGGTGTCCCGGGCGGCGGCCGCGGTCGACGAAAGCCGCGCGCGCCGGGCGGAAGCCGAGGCGATGCTGGACGAGGCGCGCAGCGTGCTCGAAGACCTGACGGTCGTCGCTCCCGCCGACGGAACCATCGTCACTCGCATTTCCGAACCCGGCGAAGTCATCGTCGCCGGGACGCCGCTGTACGACATGGTCGATCTCGACCGTCTGTATCTTCGAGCCTATATTCCCCAGCAACACGTGGGTAAGCTCTATTTGGGGGCGCCCGCCCGGATCTATACCGACGCGTTTCCCGACGAGCCCTACCCGGCCACGGTCGGCCACATCGCGTCGCGCGCCGAGTTCACGCCGCGGGAAGTGCAAACCCCCGAGCAACGAGTGAAGATGGTCTTCGCGGTGGAACTGTACGTCGAGGAGAATCCGGAGCACCGCCTGATGCCCGGCTTGCCCGCCGACGCCGTCATTCGTTGGAAGGAGGACGTCGAGTGGAGGGCGCCGCAGTGGTAGAGGACCACTCCGGAAGCAACGGCGACAGGCAGGAAGAGGCCGCAGTTCAGGTCCGCGGGCTCGAGAAACGGTACGGGAAGGAACGCGCCGTGGGGGGCGTCGATCTGGACGTGCCGCGTGGGCAAATCCTGGGGCTGGTCGGGCCGGACGGGGCCGGCAAGAGCAGCCTGCTGCGCTGCGTTGCCGGAGTGCTGCGACACGACGGCGGACAGATCCGCGTGATGGGGACCACCATCGATTCCGATCGATCCGCCGAAGCCGTGAAGAGCCGGCTGGGATGGATGCCTCAAGGCTTGGGCAATAACCTCTATCGCGAGTTATCGGTCGAGGAAAACATCGACTACTTTGCCAATCTGCGGTCCCTTCCGCGCGACGAGCTGAAACCACGCAAGCAGCGGCTGCTGGAGGTGACGCGGTTGACCTCGGTCATCCACCGAACCGTCAAGAACCTCTCCGGCGGCATGAAGCAGAAGCTCGCGCTGATCTGCATCCTGATCCATTATCCCGAGCTGCTGGTGCTGGACGAGCCGACCACGGGAGTCGATCCGTTGTCGCGCCGCGATTTCTGGTCGATCCTCACGCAATTGGTCGCCGAACGGTCGATGACCACCCTGGTTTCGACCGCCTACATGGACGAGGCATCCTACTTCGCCCGCCTGGCGCTGATGGTGGACGGCACGATCTTGCGGCACGGCAACCGGGAGGACGTGATCTCGGAGGTCCGCGAAACCAAGGTGGGCGTCCGCACGGGCGAGCAACTGGCTGCCTTGAACCGGTTGAAAAAGCAGTTCTCGCACGTCCAGATTATGGGGTCCGAAGTGCACGTACTGGCACCGGGCGACGATACGGCGGATGCCCGGCGGCAGGTGGAGAAAACGCTGGAAGGCATGGACGTTCAGCAGACTCGAACCCTGCCCACCGACTTGGAAGACGCGATGGTAACGCTGATGTGCGGGCGTTCGAAACGCGGGGACGCCGAACAGGACGGCGAACAGGACGGGCCGCAGGACGAGCGAAACAACCACTGGGCGGCTCGGCTGCTGCGCACGGTCTTTCCACAGCGGCCGACGGAACCGGAAGCGGCGACGGACCTGGCCGAACTGATTGGCGAAAAAGAACGGCCGAAAGGGCAGGTGGACGAAGAAGTGGCGGTCGAAGCAAACGGCTTGATTCGCCAGTTCGGGGACTTTCGAGCGGTCGACGACGTTACCTTTACCATTGCTCCCGGCCAGATCTTCGGTCTGCTCGGGCCAAACGGGGCGGGCAAAACGACGGTGATCAAGATGCTGACCGGCCTGGTACCGCCCTCCGGGGGCACCGGGCGAGTGGCGGGAGCCGATATCCACGGCGTCCCGCTGCACGTCAAGCAGCGAATCGGCTATATGGCCCAGACCTTTTCGCTTTATCCCGATTTGAGCGTCCTGGAGAACGTAGCGCTGTACGCCAGCGTCTACCGGGTACCGCGGCGAGAACTCCGCCAACGCTGCCGCTGGGTCTTGCAGTTGGCCCGCTTGACCGGCATGGCAAATAAACGCACCAACGACGTACCGATGGGCGCTCGCCAGCGGATGGCCCTGGGCTGCGCGCTGGTGCATCGACCCCAGGTCGTGTTCCTGGACGAACCCACCTCGGGCGTCGATCCCGTGGGCCGCCGCCAGTTCTGGGAGATTCTGGTCAGGCTGGCGCGCCAGTGGCAAGTCGCCATCCTGGTCACGACGCACTTCATGAGCGAGGCCGAACACTGCGACCACCTTGGCCTGATGCACAACGGCGCCCTGATCGCCATGGGAACGCCCGAACAACTGCGGAAAGACGTGGTGAACGAAGCCGGCACTCCGTTGCTGGTCGAAACGGACGAGCCGTTGCACGCGCTGGACATCGTGCGCGAGGCAGGCTTCGACGACGTGGTCCTGCAAGGTCGAAATGTACGGCTGCTGTCGCGCGATCAACAGCACGATGAAAAGCGGATCCGCCAGGCGCTGGACGAGGCAGGGATCCGCGTGACGGGGACGGGCCAAGGCGAAGTGACGGTGCAGGATGTCTTCGTCCATCACGTGAGCACCATTCGAGAAATAACTGACGCACCTTCTGCCCCCTCACCCTGCCCTCTCCCACGATGGGCGAGGGAACATCGGACAGTTATTTCTCGAACGGTGCTAACCGAATCCAACAACGATGCAACGACGGACGACCCCGAGTGAGGAGCCGCCATACCATGAAACTTCAGCGCATCGCCACCTTGGCACGTAAGGAGTCGCGCGAAATCCTGCGCGACCGATTGTTCTTCGTGCTGGCACTGGTCGTTCCCGCCACGCTGATGCTCACGCTGGGGTACGGTCTGACGACCGACATGGAGGACATCCCGATTGCCATCCTGGACCACGATCGCACCCCGCTCAGCCGGGAGTACGCGCACAAGTTCATCGGCTCCCGGTATTTCGACTTCCGAGGCTACTTGCAGCGCGAGGGGCAGATCGATTCGCTGATTTCAGGAGAGCGGGTGCGGGTGGTCGTGGTCATCCCCCCTCGCTTCCAAAGCGACCTGCGGCACGGCCGCACGGTTGCCGTCCAGTCGGTCGTCAGTGGAACGGTTGTCCAGCCGGCGGAGACCGTCGGCGGGTACGTCCAGGCCACCACCGCCGCCTTTTCCCATCAATTGGCCGCCGCACACATTGCGAGGCGCGAGGGACTCTCGCGGCCGGCGGCGGAGGGCCGCCTGACGCCGGTCCAATTGCAGGCCAGGTTCTTCTACAACGAGCCGCTGAACAGCCGGTGGGGGATCGTCCCAGGCCTGATGATGATCATCCTGATGTTCACCCTGCCGCTGCTGACCGCCGTCAGCATCGTGCGAGAGAAGGAGAGCGGAGCGATCGACAACGTGTACGCGTCGAACTTGACGCCCGCCGAGTTCCTGGCGGGCAAGGCGATCCCGTACTGGATCCTGGCCGTCATGAACGGATTGCTGCTTTGGGCCATCGTTGTGGTCGTGCACGACGTGCCCTTCCGAGGCAGTCCGCTGGCATTCCTGGCAGCCCTGGTCCTGTTCTGCCTCTGCACGACGGCGCTGGGGTTGATTGTGTCGCTGCTGGTCCGGTCGCAGATCGCGGCCATTCTGGTGATGATCGTCCTGACGCTGGTGCCGGCAGTCCTTTTCTCCGGCGTGTTCACGCCCTTGGATTCCCTGGGCGCGGCGGGCCAGTTCCAAGCGAGGCTGCTGCCGGCCACCTACTTCAACATCATCGCCCAGGCGTCGTTTTTGAAGGGGCTGGGCTTTGAATCCGTCTGGCGCGAGACGGCCACGCTGGGCGTCTACGCGGCCATCCTGCTGTCCATCGGATGGTGGCAATTCACCAAACGACCGAAACGATAGGCCCTATCCACCCCAAGGAGCTTCGCGATGTCGTTCCGAGAAACCGGCGAATACCTGCGGCAGTTGGCCATGCTCTCGCGCAAGGAATTCTTGCAGTTCTTCCGCGATCCCGTTTTGGTCCTCTTTCTCATTTATGCCTTCACGCTCTCGATTATCGCCGCATCGACGGTGGTGAGCACCCAGTTGCGAAACGCGACGACGGTGACCATGGACCACGATCGGACGCGCACGTCGCGCGAGCTGCTCCATGGTTTCCGCGAACCGTATTTCCGGATGAAAGGCCCCGTTCATGCCGACCGGCAGGCGATCCGGCAACTCGACGGCGGGGATGCGATGGTGGTCCTCGATATTCCCGAAGGGTTCCAGGACGCCCTTCGCCACCGCCGGACCGTCGACGTGCAGATGCTGGTCGACGCGTCGAACTCGCACGTGGCCTTCATGAGTTCGTCGTACGCGGAGCGGATCGTACAACGGTTTATGGACGAGCAGGACGCACGGCCGGGCAGGCCGCACGTGCCGCACGTGGAACTCCGACAGCGATTCTGGTTCAATCCGAACCTGCGCGATAAGCCTTTCCGAGCCCTTGAGCAGATTGCCCGCATGAGCCTGCTGTTTTCCATGCTCCTGCCGGCCAGCGCCATGGCGCGGGAACGCGAGCGCGGTACGATCCAGCAGTTGCTTGTCTCGCCTTTGACCCCCGTGCAGATCCTGCTGTCGAAGGTGCTGCCAATGACCTGTATTGTCCTCGCCGCAACCACCTTCGCGCTGCTGGTCGTTGTGCGGGGGCTGCTGGGCGTCGCCTTGCATGGCAACGTGGTGGCTTATCTGGCGCTCAGCGCCGTGTTCGCCATCAATGCGTCCGGGATCGGGCTGTTGATCGCCACGTTCAGCCGCAACTTGGCCCAGGTGGGCTTTCTGTCGCTGCTGGTCATGCCGCCGATGAATCTGTTCGCCGGGACGATCACGCCCCTGGAGTCGATGCCGACGCTGCTGAAGCCGGTGGTGCTCTTATCGCCCATGTACCATTATCTGAACGTCTCGTTCGGGCTGCTGCTGGAGGGCGCACCCCTGGCCGAACTCTGGGATTCCATCCTGGCCCTGCTTGCCATCGGCACCGGCCTGTTCGCACTGGGCGCATGGCGCTTCCGACGCCAGTTCC
This sequence comes from Planctomycetaceae bacterium, assembly GCA_007121535.1. GTDB lineage: Bacteria > Planctomycetota > Planctomycetia > Pirellulales > Pirellulaceae > SKKK01. The sequence continues at coordinate 24,095 of SKKK01000229.1, read as the reverse complement.
GCTGAGACGCCCGTCGCGCTTGGCGGCCGGAACCAAACTGGCCTGGGAGACCTAAGGTTGGGAAAACAATAGGTGTCGGATTTGGTTTGATGCTCGGCAACGTGCCGGGACAGCCAACGCGTGAATTCAGACGCAGCGGCCGACAAAGTTTCCGCATCAGACGTTCCTTCCTAACGCGGCCTGACGCCCGCAACTCAGGCTGCCTTCGTACTCGTACTCGTACTCGTTACCGATATCGGCTGCCCGCAATCGAGTACGAGTACGACCAAACCTGCGACTCGGTGACGCACTTGACCATCGACGCCTTCAACGCATACTGAACAAACCACTGTACAAGATGCGCGCACCGTGCGCACATCTTGCATACAATGACTTCAAGTCGTAACGGCGTTTGAGTTGCATGTCGATTTTGGAAAAGGCGTTCTTGTAGCGGTTGCGCAGCGAAACCAGCTTGTTGTAAATGCCGATCACGATCAGCACGATGGGCACGAAAGTCCGGGCTAGTGCGTTGTCCAAGGCTAAAATACGGGTTGTGAGCGGCACGGCGCTAGCCGCCGATCCTGGATGCCATCGGCGGCTAGCGCCGTGCCGCTCACTGATCCCGACCCTAAGATTTCGCCTGGACAACGCACTAGTCGTCACCTGCCAGATGGGCGACCATCACCGCGCCCCAAAACGAATCGGTCATCAAGACTCCGAACGACGAGATATGCGGTATGAGTAGCCATCTGCCATTTTGTCAGGGCTCGGTCGTCTGGCCAAGCTCGGCGACGCGGTCGTGTAGGAACTCGGCTACTTGCTGGGCGCGTTCCACTTCGGTGTCGCCTTTGCGGGGGATGTCGTCGGGGGCGATCGGCTTGCCGAAGCACACGGTGACCCGCCGGAAGCGCGGCCGCCACGACCCGAGCGGGAGCGCCTTGCGCGAGCCTTCAATCCACACGGGCACCACGGGCAGCGGCTGTGCTTCCAGCAGCAGCCCGATGCCCGGCAGGAACGGCTGGAGCCGGCCGGTCCGCGAGATGCCTCCCTCGGGGAACCACACCAGCGTATCACCTCGCTTCAGTGCCGCGGCGGCCAGCGCAAGGCTGGCCGCCGAGCCGCGTTGCGGGTCGACGGGGATCACCCGCGTGGCGCGGCTCAGCAGACGCATGAAGCGGTTGCGGAACATCACGCTGGTCGCGCCGCCCCAGGTGCTTTGGTGAAGCTGCGTGCGCGGCAGCGCGGCGATGACGGCGGGCGCGTCCAGGTAGCTGCAGTGGTTCGGCAGGACAATGATCGGTTGCGCGCCCGAAACGTGTTCCTGGCCCACCACCCGCAGACGGAACCATCCGCGCAGCAGCAGCCGGGCCAGACCCCGACATACCCCGCCGAAGGCTCGGGCCATGAAGCCGGGGGGGCGGAGCCAATCACGCTGCCCCTCGTCGAACAGTTCCTCCGGTTCGCGCAACTGGCCGGTGACGTCCTCGACTTCCGTCGGACCGTGCTGCTGAGCCTCGGCGACTTCCCTAAGCAAATCACCCACCGTCTCGATCCGTCGAACCGCCTCTTCGGGCAAGGCGTGTCCGGTCCGCTGCTGGATCTCCAGCCCCAGACGCAGCCATTCCATCGAGTCGATGCCCAAATCGGCCTGAACATGGGTCTCGGGACCCAACCGCACGTCAGAAAACCGCTCGGCCAGCCAGTCCCATGTTTGTCGGACGCCGGACGAATCGAACAGTGCCCGCACCTCCTCCGGCATCTCGTCGATCGCCACCGGTCCGGCGGGCTGCTCTGCCCGGTCGCCATGACGTTCGAGCTGTTCGTATCGCTGTTCGAGCAGGTGGCGGCGGAGCTTGCCCAACCGCGTGCGATCCAGCGGCTGGCGGGTCACCTGGACTTGGGCCACCCGGTGGTGCGACGGCAACGTGCGGGCAATCCGCGTGACCTCGTCGCGCACGTCCGACTCGACCTCCTCCCTGCCAATATTGCGAAACGGCTCGGCTTCGGGCACGACGACGGCCACCAGCTTGTCTTCGTGCAGCAGCACGCCGGCCTCGGCAATCAAGTCCGAACCGACCAGGGCTTGTTCCACGTTCTCGGGCCAGACGTTTTCGCCGCCGGGCATGACGATCAGCGACGAAGCGCGGCCGAGGATGCGAAGGTACCCATCGCGGTCCAGTTCGCCCAGGTCGCCGGTTCGGAAATATCCGTCGGAGGTGAAGGCGGCCTCGGTTTTGTCCGGCCGATTCCAATAGCCGGAAAAGACATTGGGTCCCTTCACTTCGATCTCGCCATGCGATTGCCCTTCTCGGGGCTCCGCAATGCGCACGTCCACCCCGGCAACGGGACGGCCGACGGTGCCGATGCGGGCACGGCCGGGAAGGTTGAAAGCCACCACAGGCGAGGTCTCGGTCAGTCCATAGCCGTCGGCGAATCGCCAGCCCAGCCCCTCCAGGCGTCGCGCCAGCCGCGCCTCGATGGCCGAACCGCCGGAGGCCACCGTGTGCAGCGAAGGGGCCATCTGCCGGTGCAGCTTCGCAAACAGCCAGCGACCGACGGGCAAGCCCAGCCGCCACCGCAGCGCCGTCGAAGTGGCCAACATGGCGCGGAACAGCATCGCCGCTACCTTCCCGCGCTGCCCAACACGGCCCTCGATGGCCGCCATCAACGCGGAAAGTAATCGAGGCACGGCCAGCAGATCGGTGGCCTCGCCCTCTTTCATCGCCCGAACCAGTTCTGGCCCGGTGAGTGACTGGGGTAAGATGATCGGAATACCGATGGCCAGCGGCAGCAACATGCCCACAGAGAAAGGATACACGTGGTGCAGCGGCAACGGCAGCATCAGGCGGTCGGTTGGCGCGACCAGGTCCATGCTCGTCAACACCTGGATGTTCGAGGCCAAGTTGCGGTGGCTCAGCGGGACGCCCTTGGCGGCTCCCGACGTGCCCGACGTGTAGAACAGCACCGCCATTTCCTCCGGATCAACACCCTCGGACTCGAAAGGCTCGTCGGCCAAGAGCTGGCGCCAGCTTCGCGGCTGATCGTCGCCAGCGTCCAGCAGCACGACGTGCCGATCGGCCAGCGGGGCTTGGAAGTTGTCCCCCGACTCGTCCAGCCTGGCGATGTCGGACGTCGAGAAGACCCAAGCAGACTGGCTGTCGTCGATGATACGGCCGAGCGCTTCGGGGCCGGTTTGGGCGTCGATCAGCACGGGCACACCGCCTGATTGGATCAGCGCAAGGCAGGCGACGATCCATTCCGGCCGATTCGGCGCGACCAACGCCGCCCGCTCACCGGGCTTCAGGCCCGCTTGGCGGAGCCCGGCCGCCAGCCGCCGGCTGTGGTCGGCCAGGTTGGCATACGTCCATTGGTCCATACCCTCGGTCTGCATGTTCAAGATAGCGGGCTGTTGGCCACGGCGTTCCAATCTGGCAATGACTTCGTGCAGGGTGGCGATTTCGTCCGACATGGGGGCCTCCGCAATGTTCGTGTTCTTTTTCAGCCTTGGGTTCTCACGCGCCTTCCGAATCCAGCGCCCCAATCAAGGCGTCCGCGGCTTCCAGGGCGATGGCGATCTGTTCGGCCTGAAACTCTCCCTCGGTGCCGACAAGCTGTGCCAGCACCAGGGTGGCGATTCGCTCGCGCCGCTCGCCAAAGTGCGGATCAATCGGTTGTTCTTCGATTTCCATCATGTTCTCTCCTGGCTGCTCAGCAGTCTGGCGTTCAGCGTGATATCGGCTGCGGAAAGCACTTTCGACACCGGACAGCCCTGTTTGGCAGCTTGGGCGATGCGCTGAAAGGTCGCGTCGTCGGCGCCTGGTACGTCGGCTTCGGCATCCAGCTCGATCTTCGGGATGTCGAATCCGTCGCCACTCTTCTCCAAATGCACTTTGGCGGTCGTCGCCACGCGCACCGGCGAATGCCCGGCTTCGCCCAACTCGTGAGCCAACGCCATGGAGAAGCAACCGGCGTGCGCCGCGCCGATCAGTCCCTCTGGGGTGGCTCCGGAGCTGTCCTCGAATCGTGAGGCGAAGCTATACGGCACTTCCAACCCACCTGCGCCAAGCACCATCGCACCCCGTCCCTTTTCCAAATTGCCTTCCCATACGGCCTGTGCTTTGCGATTCACCATGATTCTCTTCCTTTGATTTCTTCGTGTGACTCGGATCTCAACCCGTAAGCACCCGGCCAGGTAGTTCTTGGTGGAATCAGCGAAACTGGGGGTCGGGAGTCGTTTTCGAATCAGGATCGGCAAAGCAATCACTGTCGCATTTTCTGCCCTCTCCCACCGAGGGAGAGGGGACATCGGACAGTGATTGCTTTGCCGATCCTAAGCCGCTTTCCATGGTTAGTTGTTGGCCGAAAACGACTCCCGACCCCCCTCGCCCACACTCGTGCATTGCCATCGTGATTGACAGTACCTCATGGCCGGGTGCTTATCCGGAAAGCGTCCTCCTGCAATCGGCGTGCCAGTCTGGAGTAAGCACCCGGCCAGGTAGTTCTTGGTGGAATCGGTGGTACGGGGGTCAGGAGTCGTTTTCGGAAAAGCTGCTTCCCATGTGGTTGATCGTTGGCCGAAAACGACTCCCGACCCCCTCGGCCTTACTCGTGCGGGCTCCACCGTGATTGGCAAAGAACTCCTGGCCGGGTGCTTAGACGGGCCGTGCGGTCATCATGGGATCAGAAGACAACCGGATGGCTGCGAGTTTGGTTGATCCTTACGCTCCTGATGGCTCCCTCGATTCCAATCAGGCGATGTGCGACAAGTTGACGGTGAATTGGGCCAGTATGTCGCGGGCATCGGCGGCGCGCCACCGAGGGAACCGCAGGTGGCCCAGGGCCGCTATCGGCATCACGTTAATCGCAAACGGGCGATTTCTTTAGGACGCCCTGACAAACCGCGCGGCGCGGCAACCCGGCGTCTGAGGTGTTGGCACGTGAGTTGCTCTCCAACAGTCGGGTCGGCCCTGTTCGTGCCGAGCGTCGTTCGGGCCATTTCACTGGAACTCGTTTCGGGAGAGCCTCATGTTGCTCAAGGGAAAGTCCGTCGCCGTCCTGGCTGAAGACATCTACGAGGATCTGGAACTGTGGTATCCGGTTTATCGGTTCCGGGAAGAAGGAGCCGACGTCGTGCTGGTTGGTCCGGAGGCGGGGAAGATCTACGCATCGAAACACGGGTATCCCGCCACGGCAGACGCTGCGGCCGGCGAAGTCTCGGCCGCCGAGTTTGACGCGGTGATTATTCCAGGGGGATACGCACCCGACCGGATGCGGCGCAGCCCGGAAATGGTCAAGCTGGTTGCCGACGCCGCACGGGACGGCAAGGCGGTAGCCGCCATTTGCCACGGGGGCTGGATGTTGTATTCCGCCGATGTGCTGGCGGGGCGACGCGTTACGAGTTTCTTCGCCATCCGCGATGACATGGTCCATGCCGGCGCCGAATGGGTGGACGCCGAGGTCGTTCGTGATGGAAACCTGATCACGAGCAGGACTCCGGACGACCTGCCAGCCTTCATGCGGTCCGTGATCGATGCGCTCGTCCGGAGTTCGACCACGACGCCTTGACTTTCGTCACACAGCTACAGCCTTGCAAACAGTAGTGTTTCCTTGTTTCACCACCACCAAAAGGAGTTTGTCATGTTGAGAAGCTGGAGTCTAACGCAACGAATCCACTTTCTTGTCCTTGTATTTGTGACCTGGGGGGTGGTGCTGGCACCCAACGCGGCGACGGCCGACGAAGTCGATTTGCCCGATCAGACGTACATGCCGGCGAAGATCGACGAGAGCTTTGAGTCGATACGGGCCAGAGACGAGGCCGCCAAGCCCGAGGTGATGGAGCGGCAACAACAGTTGCTAGAGGAACGCTACGATCTGCGCGACGATCCTTCGGACGTTCTGATGTCCGGGGAACGCAAGGCGGTTCAGCAGGGAGTTCGCGTGCGGCTGCCTGCAGGGGTGACTTGGGAGATGCTGGCGGCGATGTCGCCGGAAGAGATCAAGCAGCGCAATCTGTTTCCTATGGGCTTTCGTCCGCTGCCGCACGTCCACCACGCCAGCGGTGGGCAAGTGTTTCCCCAGAACCAGATCGAGGCCATGGACGAGGCCGAGCAGCGGGACCTATCGCGGTTTGACGTCGACTTCGATTTGCCCGACCATCTGACGCCCGAGTTCCCTCCGCCGATCTTCCTGACCACGCGGACCGATCTGGGCGACGTCTCGCAAGGCGAGGTGCTCTCGATCAAGAACTACTATCACTTGATGAAGGGCAAGCTGACGCCGGTTCAGATGGAGGGGTTGCGGCTGCTGCTGACTCCCTTCCCGCAACAACAGTTCAATCAGACCGAGGACCGCAAGGTGCTCGAGCCGAGTTTGGGGGTGACCTGCCTGGACTGCCACGTGAACGGCCATACGAATGCGGCATTTCACCTGGACCCGGACACCCGTCCCCAGGAGGCCCGATCCCGGCTGGACACACCGAGCCTGCGGGGGATGTTCAACCAGCAGATTCACGGCTCGAAGCGGTCGCTCCGTTCGATTGAAGACTTCACCGAATTCGAGCAACGGACGGCGTACTTCGACGGCGACCACGTCACGGCTGCCAAGAAGGGGGTGCATCTGCCCGACCGCGCCAGCCAGGTGGCCATGATGGCGCAGATGCAGAATATCTTCAACTTTCCTCCCGCGCCGAAACTCGACGAGTTCGGCATGTTGCGGCCCGAAAAAGCGACCGCTCAGGAACTGATGGGGCAAGCCGTTTTCTTCGGCAAGGGGCGTTGCAACGAATGCCATCCGGCGCCGTTCTACCTGGATAACCAGATGCACGACTTGCGCCTGGAACGCTTCTACGAGCCCGAGATGATCGCCGGTCAATACAACAAAGGGGACGGTCCGATCAAGACCTTCACCCTGCGGGGGATTAAGGATTCGCCGCCGTATAACCACGACGGTCGGCTGTTGACGTTGGAGGACACCGTCGAGTTCTTCAACCTGGTACTCCGCTTGCAGTTGGACACCGAGGAGAAAGAGGCCCTGACCGCGTTTATGCGATGCCTTTGAGCGATGCGTATGACCTACCAACAAGTCCACGAAATACTCAACGACCTCCGGCGCGTCCATGAACAGGCCGCAGCCTGCTGTGCCGCCGTGGACGACGCAACCGACGAACGCCTGCGTTTGTTAGCAGAGTTGTTCCGCGACGGCGAAACGCAACTCGCGATGCGTCTGAAGCAGACCCGGGATGCCGACCGGGCCGAACGAGGTACCCGGGCTGTGGGCCTTGAAACGTGGGTGCAGTTTGTGCCGACCGGCGGCGTCGACAAGGCGATGCACGCTCTTCGCACCGCAACCGAGGAGGGATCCGAGCCGACGTTCGTCGCCTGCATGGCGCTTCACGAGCAAATGGTCAAGGCGTTGCGGCATCTGTCGGAGATCGTGCCCGCGGGGGAAGCAACCGACCTGTTGCAACACCTGGCCAACATGGAGGAGCAGGCGATGCGAGAATTGGGCCTGGCCGATACGATGCGCGAGGATGGCTGACCGATCAAGCACACCGTCGGAAAGGTGACGGTCTAATGTCCCCTCGCCCCACGTGCGAGAGGGCAAGGTGAGGGGCAGAAAGTGCGTCAGTTATTTCACGAACGGTGCTAAACGGAACGCATTACGTCACCCGCGCAAGCAGTTCCGCAGCGGTCAGCCGGAAGTCGATGATTGGCTCCGCTTCAACAACAGAGCCCCGGGATAGCTGTCCGCAGATGCACTGGCCGTGCGATTACTGGAACAGCACCTGCCACCTGCCGAACAGCGGGCAGAATTGGTGGCGTTGCTGCAGTCATGGATCGACGGCGATGACGTGGCCGAACAACAGGAAACCGGCGAGTACCTCATCCGCGTCCTGGACGAAGATCGTCTTTCGAGCCGCAAACTGTTTCCCCCGGAACTGAAAGGGGTGACCTGGTGAGCCGCACCGCCTTGTTGGATGCGGATCGTGTTCTGCCTCCGGGAGAATCCGCGTCTTCATTCCAGCCGTTCCCTGAGTCGTTTCTTCGCGTCGTCCCAGCTAACGAAGTCGGTGCGCCCATCTCCGCCCGCACCGGTCGTCCTCCACCACCTGTGGAGAACCGACCGCCACTCGACCCCACTCCCCGCTCCCAGATCAAGCTCGCTTGCCGAAAGACCATGCCCAAGGCTCAAAGATAGGCATCGGCCACTTGGAACAGACGGCTCAGCAGCGTCAGGAATTGCCGGCCGGCCGGAGTATTCAAATCGGTCCAGAGGTCGAACTCGTGTTCCACCGGCGTCACGGTGGGAAAGGCACTTGGCCACGGGTATTCCGGATTCGGACCATCCCGGTCCAGGGATGGCGCCAGATCTTCGACGCGTTGTGCCAAGGGAATGCTCTTGCGGATCACTTGCATCCAATTCGCGTTTTGACCTTCGAACCCCAGTTCCTGCTGAGCCCGACGATCGTGGGAAAGTCTCTGTAAGAAGCTCACCAGAGCGCGGTGAGTCTTCCCCGGCCGCGAGTGCCTCCAAGCGTAGGCTTTCCCGAGCAACTCGCTCGACATCTGAAGATAATGCAGACCATGACAGACGGGCCAGTTGGCATTGCCCCGAAACAGCTCGAAGACCGCGAAATTCGACCGGGCCTGAACCAGAAATAGGCGTTGTTGTTCCGTCACGCTGCCTGCCTTCCCCAATGGCATGCTCCGTCGATCGACCATCCCGGCGGCAACTGCGAAGGGTCCTGCTTGACTCGCGTCAGTTGATCGCTCGTGATGTCGGCCACGAACAGACGGAACGGCTTCCCGCCGACATCGACTCCGAAATCGACCGCGTCGATCCGTTCCTCGCTGCCGGCGAACCGGTCGTTCACCTCCAACAACCGAATCTCGTCCGGTGCGGCCCCGGTGGGCAGATACCACACCTCCCGAATGGCGCTGTCCGAAAGGATGTGCGTCTTGGCCAACCAGGCCGCGATCTCGTCACGATTCCCGTTCGTCGGCCGACTGGGACCGGGATGAGTCCGCCGTCGCTGGCGTGAATCTTCATCCAGTTTGTCCAGATACTCGAACCACTGCTCGTCCCGGATCTGTTCCGGATCGGGGGGCGTCAACCGCACCGCCAGATAGTCCGCCCACGAACCGAAGACCAAGGGGATCCCCGGCACCCGTTCGTATCCGGCCGCATCGCATTCACTGCCGTACCGGAAAACCTTGTACCGCTTCGGATCATCTTTGGCCCGTCCAACACAAACCTCCGGACACGGATCGCCCTCGGGCCAGTGATGGACCGCCTGCATGTCGTAATCCAAGGTGACCGCATCGACGGGCCCAATCTCGCACCCCCGTCTGCGGGGATCTTCTGCCAGGAACAGCAAATACGTGACGCCGTAACGCTGATCGTTGATGAAAAACTTCGGAACCATCGTCTGCTCCCATTCTCCCAAGTTCGACTCGTATCCAACCTGTCGACCAGATCGGCCAGACAACCAGTAACCCCATTACTCCATCGTCGCTGACGCATCCCAGCTCGTCAAGGCGCAGAAGCCTCGCGGCCTCGGTTGCCAGGGCTCCAATTCAAGAATCCCTCCGTCCTCCCGCCGCCCGTCAGATCCACCCCGCTTGCCGACCAAGAGTTCTCACGCCACCTAGCCGAGTGCCCGCGCACAGTCGGCCTCGCAGATTCGGAGCCACGTGAGTGCCAGTTCCCCGGAATCGCCGCAAAAGAACGCAAAGAACACAAAAACCAGAACGGTAACGAACAGCCAAGGATCACACAGATCAAAGCGAACAACGCAACAAGCCCCTGCGCCATCACTTCCCACTTCCCACTTCCCACTTCCGCCCTCCGCCCTCCGCCCTCCGTAGCCTTGACATGTATTGCCGTCTGCAATACAACTCACCCAGGGTCGAATAGCTTAGATCACCAGGAGCGGGAACCGATGGCCAAGTCCAGCCAACTGATGGTGCGTCTCGACGAGGACAGCAAGTCTTACCTCACGAGGGCCGCTGCCTTGCGCAGGGTCAGCCTCAGCGACTATGTGCGGATGGTGACCGTTGCCCAGGCTCGGCGCGAAGTCCGGCAGGCGGAACAGACGACGATCTCGCTGACACCCGAGGAACAACTGGCGTTCCGCAATGCGCTGGACGGCGCCGCGAAACTGACCGAGGCCCAGCGCGAACTGGGACGGACCATGCGGGGTGAAGCATGAGAGGTGTCAAGCTGCCCGAAGGTTTTGGTTGGCAGCGGTTGCAGCGCGAACACCCGCGCAAGCAGTCCGGCAGCGGTCAGCCGGAGGTCGATGATTGGCTCCGCTTCAACAACAGAGCCCCGGGATATACCGTCCGCGGTCAGGTTAGTCGGCTTGCGGCTCGACTCGTAGAACGGAATTCATTCCGTTTCCCGCGTCGCAAACGGAATGAATTCCGTTCTACGATGGGACAGTTCTGACCTCGGGCGGTATAGCTGGGGCCAATAACACCCTAATCTTTCACTTAATCTTTCACCTAATCTACTCCCTCTACAGCGCGGGCCCACAGGAGATTAAGTGAAAGATTAGGTGAAAGATTAGGGCTTCAGTTTCCCGGTATACGTCTACATTCACGAGCCGCCCTACGAGCAACGTGTCGTCCTGGGCCGGCCGGATGTGGCGGTTGTCGCCCCGCAGCCAGCGCGCCCTGTTGTCGAGTGCGTGAAGACCATCCAGGCGCCGGCTTACGCCCGCCTTGTACCGCCTGTGGATGTGTGCCGGGAGCCATACCTGGAAATCCGCGACCGGCAGAGCCGGCAGTTGGTGACCGCCCTCGAACTGCTCAGTCCCACGAACAAACGCCCCGGCCCTGATCGCCAGCAGTACTTGCACAAGCGGCAACAGGTCTTTCACGCCGGCGCAAATCTCGTGGAGATCGATCTGTTGCGAGGCGGCCCACGGTTGCCTTTGGAAGATTTACCCGCATGCGACTACTACGCGATGGTCGCCCGTCCGGAAGACCATCCGAAAGCAGCCATCTGGCCGATTCGCTTGCCCGATCCGTTGCCAATCATCCCCGTTCCTCTACGACCGCCAGACGCCGACGCCCGTCTGGATCTACAGGCCGTGGTCCAACGTGCCTACGACACAGCGGGCTATCGACACTACATCTACGAAGGAACTCCCAAACCACCCCTCTCCGAACCCGACCAAGCCTGGGCCGCAGAACTAGCACGCCAAGCTTGAGCACCGAACCCGTATTCCCGCTGAGCCCGACGATCATGGGAAAGTCGCTGCAAAAAGCCCACCAGAACGTAGTGAATCCTCCCAAGCCGCACCTGCCTCCAAGCGTGGGCTTTTCCGAGCAACTCCGTCACGCTGCCCGCCCCCGCTTCACGCAAGCTTGGCGAAATCTTACCGGAAGCCGATGACGCTTCGTTTTCGGCAGGTGATGGACAGGTCGTCTCGGCGTTCGGCACCGCTCGTCAGAGAGGAGGCTGTGCGGTGAACGGTGCTCACGAAATCCCGAGGGAAGCTTTCAGGCAAGTGTCGATGTGCTGCATCACCATTTCCGGTAAACGTCCGATGGACCGCCGGATGTCCGATTGTGGTAGGGTATGCAGGCGCTCGCAACGAACTGCCGAGTTGTGCAGCAAACCGGACTCGGCCCCGTCCTCGGTCGAGATGTCGACGAGTAGCTGATGGGCTTCGTCGATCCGCGACGTGTTGCTTGTAATGGCCGCGATAATCGTCTCCTTGAGCCGCGAGTTGTTCCGATCCGACTGAACCACCAAAGCCGGGCGGAGTTTGCCGCCGCTTGTGCCAACATTCTCCACGAACGCAAGAACTACCTCTCCGCGACTGACTGGCATCGCTTGGCAAGCCTTTCGTCGTAGTGGTCGTAGTCATCCATTGCCGGTTCGTTCCAACCGTTGCCCTCCGCCGACTTGGCGAGGATCGATCGCAAATCCTTGTAGGTCCATTGGTGCTCATCGTCAAGCAGGTGTTTCAGACGGTCGTAAACGTCCGCGCGCAAAACCACGTACTCCAGGCCGTCCTCCAAAACTCGTACGGCCTCGCCGTTGGCAACCGCTGATTTCTCCGGTGCAGTCAGGTTCATTTCACATCCCTCCCACCGACCATTTTGACAGGAACCGGGAATTCCCGCAAGATGGAGAATGACGCTTCGCGAACCGTGCAGAATCTCGACTTCCCCGCTTGCGGGTGGAGGTGACAGGGATGGTCAAGGGTTGGGAACAGCGAGGCAAAACAAGCAGTGCTGATCCATTCCTACTGGTTCGGCGACCTACGCGACTCATAGTAATCACGAGGAATGCGATGCCCACAAAAATGGGGCCGTGTCCCTCGGCACGGCCCCCGGTATGGGTAAGGGAGAGTTACGGGGCTCCTGGGTTGCCCCTAAAAGCAAACCGTTCACGCTTGATGTGGCTGACACCCGAGGAAGAGCCCCGGGATAGCTGGGGCCAATAACACCCTAATCTTTCACTGAATCTTTCACCTAATCTACCCCCTCTACAGCGCGAGCCCACGGGAGATTAAGTGGAAGATTAGGTGAAAGATTAGGGCTTCAGGTTCCCGGTATGAATCCCTATCTTAAACAGGACGACTGGAAATCCGCGACCGTCAGAGCCGGCAGTTAGTGACCGCCCTCGAATTGCTCAGTCCCACGAACAAACGCCCCGGCCCCGATCGCCAGCAGTACTTGCACAAGCGGCAACAGTACTTTCACGCCGGCGCAAATCTCGTGGAAATCGATCTGTTGCGAGGTGGGCCAAGGCTGCCTTTGGAAGACTGACCTGCATGCGACTACTACGCGATGGTCGCCCGTCCGGAAGACCATCCGAAAGCAGCCATCTGGCCGATTCGCTTGCCCGATCCGTTGCCAACCATCCCCATTCCCCTACGACCGCCGGATCCGGACGCCCGCCTGGATCTACAGGCCGTGGTCCAACGTGCCTACGACACAGCGGGCTATCGACACTACATCTACGAAGGAACTCCCAAACCACCCCTGTCCGAAGCCGACCAAACCTGGGCTGCAGAATTGGCACGCCAAGCTTGACCAACGACCCCGAGTTTCCGCTGAGCCCGACGATCATGAGGAAGTCGCTCCAAAAAGCCCACCAGAACGCGGCGAATCCTCACAAGCCGCGAGTGCCTCCAAGCGGGAGCGTTCACGAGCTACTCGCTGGACATCTGAAGGTAATGGAGAGGGGGAGTTCAGTTCGTCGCGTTTTCACTTGATTTCGAGCTTCCTCGTGCAGCAATCTCCGTTTGAACATAGTGCATGCTGTGGTGTTCCGCTGGACTCTTCGATGCCTCAGTCTGGGGCGTGTATGTCGAACCCGTTCTGAGTCGCTTCCTCCAGGATCGCCGCCGCCCAACGCGCCTGGCGGATCGTCAGTGGCCATTGCTGTCGGATATGACGTCCGACATCGTAGACGAATTTGCGTTCTCTGCGATTCAGAGTGTCGTTCTCTTTGCCCCAGCGCGATAGTCGTATCCACATCACGTAGCCGAATCCGACCACGTCACGGATGATTCGATCGTCCTCGGCGGACGCGTCCGGGACCTGCAAATGACCAGCAGCATCAAGATGTAATTCGTCCGTCAGCGTTGAAGCGGTTGGCGAATCGTCGCCAACCGCAATGTCTTTGGGAACCGCCGCATCGACCGTCGAGGCAGCATCCGGCGGCACGTTTTCTGCGGCGTCGGTTTGGATACCCGATTCCATGGATTCAGTTGGTTCGGTTGGTACTTCTCTGCCTCCGCATGAATCGCCCGTTTCGATGCTGTTCGTCTTCCATTCCGGCAAGGCATCCTGGAGCTGCGAGACACCGTCGGATCGCATCGACTCGATGCATTGCTGGCCGGAAATGTCTTCGATCCAGACCGTCGCATCCTCATCTGGAGTTTTGCCGATGGGCATGATATCCAACGAATCCAGTTGCTCGACGATCCGAGCAATCTCGCGCTGCCGGTTGGCATAGAAAGAACTGCCACGGACTCGCACAAACTTCCATCCACACCGTTCCAGCATCCGCTGTCGTGCCATGTCCGCTTCGTAGCGATCCGCGCCATGCCATTTGTCGCCATCGCATTCGACCGCCAAGCGAGCCTTGGTCCCTTCGACAACCAAGTCGATCCGCTTCCCAGCAGCCGGGTACTGTGGAATCACGCGGTACCCGGCGTTGGCCAACTCGGTCGCGACCTCGCGCTCAAACTCGCTTTCGCACAGCGACAGGTCCTGTGGTAGGCTCTGCGTTCGAGGATGGTAGCAGTACTCCAACAAACGGCGACGCATGCAATCCGGGTGGAGTTCGTGCGCCGAGATACTGTGGAAGAGCCACATTTGGTCTTTGGCTCGTGACACAGCTACGTTGAACCTCTGCCGGTACGATTCTCGTACCAGCGCAGCCGACCTTCCATCGCCTTCGGATGCCGCAACCATGCTCAAGAACATGACATCGCGTTCATCACCTTGGAAGCTGTACGGATCGCCGCAGATCAGGTGGCGTTCTTCAAACGGTTCAGGTCCCACCGCGTCCAGCAACATCTTTTCGATGAGCTGAGCCTGAGCTTGCCCTTGCAGGCAGATGACTCCCATCGACTTGCCGGCGTAACGCGGGTCGTTCAAGCAGTCGATGACGGTCTTCACCACAGCGGCTGCCTCAGGACGATTGACGACGCGGTTCGCACCGCCCTCACGGTACCCGTCGACAACATGCCGAACCAGGATCGGCTCCAGCCGTTGGGGTGGATACTCGCGCAGAGGCAGTAGTGGAGTGTCGTGGTAGCACAGATCGTTGGAAAACCGGATGATTTCCGGCATACACCGAAAATGCTCGCGCAGCATGATCCGATTACCACCGTACCGGACGATGGCTTGATCGAACAAGCTGGATGTCGGAGTGAGGGTCTCCGCGAAGGGGATATCATCCAGAAACTGCTCCATCAAGGCTCGCACGTTGTCGACGTTGACGCCCACGGCTTCCGGGCTGATCTGTTTGTCGTCACCCACGACAATGCACTGCTTCCCAAGATACTGTAGCATCAGCCCTTCCGGGCCCGTTTGGCTGGCCTCGTCAATAATCACAACATCAAAAGCACCACCTTGCACCGCAACCGTTTCCGCCACCCGGTGGAGCGGCATGATCCAGGCAGGGATCACGGCTTTGCACTCGTCCATATACTTCCGGGCATCCCTTCGAAGTGTCTCGACGTGTTTTCCGGTTCCTCGACCGATTCTCCGGACGATCAGTTGCCATGCCTGCAACGCCCCCTGCTTCTCGAAGTTGCCGCTGAGATCGCGGTGGCATGACTGCCAAGCCAACAATTCCACAAGCCGTTCCGTCAAAACAGCAACGCGTTCTTCGACCACGCGGATTTGGGAAGCCACCGCTTCTGCGTTCGCTGCCTCGCCGCCACGCTCAAGCCAGCCGCGCGCCAGTTTCCATTGCCAAGCCTGCGAGAACGAGGGCAGCCGAGGCAGAAACTCCACCCGAGTATCAGGGTTCTGCAAAGCATCGGCCAACAATGGCGCAGAGCGGCGCAACCGTTGATCCAGTTCACGACAGCGTCTGGCAACGTTGCGACGCTCGGCCCATCGCTCGGCGACCGAAAACGCATCCCGATACATGGCGAAATCTTTGACCTTGGCCGCAACGGTCAACCTGATCATGGCCGGATGTAGATTGGGAATGCTTGCCGCTTCCAGGATGGGTTTGCTGATCCGTTCAAGTTCGGCCCGAGCCGCTGTCCGCTGGCGAATCGCATTTGCCGCATCAATTTCTTCGCTGAGCTGCACTGCCCATTGCTTCCCAGCGGGTTGGCCGCTTGTGATCCCGCGACGAGAAAGATCGGCCTCCGTCCCCGCAGCCAGATTGTTAAGCTCCAGCAATTCCTGCAATACCCGCTGGCACTCCCGAAGCTTCGCCAGTCGATGGCGAAACCCACCGGGGCCAGGCGTCGCGCAGGCGGACCATTCCTGCCAGGCGTTGGATAGCACGCTGAGCCGTTCAAGGTAATCCGCCAAGTCGGCGAGTACAGGAACGCTGTCGCACAGCCGTCCCGCGAAACGGAAATCGCGCCAGAGGTATCGCGTCCGCTTCACGACCGGTGCCCGAAAGCACAAAAACCCAAGGCCCTGCCCAGCTCTCAGGTGCGACAAGAGATCGCGGACGTCACACAGCATCTCCTCCTGAGTCACATCACTCGGCAGCACGAAATCTGTTGGTTCCAGTATGTCGCTGTCCGTCTGCAACTTTGTCAAAGCCTGATCGGTGCATGATGCCAGGCTCTGCCAAGCAAGTGTTACTCCCGACAGGATTTCGTCTACCGCCCTCCTTACCCAAGGTTCCGTCCGTTGCGTGAGTCCGGCCAGCAAGCCAGTAAAGCGGTTGGCTGTGTTCTGCAACGATGACAGTTCTTCAGCGCCGAGCGCACTCAAATCGCGCACCCGCGTCTTCTGGCCGCGACCGCCGATCAGCGTCACCTTCCGCTCGCTGTCCTCATAACGTTTGACCGCCCGATGGAATTCATCCGGACGCGGAAGCCGCTTGACATCCGGCATACCGAAGTCCAGCAATTTCACGTCCGAAACGGCCCACAAGCCTACCAGTTCGTCCAATTCACCGCTCGTCAGAGGCGGCGAACTCAGTTCTGGCGGATCATCCTCCAACCAGCCGAGTTCGTCGGCTTCGCGTTCCAACTGCTGAGCGATCGTCTGGGCCGTCCCAGTATAGATCGTGTTGGGGACTCGCTGTGGCAGCGTTTCACCCTCGGCAATGGCCCGTTCATGTCGCCTGAGTTCGGCCAGTCGGCTCAAGCCCGCATGGCGCTCTCGCCGAACCGTTTCGATCTCGCGCGTGCATTCGTCCGGATTCCAAGCATCGATTTCGCGCAAAATACCCTGAACTGATGCTTCCAAGTTCCTGAGCGACTCGGTGTCGTTCCCCAGCAAGCTGAGGCACAGCGGGCGAATGCCGGCTGGGATTTTCGCCTGTAACACCTTCAAAGCTCGTGGCGTTTGACTGGTGACCAGAACCCGCTTTCCGTGCGCGAGGAAGTGGCTGATCAGATTGGCCGTCGTGTGACTCTTGCCCGTCCCCGGGGGCCCCTGGACGACGATGGCAGGCCGTCCATTCAAGCGATAAAGGATGCTCTTCTGCTCGTCATTGGTGGGCAACGGAAACAGCACTTCATCCGGCAACGTCGGACGCGATTCGCTGTGAACGCCCGCTGTCTGGGCTTCGGCAGCGTAGTCACCGCACGCTTCCCGGATACCTTGCGGAATGGGGCCTCCCTCGGCCAGTTGTTGGATAGTGTTCTGCAATGCCACCTGGAGCGTCTGGCCAGATCGCTTCCGCAGCATCAGCACCGGTGAAAAGGCCACTTGGGGGCGCGTACCGGCTGTTTCCGGACAAGACAATGATTCCAGAAACTGGCCGTCCGGACAAGGCAGCGAATGGACCCATCCGCGCAGCAACTCGAAAACCTTTTTCCGATCCCACGGCGAATCGAGCAGCGCCACCTGCTTGTCGTACAACTGTTGATCGGTCACCGGCGGGCGTTCTTCGACCTCCAGCATGTCCTGTTCCAGCCGGAAAGCAGCGCCTTCCGGCGCGGCCGTCACGCTGATCGAACCCGAGTGCGGCTCCAATGTGATCAGTGCGCGCCCGCAGAGCAGGGGTCGGCAGACCCGGTGACCGCTGCTGCTCTTCCATACCAACGTCCCGACGCCCAAAACCAACTCGAACTGCTCGCCGCGACGACGCTGCATCTGATACATGGCAAACAGCCGACCGTAGGCCGCTTGGACGCGCTGCCAGCGACGGTAATTCTCGCTCCACGGTATCCACTCGTCTTCCAGATATGCCTGCCATGCCTCGGACACTTCCGGATGGTCCGCCAGTCGAAGCCGTTTCTCGCCTGCTGCTTCCTGGTCCTCCAATTCGTTTTCGTCCGTCTCACTTCCTTGCGAATCATCGATCTCGTCGCGCAAGGAGGGCTGGCGGCTAGCATCCGCAAGGCTTGCCTCGTCTAGCCAAGGCTGGCAAACATACGGCGGTTGGGGTACCTGCGGACAGCGCGGCCGCTCGATCTTCAGCCAAACGCCATCGTCTTCGGCTTCCCCATTCGGCCAAGCAGCGGTGAAACATTCGGGCTCTTTCGGCAATTCGCTGAACCAGAAGAGATTCTCATACGACTCGCAGTCCCGGATCATTTTCGACCGCAACTCGACCAACGCCGACAGATATCGAAACAGGTCGATCGCGCGCTGGCGTAGCGGATCGATCGTGGGTTTCTCCTGCAAAGGCCAGCAGGCCGTTTGCGGGACAGACGCGTTTTCGTCGTAACGCGACTCGTCGCGGCTTGGGGTGGATGGTAATGGTACTCCGATCATGTCAGTAGCTCCCTGGTTATTGTTGGTCTGTTCCGCCTCGCATTTTTTCGCCGGTCACGACGATGGCGATCTCGACTTGGTCGCCATCTTCGTTCAATCTCGCCGCCGCGTAGCGAAATGCCACGCGAGCGTCTTGCCATCGGTGGGCTTCGGAATCACCGCCCCTGTGTGTGACGATCACCACGTGAGGCAAATGCCGCATGGATCGTGGAACGGGCCTACGGTGCTTCCTGAATCGTCGTCGTCTTCGTGTACGTTCACACATCGAATCAACCCTTTGCTGAAGAAATCAAGAACCAAGCATCAAACGGAACGGGAATCCCCCGAGTGGCCCGCTGCACAACGACGCGCAGACCCGAACAGCCGAGTCGGGTGATTCGCGCCGGGACTACCACTCAAGAGAAAATCGCAATCGACTCAGAAGGGACACGACGAGAAAGTCATGTCCGGCCGGCCAAAGAGCGGCCAAGCGAACGGAAGTGCGAAGCCCGGAATCCTGACGGGGCCTAAACCCTGAGGTTCCGAGCCGCACTTATCGACTCGGACGCTCACCATCCAAGCCATCGGGCTTCGCGTTGCCTTGAAGCAATTCCCGAAATGTGCTCTTCAGGCGATCGTTCAGAGCATCCATTTGGCCTTCCCCCCAGTATTGGAGGATCACAGCGGCCATCTCTTGTTGATAGGGATCCGCGCTCAGCAGCGCGGCGCAGGTGTGAAGCCCCAGGGCGACACCGGCCACGGAGGCCGCTTCTCTCCCGGATGCCACTTCTCCATCCGCAACCAACCGCGCCATACCAATGGCGGCGCGACGAACGAGTTCGCGATCAGTGATCGACATGGACCAGCTCCTTGTGAAAACAAACAATCAACGTTCAGGACACGAGAATCGAAGAACAACAGCCCGTGGTATGAGACCGCTACGACCCACTGGTGGCTAGTTCAGCGGGCTTTGTGATCACCCACTCATACCGTATCGGGGAATTATCCGGACATTTGTGCTGCTGGCCGGTTCGGCGGGGCTTGTACGTGCCGGGAACAAGCGAACTTCCATCCCTAAGCGACAAACAAACGGGCAACCCCGGTTGGCTGTGGCCACCGGGGAATCGCCGGTCGGCTACACTCTATCGGGAAATTTGTGCTCAACCCCCGAAACCGGCCTCGCTGCAGAGTACCCGCCCGGTGTTGGGCACCGGTTACGCCTCCCGAAGCAGCGCGGGTGGCGGCAAGCCGAAAAACTCGCCGCCGACAATCATTGGGAAATTCGTGACCCGCGACCGAAATCGGCCTCGCTGGCGGCCCGTAGGCGCAACGTTCTACACACGCCACGCAAGGGGATTCTTGACGCCCCAGCAGCTACTGCAGCCACTGAGCCTATAAGACCACTCAAGTCCCAAACCATTCACGAAGAAAAAACTTTCGTCGCCGACAAACATCGGGGAATTCGTGTCCCACGACCGAAACCGGCCTCGCTGGCGGCCCGTAGGCGCAACGTCCTACACACGCCACGCAAGGGGATTCTTGACGCCCCAGCAGCTACTGCAGCCACTGAGCGTATTAGACCACTCAAGTCCCAAACCATTCACGAAGAAAAAACTTTCGCCGCCGACAATCATCGGGAAAAACTCCGGAAGCGACCGAAATCGGCCTCGACAGCGGCCCGTAGGCGCAACGTCTCCCAAACGCGGCCCGGATGTGGTCCAAGGCCGCCTGCGCTCGTCTACGGGCTCAGGAGAAGCTCTGGGTGCCTGTCGGTGCTCGAACTCCGCTTGGATGCTCCAGCCGGGCTGGTTGATCCCACTGCGAACTTCTGCAGCTCCAAGCTCGATCAAGATACTCAGGCTAGTCATTAGGTATGACCTCCGATCCTACGCGTACCACTTTTCAATGCCCCGTAGGCGTGACAGCAGGCGGTTACGCCGTGAGCGAATGCCGTCTTGGAACGGCTACCGGGTAGCACCACACCACCCGACAGGGCATTACACCGGTTGCCCGGTGTCCTCTGCAAACGGCAACGAAAAACTTTCGCCGCCGATAAACATTGGCAAATCCGTGTAACACGACCGAAATCGGCCTCGCTGGCGGCCCGTAGGCGCAACGTTCTACACATGCCACGCATAGGGATTCTTGATGCCCCAGTAGCTACTACAGCTACTGAGCGGATTGGACCACTCAAGTCCCAAACCATTCACGAAGCGAAAAACTTCCGCCGCCGACAATCATCGGCAAATTTGCCGCGCGCCGCCGAAATCGGCCTCGCTGGCGGCCCGTAGGCGCAACGTTCTACACACGCCACGCATAGGGATTATTGACGCCCCAGCAGCTACTACAGCCACTGAGCGGATTAGACCACTCAAGTCCCAAACCATTCACGAAGCAAAAACCTTCGCCGCCGACAATCATCGGGAAATTCGTGTAACACGACCGAAATCCGCCTCGCTGGCGGCCCGTAGGCGCAACGTCTCCCAAACGCGGCCCGGATGCCATCCAAGGCCGTCTGCGCTCGCCTACGGGCTCAGGAGAGGCTCTGAGTGCCGGTCGGTGCTCGAACTCCGCTTGGATCCTCAAGCAGGGCTGGTTGATCCCACTGCGAACTTCTACAGCTCCAGGCTCGATCAAAACACTCAGGCTAGTCATCGCAGTGACCTCCGATCCTACGCTTACTGTTTTTCGCTGGCCCGTAGGAGTGACAGCAGGAAAGCCGCTTGGAACGGCTACCGAACAGCACCATGCCACCCGGCAGGGCATTACACCTCGCGGTGTCCTCTGCATGGCGACGAACCGAAAACTCGCCGCTCGAAAACAATCGGCATTTTCGCCGGACACGACCGAAACCGGCCTCGCTGGCGGCCCGTAGGCGCAACGTCCTACAGACGCCACGCAAAGGGATTCTTGACACCCCAGCAGCTACTACAGCCACTGAGCGCGTATTAGACCACTCAAGTCCCAAGCGATTCACGAAGCGAAGATTTTCGCTGCCAACCAGTATCGGGAAATTCGGCGGAAGTCGCCGAAATCCGCCACGACAGCGACCCGTAGGCGCAACGTCCTACAGGTGCCACGCAAAGGGATTCTAGACTCCCCAGCAGCTACTACAGCCACTGAGCGTATTAGACCACTCAAGTCCCAAGCCATTCACGAAGCAAAAACTTTCGCCACCAACCAGCATCGGCAAATTCGGCGGAAGTCGCCGAAATCCGCCTCGACAGCCACCCGTAGGCGCAACGTTCTACACACGCCACGCAAAGGGCTTCTTGACGCCCCAGCAGCTACTACAGCCACTGAGCGTATCAGACCACTCAAGGCCCAAGCGATTCACGAAGCAAAAACTTTCGCCGCCTAGCAGTATTGGGAAAATCTTGGTGCATCGCCGAAATCGGCCTCGACAGCGACCCGTAGGCGCAATCTCTCCCAAACGCGGCCTGGAGCCGTCCATGGCCGTCTACGCTCGCCAACGGGCCTACAACGGGCTCTGGCGGCCTGTCGTCGCACAAGCCGCTGGAATGCTTATCCCATTTGGATTTGACTCGCTTCGTTATGGGCACTCTTGGACGCAATTCAATCGCCCACGTCAGATGCTGCCTAGTTCTTTCGGTGCGGTAGACGTTCTGTAGCGTAGATCGCCAATAGCGTCCGACCAAGACGCTACGCGCTAAGGCATCGTCGTACTACACCGCCACTCGGCCACTTCCCTAATAGGCCCTTCAGGCATGAAGATAAACAATAAATTGTCGATGTTGCCAAAGGAGGGGCAAGGGAATGGGTGGCAAAGCAGTGACATGATGATTCAATTGCCCAACATTCGGTTGCTCAACGTCCCAACTTCGGGATGCGAAACAGCACCATTGGACACCGGTCGTCATGCCTCAGAAAATCCAACCTTCAGCCTAAAACCTCCTGTCCGGAGGTGCGATTTCGCGTTCAGGCGCTCGATCTACCGCTTGGCGTTCGAAATCCACTGCCGCGCCAGCGGCCTCGACTTCTTGGCGCAGTCCAAGACGTCGCGTAGGCCGTTACTCCGCTAAGCCGTTACTCCGCTACTGCGTTCACTGAGAAATTGACCTCGAGTGCCCGAAGCGTAAGCTACATTGAACGCCCAACGCCGTTCCCATTTACATCTATTCATGGGTCTTAGGCTACCCCTTTAGAATGGTTTTATTTTGCGAACATACGCCGTTTGCAGTGCCAGAATTGCCCGAAATGGCAGCGGTGCGGAAAGCTATTTCCATCTCGCATCACGTGTTCGAAGAAGCAGGGCGATTGGTGGAACGGCTGCGGACATCGCGCCACAGGCTGCGTTCTTTAGCTGGGGATTTTTCATTCGAATTGATCGGATCGCGGCTGCAAGTAAGTGGTCGAATCGAATGATTCTCACCAATGGGAGCGAACTGGTTAAGCCAGAAGTCATCTCCGATCGGTTGGCATCTCGTGCGCTGGAAATGCCATTGGAATCCTAAATTGAATCCGGGATGCTGACGTATGACTGTCTTTCGTTTCCGTGGATGCTCCGATTCCGAGAAAGCCGACGACAAGGCCCGCGCCAGCCTTGTCGGTGTCAGACTCTCCAGCGTACACGGCTACGTCAAACTGAATGTATTCCGTCGGCCGTCTGTCAGGGGTAATCTCCCCGCGTGGAGCAGATATCCTGGGACTCACCATGGCGCGAGAGCCAGATAGACGCGACTTAGCGTCTTCAATGCCTTGGACGATTTCAACAAGGGTGTCTGAAATGAACTGCTTAAGATTCATGGTTGTATCGCAACTGCCTGCGGGCGAGAGGTGGATGTCACGCATTCAACGTCCGAACGACCAGCGTCACTGGGCCGCCGCAGCCAGGAACCCATCCATCTGCTTCCGTGCGACTCCCATGCACGGATTCGTTCGCCGCCGGCACCGTCTTATTCGTCAATCTACTCGGTTTTTCCGAAATTTTAGACGTTTGGCTGCCTTGACAGGCTACCGCCATCCGTCGTCGCCTGCAAGTGAGGACTGCTTGACGCTCTCGGCGGCGCAATTCCAGGCGATGGAGGCGGCACTTGGCTCGCAACCATCTTGTTTCGCCAAACGGCAATCGAGCGGTTCATCCGGACCAATTCGGCAGCCTCAAAGCTCTGGCTCGGCGCGTTTTCAAGGAAGCAAGACATCACATCGCAAACTGCCGACACGGCCTCTGTCAGTCTCCAGACAGATTGTTCTGCACTTCCAGCTTGGTTGACTTCCCTGCGATCAGTCGTGATGTGAGCCACATGTTTATCCGCCCGCCACTTGGAATCGACCAATACCTGAGTTGGCGGCGGACAATCTCGGTCCCATGAGGAATAGAAATCATGCGCGAGGACATCGGTATCCCGTAGGGCTGAAAACCGCTGGGTCACTCCGTTCGAGGTGATCTGATCCAAGTGACCGTAGAGGAAGAAAATAAGTGCCCGGCAATGAACAGCAAATGCCTCAATGTAGGCGTTGTTGCGGACGGGCTCACTTTTCGCCCAGCTTGGGGAGTGTTCAAGCGCCAGTCTGACGAGGTTTTCGAGTTCGTATCGAAGTGTTTTGGAATCGCTTTGAAGATCACTCTGCAGTCGGGGTAGCCGCTTGGTAGAATTGATTCGGAGCTTCATGTCTGGCCTCATAAGCTAGGTTCTGGCACAAGAGATTGCAAGCCGGACACATTTCAGTGCGGATTGGTTCGCGCTGCCTTGTCGCGCAAGTACTCGATCAGGTTGGGGG
>SKKK01000126.1 GCA_007121535.1 Planctomycetaceae bacterium | reverse complement strand
GCCTTGGCATCCTGCTGCTGTTTGTCTTGAACTGCCCGGGCAGGATCGGCGGGAGGTGTCATTTCCATCCTTGCGAACCTCGCTGCAAAGAGCCGTCTGTGAGGACGAACCTAAGTCTCAGGGTATTGTCTCCCATTTTTTCTTAAAGTCAATACTGAACTGGATTTACAACAAGAAAACACGAAAGAAAACACCTGGAAAATCGCCTCGGAGTGTCATGGAAAGTGCGGCGACTGGGGTTGTTAGTCCAGCTATCCGCTATGGCCGATTTTGAGAGTTGGTTTGGTGTTAGGCCATCGGCTCGCATGCGATGTTGGGGGGGGCTGAAATGAAGCGGAACTGCACCGAGCTAGCCACCCGCCGCTGGTTGGCTAACCAACCCCCCCAGCACCTCGTCTCCAGCGATCGGCCGCGGAAAACGTCCGCGCGAGCCCCCTCACCGCTTCACATTTCGCCGGGCTTCCTTGACACTTGACATTTAACTTTTCGTTGAGTCTGCAGTCGGGTTTTGACATTCAGCTTTGTGGCGAGTCTCTCTGTCGAAAAAGTTAAATATCAAGACCTGACCCCCTCTCCCAGCTCTACCGGGTTGAACCATTTTGCGCGGCTGACCGAGAAGTAGGGCGGAATTTGAGGGTCGATCAGAAAACGGCCACCGGTCGCTCGCCAGAGTCGGCCGGAGTCGGCCGGCGAAACTTCGATGCGAGCCCGTGCGGGGGCGTCGCCGGAATAGGACCGGTCCCACACCCGCACGCCTGACGGGTTCCAGACGGACACGCGATTGAGCCCGCCGCCGGCGCGCGAAAAGTCGATCCAGAATTCTTCGACGCCCGGGGGAACCATGAACCAATATTGGATTTCCGGCCCGCCGGAGGCGACCTGTGTGCCGCTTTCCGTTCGGGGGAAGACCATCACCTCGGGCACGTCGGGTGGCGCGGTCGGCATCAGGACGCGACCGTGCCGCCGGCGGATCTGGCTGCGCTGTGCCGCATTGTCGGGAAGCGGCACCCTGCCGGTCAGGCTCAGCCGGTAGATGCCCTCCGGCTGGCCGGCGGGCAGTTCGATGGTTTCCATCCAAAGCGAGGGCCGATCGCGGCCCGGCGGCCATCGGCCCTCGAGGTGACGCCGCCCGTCCGGGCCGACCAGTTGATAAGCATAAGCTTGGTCGTGGACGTCTTCGTGGCTGCCCAGCATCAACGGCACCGCCCGGCCGCCACGCATGTGCAGCAGCACCTCGGGCATGCGGAACTCGTGGAAGTCATCGTTGCCTGGAACCGTCTCGCCCTGCACGTAGAAGGGATTGGGTACCGGATCGGGTCGATAACCGGCTCGCTCGAACGCACCCAGGGCCAAGGGAAACTGGCGGATGTAATACCCGGTGAAGATGCCCCGGGCCGTTCCGCCTTGGACCAACGCGCCGCGAGCATATTCGAGTTCCCCGTCGTAGATTCCCATTTTCACCCAGTCGAGATAGGCAGCGGCGCGGTCCAGGTGGAACGTGTCGCCGGTCAACGTGTGAGCGTAGGTCGCCTGGGTGATGAAGGGAGTGGAAAGCCGCGGCCACAGTCCGCCGTAGCCGTAGGACCACGGGCTGCTGGTCGAGACCGCATGGTTCAGCGCCAGCGTCCGGTAGTCGTCGTGGCCGGTAAAGCGGTGAAACTCGATGTCCGCCGGACGCCAGAAGTGTCCGATCGTCCGGGGCGTCAGACGATCGACCACTCCATCGAATCGCTGCTCCTGATGAACGACTCCCGCTTGGTGAAGGTGCAGCCTGGCAATCTCGTGCGCGGCGGCCAGAAACCACGGGTCGAACGTCGCCTGATACATATCGAGGTACGATGTCAGCGTCGAGTTGGTGGTGCGGGGCCCGCGCTGCACCTCGTAATCCTGCTGAGTCAACACCCCGAACAGCAACGCCACATCCCTGGCCCTCGTATAGCCGGTCAGGTAATAAGCGTGCCAGATATAGTCGCAATCGACCGTGTAGTTGCGCAGACGCGGACCGTTGCGGGCCGCCCACGGCAGCAGCGAACGGTCCCACCAGCCCTGCCGCCGGAAATAATCGGGCCCGACCGCCGCGTCTACGTCCTCGCTGGCGTAGTGGCAGAAGTTCGCGTCGATCATCTGCCTGGTGGCCGCCTCGGCGTACTTCAGAAGCCGCGCATCGCCGCTGCGCGCGAACGGCAGCCACCCGATCGGCCAGCCGTGATGGTTTTTGCGAATCGCCCGATAGAGACTGACCGCCCGGCTGTCGAGGTCGATGCTCCACGCCGGCACGTCGCCGTACAGCCACATCCCGTAGAAGCCGAGCCGCTCGTTCCACCGCGCCGGCGCGTGGACCACCTGTTCGTAGACGTGCTCGTCCTCGGGGTATTTCTCGACGTCGCGATGGTGGATCGGGCCGAAGACGCCGCTGGCGGCCACCCACGCCGGATCGGCCACGGCGCGCAGCGTTTCGTCGTTGAGCCCTTGCAGCACGCTCGCCACCTGCTCCGCCTGTGCCGAGCGATCGGTGAAGTACAGGAACAGTTCCTCGGTGCGGGCGATGCCCTGAGCGTTGACCGTTTCCGGGCGACTTTCGGCCCAATGTGCCTCGCCGCCGCGGCCGGAACGTGTGGCCTCGGCCCAGATCGGACCTTCCGTGTATTCCTGCGGAAGCCGGAAATCAAGCAATTCGCCCTCGTGGGCGAAGCGATGCAGAAAGGCTTTCGAACGCGGGATGGGACTTTCATACGAGGCCGGCCGGTTGTGACGCGGCCAGTTGTAGAAGGTGAACCCATCGTCGGTGAACTCCAGCTCGCTCGGAAAATTCTGCCAGAAGTCCTTCACGCCCAGGGACACACGGCTGTCGTCGACCAGGACGCTTAGCAGGCCGGGCGTCCGCCCCTGCTGCGTTTCGCCAGAGCCCTTCAGAGCGAATGCCCGGTAATCGAATTGCACCAGCGATTCAGCCGAAACCCACGACCTGTCGGCGAACGAGGTGAGGAATCCTTCCGGCTCCGGGTTTCCCGACGCGGCGAATCGCCAGCCCATGTCCCGAATGCGGTCTCGATTGCCGTCGCCGGTGAAGATCCAAGTATGATAGATGCGCACGATTGGGCTCAGGCGATGAAAGACAAACCGCGTGACGAACTGGCAAAAGCGTTTGCCGCTGGCCGGCTCGACGTACCAGCCAGCGCGGCGCACCACGACCTTTTCGCTGCCCCGTTCCTCCACCGCGTGCTCGACGTCGGCGGGGACGGTGAACACCTTGCCGTTCTCGTGATGCACAAAGGCGCCTTGCAAGGCCGCGGGACGGAGCACCGCGCGGTAATCGCCGTCGCCGAAGGCATCGAAGAATATGCCCCGCTCGCAAACTCGAACGCGTCCGGTATCCAGCGACGGGAACCCCGAGCCGTTCGCGCCGATGGGCATCGGCTGCACAGTTCCCCGTTCAACAGCCGGGCCATATTCGAGAAACAGCGTTCGCGGCCGGCCGTCCAGATCCGCAGTAAAGTCGCACAGCAGCCACTTGATCGAACCGAAGCGCGACCAGCGGGCGCTGGTGCGCGTCTGCAACGGCAGCTCCGCGCCATCCTCATCGACCAGCCGCACGTTGTGCTCGTCCAGCAACGCTCCCCGCGGCAACGGTACGCCCACGGTCATCGGTGCGTTCGCCACGTGCGCTTGCGGCTCGTTGAGAAGATGCAGAGCTATCCGGCCGGACCGTGGTACCTCCGCCGCCTTATGGACGTGAAAATCGGCCTCGGCCCGGCCGACCGCCCGGTCGTCCCGGTACCACACCGCCTCGAGCGATGCGCGGCTTCCGCGCAATTTCTCAGGAAACCCCAGCGAGAAGAAAAGGCCGTTGGGTGAAAGCTGCCGGATGACATGGTGGGCCAGCACCGCGCCAGCATGGTCTTTCAGGCGCAGCTCCAGCCATCCGTCGAGGGCTTCGTCCCCCTTGGGCGTCGTCCACACGATACCGTCCAGATGCCGGTCCTCCCACGGATAGCGGAACTTCGACAGAAGCAGTGCAACCGGGTCGTCGAAACGGCGCTGCTCGGTGTCGAGGATCTGACCACGGTGCCCCTTGGGCGCATCCAAAACCAACTGCCGCGCCGGCATCGGTTGCACCCCGGCCAGGCCGCCTTCGCTGAATTTGACGCCCGCTTCGGTCTCGGGGAAAACGACGCGGGCTCCTGCCGTGGCGATCGCCTGGTCGTCGGAGGGGAAGTGGATGCGGTCGGCGAAAGATTCGGGAAACTCGTTCAGCCCGGGCGACTGGCCCGCTGACGTGCCCACGGCAGCCAGTATCCACACACAGATGCCTGCGATTGCCGCGCCGTGCCGCTTCTGACTCAGATTCATTGTACACCCTCTGCCGTCGTAGCATGATCGTTTGTCGTGTGACGTTGCGAAACGCTTTCTTTCTGAGTTCTTACCCCAACGCGGCCTTGCGCACCTTGAACAGCAGGCCGGTAAACCACTTCGTGCCCAGCAGGAAGGTGATCAGGATCACAATCCAGAGGGCCATGCTGATGGGGCGGGTGAAGAACGGGCCGAGTTCGCCGCCGGTCAACTGGAGCCCGCGCCGGAGGTTCTCGTCCAGGATCGGCCCCAGCACCACGCCCAAAATCAGCGGCGCCATCGGAAACCGCAACTCGCGGAGCAAGAATCCGAACACGCCGAAACCGAGCATGACCCAGATGTCGAATACCCGGTTGTTCACTGCAAAGGCGCCGACGACGCACAGCACGAAGATGATCGGCATCAGCCGGTTGCGAGGCACTTCCAACACTTTGAGCAACGGGCGTGTCATCAGCAGCCCGAACAGCAGGATCGCGATGCTGGCAAACAGCACCATTGCGACCACCTCGTAGACGAACCCCGGCGCTTCGATCATGATCAGCGGGCCGGGACGTACGCCGTGGATGAACAGCGCGGCCAGCAGAACCGCCGCGGGCGCCGAACCGGGAATGGCCAGGGTGAGCACGGGGATGATGGCGCCGGGCACCGCCGCACTGCACCCGGCCTGCGAGCTGATCAACCCTTCATAAGCGCCTTTTCCGAACTGGGCCTTTTCCTTGCTGAAGGTCCGGGCCAACGCATACGAGACCCACGCGCCCATATCTTCACCCACGCCGGGGATCAGACCCATCAGCGTGCCACAGATGCCCGATGTCAGGATGCTCTTCCAATAGCGCGCCACGTCCCGTACGGTCGGGATCACGCGATCCGCCGTGCTCTTGACCGTGTCGTACACGGGCATCTTCATCACCGCCAGCAGTTCGGAGAACCCGAACACGCCCACCAGCACCGGCAACAGGTCGAAGCCGCCTCGCATTGCGCCGTATCCGTAGGTGAAGCGCGGATACGATTGAATCACGTCCTGGCCTACCATGGCCACGGTCAACCCGATAAATCCGGCGACCCAACCCTTGAGAGGATCTTCATTGGCGGTCAACCGGCCGGAGATGACGACGCCCAGCACGGCGAGCCAGAAG
>SKKK01000671.1 GCA_007121535.1 Planctomycetaceae bacterium | reverse complement strand
CCTGCATGAAGCCGGAATCGCTAGTAATCGCGGGTCAGCATACCGCGGTGAATGTGTTCCTGAGCCTTGTACACACCGCCCGTCAAGCCACGAAAGTGGGGAGCACCCGAAGTCGCCGAGCTAACCCTCACGGGAAGCAAGCGCCGAAGGTGAACTCCGCGATTGGGACTAAGTCGTAACAAGGTAGCCGTAGGGGAACCTGCGGCTGGATCACCTCCTTTCTAAGGATGTTTGGTTGGCTAGTGGTGACACCAGTCAACTTATCCGTGGACACGGTTCTCAAAAGACGCAGAGATCGGTCGGATTTTCCGGCCACTACCAAATTGATTCAACAAAAGCCCGCCCCGGTTTGGCCGACCGAGGCGGGTTTTTTGTTTTCTTGGCACGCGTTGTCTGGCGTTCCGCTACGAAACCAATTATCCTGGGGGCGGGGATCGCTGCCGACCCGAAAACGCATCGGTCCCGTCTCGTTCCTCAGTGGACCCCACGGGCCCATCAGATTGAAGTTTCCCATGTCGCCGAAAAATACGCCTTCCACGAATTCGACAGAACCACTCGCCGATACCCCACCCGAACTGATTGCCGTCGTCGACATCGGTGCTTCGGCGATCCGCATGGCGATCGCTGAAATCGCCGCGAATGGCCCCGTCAGAACGCTGGAGAACCTGTCGCAAGCCGTCAGCTTAGGAAGGGATACGTTTTCCAAGGGGGTGGTCGATTCGGAAACGATCGATGACTGTGTTCGAGTGCTGCGGACCTACCGGGAAAAATTGCATGAATACGGCATCAATCAGCGTCAGCAAATCCACGTGGTGGCGACCAGCGCCGTTCGTGAAGCCGCCAATCGGTTGGCCTTCCTGAAACGGATCTACATCGCCACGGGGTTTCAGGTCGAGCCTTTCGATGAAGCAGCGGTAAACCGCGTCACTTATCTGGGCATACGCCCCCTGTTTCAAAAGCGACCGGATTTGACCGACGGGAGTGCTCTCGTGGTGGAAGTCGGAGGCGGAAGCACCCAGGTTCTTCTGTTTCAGGATGGTGACGTCGCTCACGCGAATGTGTATCGCTTGGGAACGTTGCGCTTGCGGAGAACGATCGAGACGTATCAGACGCCCTCCGGCAAGGTGCGTCAGATCATGGAAAGCCAGATCCAGCGATTCGTCGCCCAAGTCCGGCTGCGAGTATCGGCAGAGTCGGCACCGACCTTGATCGCGTTGGGGGGGGATATCCGGTTTGCCGCCGAGCAGTTGGACGCCGACGGGGATCGCAACGGACTGGCCCCGGTGCCCGTCGATCGATTGCGAAAACTGACCGAAGGCATCATGTCTCGTTCGATCGAAGAGGTCGCTCGCAAATACCACTTGTCTTTCACCGAAGCAGAATCGGCTGGGCCAGCCTTGCTGGCCTACGTCCATCTAGCCACCGCCTTGAACTTGGAGCATATTCAAGTCTCCAGCATCAATCTAAGGGACGGCTTGATCAAAGAAATGGCGTTGCACGAGGCTTGGACGGAAGATTTCATGCATCAAATCATCCGGTCCGCCGTGGATTTCGGGCGCCGACTGGGGTTCGATGAAATGCATGGCCGTCATGTAGCCGCATTGTCGCAAGTGTTGTTTCGAGCGTTGCAGCGCGAACATGGCTTGGATTCGCATTACGAATTGATCTTGCACGTCGCCGCCTTGCTGCACGATCTGGGCTATGCCGTCAATGCCCGCAGCCACCACAAGCATTCGATGTACTTGATCCTGAACGGTGAATTGTTCGGGTTGAGTGAACGGGACGTGATGCTGGCCGCGTTGACCGCCCGCTACCATCGACGGTCGACCCCTCGGGCAACGCACCCGATGTATGCCTCGCTGGACTGGGAAAGCCAAACCAATGTGGCCAAGATGGCTGCCATCCTGCGAGTGGCGGATGCGCTGGATCGTTCGAACACCCAGCGGGTTCGCGACATCCAATGTTCGCGCGAGGAAGGAGCACTGGTCATCTCGGTACCCGGCGGCCACGATCTCTCGCTGGAACAGCTATCGCTGTCTCAGAAGGGAAAAATGTTCACCGAGATCTTCGGAATGCCGGTTGTTTTGAGGAATGCGTCCGAACTGTAACTCTCGCAGAAAGGCTGTGAGATCGGAGAGAAACGATGGCGAGCAAGGTTCGCAAGTACGTCAATCGAGAACTCAGTTGGCTGGAATTCAACCGGCGAGTGCTGGACGAGGCATGGGATCAGGAGATCCCGCTGCTGGAACGCTTGAAATTCCTGGCCATCACGTCGTCCAACATGGACGAATTCTTCATGGTGCGAGTCGGCGGTCTGCAAATGGTGGCTCGCAGCGGACGCCGCAAACGCGATCCCGCGGGCTTGACGCCTGCCGACCAACTGAAACGTATCAGGCAACAGGCCCTCCAGTTCGTTGAGGACCAGTACGTCTGTTTGTTGGAACAAATCGAACCGGGGCTGGCCGAGGCCGATCTGCGGAGGCTGTCTCCCGAGCAGTTGACATCCCAGCAGCGATCGGGGCTGGAAACCATTTTCGAGAACGAGGTCTTCACGATATTCACGCCGATGGCGATTCACCCGGAGGAGCGGTTTCCCTTGTTGACGGGCCGGACGATGAATCTGTGTGTCCGGCTGGCGCCGTCCGAGGGCCAGGAGTCCAGTCGTTACGCAATCATTCCTTTGGGCGATTCGCCTCAACGATTCTTTCGCTTGCCTTCCGAATCAGGATACCATTACATTCTGCTGGAGGACGTCATCCGCTGTTTCGCCGAACGCTTCTTTTCCGGCATCGAAGTTCAAGAGGTGGTTCCGTTCCGGATCACTCGCAATGCGGACATGGGCGTGCGTGAGGACATGGCGGCCGATTTGATGGCGGGGATGGAGGAGGTGCTGGACGCTCGCAAGCAGAGTCATTGCGTGCGGTTGGAGGTCGCGTCGGGCGCCAGTCCGCAACTGCTGAAATTCCTGGCCTCGGCGCTGGAGGTAGGCGCCAGCGACATCTACGAAGCGCGAGGCCCCCTGGATCTGTCCGCCTTCATGCGTTTGACGGGCGTTGCCGGGTTCGATCGATTGCGTTACGAATCATGGAAACCTCGTCGCGCTCCGGAAATCGATTCGACGAAGAGCATGTTCGATCAGATTCGACAGCAGGATCTGCTGCTGTCGTTGCCTTACGAGAGCTTCGAACCGGTCGTGCGTTGGATCGAAGAAGCGGCGACCGACCCGCAGGTTGTCGCGATCAAGATTATCTTGTACCGCACCAGTCGCGACAGCCCGATCGTAGCAGCCTTGCAGCGAGCGGCCGAAATGGGCAAGAACGTGACGGTTCTGGTCGAATTGAAAGCT
Organism: Planctomycetaceae bacterium; assembly: GCA_007121535.1. Classification (GTDB taxonomy): domain Bacteria; phylum Planctomycetota; class Planctomycetia; order Pirellulales; family Pirellulaceae; genus SKKK01. The sequence goes on along the minus strand of SKKK01000671.1, from coordinate 2,147 downwards.
CGATTCGACGAAGCCCGCAATATCGAATGGGCCAGGACACTGGAACAGACCGGAGCCCAGGTGATCTATGGTGTCAAAGGACTCAAGACCCATGCCAAGGTCTGCATCGTGGTCCGCCGGGAAACGCACGGGATCCGCCGCTATATCCACTTTGCGACCGGAAACTACAACGAGGTCACGGCCCGTCTGTACAGCGACATCAGCATGTTGACGGTCGACGAGGAATTGGGGGCCGATGCCACCAGCTTTTTCAATTCGATCACCGGATACTCGCAACCCTTGCAGTACCACAAGCTGGCCGCTGCGCCGTTTTCGCTGCGCGACCGGTTGCTGGAGTTGATCGACGGCGAGATCGCTCGCAAAGAAGACGGCCAGAAAGCTCACATCATGGCTCAGCTCAATTCGCTGGCCGATCCCAAAATCATCGATGCGTTGTACGAGGCATCTGCCGCAGGGGTACCGGTCGATTTGTGCGTTCGCGGCATCTGCTGTCTGCGGCCGGGGGTGCCGGGACTGAGCGACAACATCCGCGTGGTCAGCATTTTGGATCGCTACCTGGAACACAGCCGGATCATCTATTTCTATCACGGCGGTGACGAAGTGGTATTGATTTCCAGCGCAGATTGGATGCCCCGCAATCTGGATCGGCGGATCGAATTGCTGATTCCCGTGGAAAAAGCGGCTCACCGCCAGCGATTGATCGCCATCCTCAAGTCCTACCAACGAGACAATGTCAAGGGGCGCAAGATTTTGCCCGACGGCTCGTACGCGCGCCCCGAGCCAGCCAAAGGGCGGCGACGCCATCAGCATCAGCAGTATCTGTACCAGTTGGCTTGTAACGCCGAAATGCAGCAACAGCAGAGTCAATTGACCATGTTCGAGCCCCATCGGGCAGCCGCAAAGGAGGCATGAGCAGCATCCATGACGAACTACAGTAAGTGGACGGAAGCAACGCCGGAGGAACCGGTTCGAGCGGTCGCGATTCGCAGCTTGGATGCCCGTCTTCAGGCCGTGCGGGACTATTTGGGGAAAGCGGCGGGCGAGGCGCACAAAGATGTCGAATACGTCCATCAAATGCGCGTCTGGTCGCGACGCGCCCATGCCGCCCTGCAGCTCTATCGGACGTTGATGCCCGAGTGGCGAGTACAGCGCTTGGCCAAGCTGCTTGGTCGCATACGCCGCGCGGCCAACGACGCGCGTGACGATGACGTTTTCGCGGCCAGATTGGCGAAAGAGAAGAAGAATCCGGCGGCCCGGTTGCTGTTGGACCGGGTTCGCGATCATCGTCGCCAGTCCCAGGAACCGATCGTTGCCATCTACCGCAAGCTGGACAAGGGCGAGAAGCTCGAGAAACGTGCCGCCAAGCTGTTGAAGCGCGTCGGCACAGGCTCGCGGGCTCCGTTGGGGGTGGAACCCTTCGGCGATTGGGCCTCGTGTCGGTTGAAAGCGGAAATCGAACCGTTCTTCCAGGCAGCCACGGCCGATTTGTCCGTCACGGACCAACTGCATCGTTTGCGAATCGCCGGCAAGCAGTTGCGTTACTCGATGGAACTGCTGGCAGCCGGACTGCCGGAAACGCTCCGCTCGCACGTCTATCCGATGGTCCGGGATCTGCAGGATCGGTTGGGAACGATCAACGACCATGCCACCGCCCAGCAGCGGTTGCAACGCTGGATTCAAGAATCGCCGTCCAAGGCCGAACGCAAGTTCTTGGAATCGCAGTGCGAAATCGAGCTGGATCGCACTGCCACGTTTTGCCGTGAATTCCTCGAATGGTGGAACGATCATCGGGAGGCCGAGTTGCGGCAGGCCTTCGAGCAACTGCTGAACGCCGGCCAGTTGGCTTGCCCGGATGCATCCCATGAATTTCGCGCCGACGCTTCGGCTTAGACCCACGTAAGAAATGAGTACCTCGTTTCACGGAAGGGGTCGGGGTCGCTTTGGAGTGCGGCGGCTTGACGCCGCTTTGCTTTTGCGTCAGCTTTGCCCGCCGTAGCCCCCGCGCGCCGAGCCGGTGGTCCTTACCGGGTCGCGCTCAGCGCGCGGAACGCACTAGTGCGTTGTCCAGGCGAAATCTTGGGGTCGCGATGAGTGAGCGGCACGGCGCTAGCCGCCGGTGGCGTGCAGAACCGGCGGCTAGCGCCGTG
>SKKK01000660.1 GCA_007121535.1 Planctomycetaceae bacterium | reverse complement strand
CGCTGGCAGCCAAATTCACGCCGAAGACCAACGGCATGGTGATCGCCAGACCCACCACTCCAAAGGCCCATTGCATGCTGAGATTGCCAGCCAACTGGACCACCAACGCGGCCATCGCCAACACGCCCAAAGCCGACCACGGCACCGCCAATGGTTCACCCCGCAACCAACGCCAGAACAGCCAAGGCCCGACGACGGAAACCGCCACGATCTCCTTGACGCAAATCGTCCACGCCGGTTCGATCTGTTGCCCGGCCAATTGACGCAAGCACGTGTTCGCGGCGGTGTAGCTGAGTGCCGAAAGCAGGCAGCAAGTTGTGCCGATCAGCGCCGGTTCGATTCGTCGAGGACAAACGGTGGTTGGGGGGGGCGCTGAATTCATGCCGCCTATTGTAAACCGATCAAGTCGTTCCGGAGAAGGTGGTCCGGATGAAAAAGGGTGGGTTGATAAGCACCCTCGGTCTGAAGTACGATGAGCGTGTCGTGCCATCCCGATGGTTGTCTCAGGGACCGATTTTCAGGTGATATCGATGCTCAAGTCCACTACGTTTCTTTCTTCATTGTTTGCCGTCGTCGTCGTAGCAGCGGTGGCGGGAAGGATTGAGGCCGATGGTCAACCGACACGATTTCGCATCGAGCTGGCGGACCCGGTCGCACCGGAGGACGGGATCAACGAGTATTTCGTGGTCGCGAAACACGATGAACGGGGGATGCCGTCAGGGTACCGTCTGTCGTTCCATACAAACGTGTGCATCGATGAACAATGCCGGATGGTGCACGTCACCATGTACTGGGACGCATTGGGCTTTTATCAACGGCTGGAGTACCCCCCCGATCTGCCGTTGACTCGGCGAGAGCATGACCCGTTTACTGCCGAGGACTACGCCAAGCTCGACAGGATCCTGATGGATCGGGATTCGATCCTTGCCAGCTACCCGTTGGAGATCCTGGTCGCACCGCCGGTGGAGAACGACGAATTGGACATCGACGGCTGGTCCGGCGCGACGCCTCAGACCATCAGGGATGCCGTCGTCGACGACGCTGCTTACACGACCTGGACCATGTGGCATTGGGCCAATGGCCAGATTGTTCCCCAATTGCGAGCGTTGACCGAGGCGCGTATGAGTCCGGACTATCTGCGGCGTCTCTTGCATTCCGAGGATCGCCACGAAATGGACTTTGCGCTACGGTACCTGAACGAACATGATTGTCGTCAGTGGTCGATGACCGACGACGTGTTCGATCTGCTGGAACGCAGCAGCGAGCGAGAGCACGTGATCATGGCGTTGAACTGGTTGAGCGAGGCGGTGGAGGACCAGCAGCAACTGCACGACCGGTTGATCCGGGCGTTTGTCAGGATGAGTTCCAACCACAGCCCATTGGTTCTGGAGTATTTCGGAAACGCGGCTGATCTGCCGGAAGAGACGCTCGATAAGTTGACCGCCGTCCTGGATGAAGTTCCCTATTTCCAAGTCCACTTGACGCTGCGACTGCTGGCGTCCAAATCGTACTTCTCCGAGCGAGTGGAAGCGAACGTCGCCGCCTTACTGGAACACGAAAACTTCTTCATCGCTCGACGCGCCAGTCAGCATTTGGCCGAGCAAGCATTAAGTGACGCGGGTCAAAAGCGACTCGAGGCCTTTCGCAAACAACACCGAGACCGTCTGTAAGGGCCTGTTGCAACGCTCGGTTCTTCGCATTTCGGGATGCAGACATCGGGAAGAATGGGCACATCGGGCAAACGGTGCGGCTAGAGGAAGTTCTGCTGCGGTTCCAATGTGCGGGCGCCGATGACTGGTAACGGTCGCCTTGTGCGCCGTCATCGCTTTTGCGCCGAGTCCACGGGAGGGGCGAGGTGTACGGGGCTCACGTCCCACCAATCGCCTAAGGAGAGGCGAATGATCGCTCTTGGTGAACTCGGGTCCACCGTCGCCCTGATGCCTGTCACTTACGTGTTGGCGCTATTTCTGGCCTGGTTGAACGGTGCGCCGTTTCAAATCGGCTTTCGACGGTCTCGCAGGCGACGGTCATATCCGCAACCGCTTCGGCCCGCTGACGTAGTGGTTGTCGCGCAGGTAGAAACGCAGGCACAGATCGAGGGCAGACGTGACGCCAATTCGCGGGGAATTGCCGATGCAATGATCGGGCAGCGGATCGTCCGGGTCATGGGTCAACCATAATCTTTGACCGCGGCTCAGATCCCATCCATCCAACCGACGGTCGATCTGGAAGGCTTCGCACAATCGAGATGGGCCTCGTGCCAAATCGACGGTGCGTTGCGACTTTCGCCGTCGCTGCATCCGCCCGATGCCCAGCAGCGGTTGGACCGCGCGGATCAACACGGCGCTGGGGACTCCACGCGGCTGGGTGACCGCGTTCAGGCACCATCGTGCATGGATCGAGTAGACGTAGGCGCGGCCGGGCGGCCCGAACATCGAAACATTCTTTCGCGTCCTACCGCGCGCGGCATGGCAGGCCGAATCTCCGGTTGCCAAATAGGCTTCCGTCTCGACGATCCGTCCCGCCACGACGCCATCGCGGCTGTGCCGATACAGCCGCTTGCCCAGCAGTTCGCGCGCGACCTGGACGACATCCCGGTCGTAGAAGTCGGGCGGCAGCGGTGGTTCCACAAGCGAATCGGTTCGCAACAAGTCGGGCATAGAGTCTGTGGAAATCGGTATTTCGAACGGCAAGGGTGACTTCTTGGAAATATTGGCAACGCGTTCATCTTACCCAAAACGCCGCGCATCGTAACCCGAAACGTGAGATGGAACCGTCTTGTGTGGCGTCGCCACACCTTTCTCCCAGAGAATGAAACGTCAGTCAACACACGAGTCAGATGTTCCCGAAACCACTCAGAACCACGTTAAGCGTTTACTTTATCGTGCTTGTGTGGGAACCCAAACATCGCCTACAAGGGGGGCTTTCGAAAAAATTCGGAATTTGAGCCAAGCTTGTGACCTAACGTGTCAAACGGTCAGCGAAGATAGCAATAGGATAGGCTGTACGGAGGCGAAATCTGGGAATCACAGCCACAAGAAAGAGCTGGTTTCACGTCTGCTGCCTGCCAAGAAGTGGTGGGAATCGATGAAACAGGGGGGCGTCTACTGTAACAGCGATGTTGGTGTAAGTACGGTTGGATCTGCACGGACAGGTTGGCGCGTAGCAACGACCATCAGGATGGAAGGTGGCCAGCAGGGTGGCTTTCTGTGCAGACAGACAAAGGGTTAGTACGATGGCACTGGAGAAATTCGGGCCCGGACGCTCCGCAAAACGGTGGGGGTCCAACTGGTGGTTGTTTAGGGGTGCTCGATTGTTGCCGGGAGTTGCTTTGAGTAGAATTCGAGTTTTCGTGATCCCGTTCACTTAATGGAGAACACGGACAGGACAAAATGGGATCTGCTGACATTAGTTCGTTGTTGCCTGCCAATTTGACCGACCAATGGCGGCGGGAACTGCATGAGAAGTTCGGCGAGACGTTCACGGTCATCAATCGAGGGACGGTCAGCGCCTCGTATGGCCGCAACGTATGGGAGGATTCGTCGCAGTGCATCACCTCGGTCGATTTCGTGGCCCGGCAGGATGACATCCTGAACATGCTGCGCGACGTGCATTGGGACCTGGTCATCGTGGATGAAGCCCACAAGATGGCTGGCTACCGCTACGGGAACAAGGTAAACAAGACCCAAAGGTACGAATTGGGCGAGTTCCTGCGGGAGCATTGTGACCATTTTCTCTTCCTGACCGCCACGCCACACAAAGGCGATCCCGACAATTTCGCCCTGTTACTGCAATTGCTCGATCACGATTTGTACGCCAACGGCCAAATCCTGGCCGAGGCCAGTGCCCGGGGTGAGAACCGCATCATGATTCGGCGGCTCAAGGAGGACATGAAGAAGTTTGATGGGTCGCCTTGTTTTCCACCTCGCCACGTCCAGACCTTGCCGTACAAACTGTCGTCGGAAGAACTCCGGCTGTACGACGCGGTGACCGAGTACGTCCAGCAGAATTTCCAGAGGGCCGAAGCCGCCGAAAACCGGAACGTCGGACTGGCACTGACCGTGTTGCAACGCCGTCTTGCCTCCAGCGTGGCAGCGATCCGCCTGTCGCTGGAACGTCGCCGGAAGAGACTCAAGGATCTGCAAAAACTTGGCAGGCTGAAACAGGAGTACGGTGAACTGCCCGAAGACCTGGACGATCTGACTGAATCGGAACGGTGGCACTTCGAGGACGATCTGGTCGAACGGCTGACGATGGCGGAAAACATGGCCGAGCTGGAAGCCGAAATCGCTGAACTCGACCGGCTCGTCCAACTGGCTCGGCATACGGAGAGAAATGTCATCGAAACCAAGTTCGAGGAGCTGCGCACGGTCATCTCCAACCACATCTCAGGAACGATTGAACGGCTGCTGGTCTTTACCGAACACAAAGATACGTTGAACTTCCTGGTCGGGAGGCTGACCAATTCGGGCTTCCACTGTTGCGTGATTCATGGCGGCATGTCGCTGGAGAAACGGATCGACGCCGAGCGGGAGTTCTTCGAGCACAAGCCCTCCGTCATGGTCGCCACCGAAGCCGCTGGCGAAGGCATCAACCTCCAGTTCTGCTCGCTGATGGTCAACTACGACATCCCCTGGAACCCGAACCGGCTGGAACAGCGGATGGGCCGCATTCATCGCTACAAGCAAGAGCGGGAGGCGATGATCTGGAACATCGTCGCCGAGAATACTCGGGAAGGCGAAGTCATGCAGCGGCTGCTGGTGAAACTGGATGACATGCGGCTGGCGCTGGGCAGTGACCGGGTTTACGACGTGATCGGCGAGATCATCCCGGCCCCCAAGTTCGACGCCCTGATGAAGGACTGGCTGTCCCGTCGTCGCACGATGACCGAGATCCTGGCCGAAATCGACCTGCAAACCGACGAACAGCAGGTCAATCGTATCCGGGCTGATATGCAGGACAAGGCGCTCGGATCTCGCTACATCGATATGAGCAAATTGACGGCGGATGTTCAGCAGAGCCGGGAAAACCGGCTGATGCCGGAGTACATCGAGAAGTTTTTTGTCGAGGCGTATCGCTCGTTCGGCGGCGCAATCACGCCGGTCAAGTCCAAACTCCCCTCGCCCTCTGCGGGAGATGGGCCGGGGGTGAGGGGTACGATTTGGTGTATCAGCCGGGTGCCGCCCGATCTGCGTAAGCTGCCCGATGCCCTGGAACGCAAATACGGCAAGATCGGCAGCACGTACCCCCAGCTCACGTTTGACAAGGATCAGGTGAGCGGTTACTCGGACCTGGACTTCATTGGGCCAGGGCATCCACTATTTGAGGGGGTGGTGGAACGAGTGCTGCGGGAATACGGCCAGTCGTTACGGCAGGGGACGATTTTTTTCAATGCGGACGCCACCGAGCCCACGGTCATGTGGCTGGTCAAGTGCGGTGTCGAAGATGGCCGGGGCCAGATGATCGGCGAACGGATCTTCGCCCTCCGTCCTTTCCCTTCTCGGGAACCGAGGTAAGGAAGAAGCGCGTAAAGCCGAGTTATCCGGGCGGCTCAAGGACCGAATGGCCGAAATCGAACAGGAGCAGCACCTGTCAGAAAAGCCGCCAGAGCTTTTGGGCGTGGCGGTGATTCTGCCGGTGCCACAATCGGTCGTGAAATCCGTCGAGGGGATGGAAAGCGACCCCGAGGTTGAAAGAATTGCGGTCCAGCACGTGATGCAGTACGAGTCGGATCAGGGCCGCAAGCCGGTGTCGGTCGAAGAGGAAAACTGCGGTTGGGATGTCACATCGCTGCTGAGCGGTCAGGTCGCCCGCTACATCGAAGTCAAGGGCCGAGCTGGTGTGGGCGGTGTGGCCCTGACGCCCAACGAATGGATCAAGGCTCAGCGGTTCGGCAAGGATTACTGGCTGTACATCGTGGTCAACTGCCGGTCGAACCCCGAACTCCACATAATCCAAGACCCGGCATCGAAGCTCCATCCCAAGGAAGAGGTCAGCGTGGTACGATACATGGTGGGCCAAACGGATTGGAAACAGGCTGCTTCGGAATGATGCCCTGGTAATTGGGGAACTGAGGAAGAAGAAATATCGAATCATGGTACAAATGACGATTGAGATGCCCGAGTCGGCCTTGGCTGCCCTGCGCAAGACTCCCGAGGACTTTGCGCGGGAACTCCGCTTGGCCGCGGCCGTGAAGTGGTACGAGTTGCGTCAGTACGTGAGCACGCAATGTGCCATCCTCAACCGCGCGCGGCATGAACACCCGCAACCAGAAACCAGAACAAGGAGAGTCGCTTTGGACAAACACCGGTCGATGCCGCTTGGAAAGACGCGGACGCGCGAACACGTGATCGCGGATCTCGGCCTGAACCACGTGGAACGCCACGTCTTGCTTTGCGGTTTCACACTTCAGCGCATCCATTCCGACTATGGATACGATTACGTCATGTGGACGAACAATCCACAGGGGGAAATTGAAAGCGGCATCACCTATTTCCAGATCAAGGCGACCGACCAATTGCCGTTGCTCAAGGACGGAAAAACAGTTTCCTGGCCTGTTAGCCGGCGAGACCTCCGGCTGTGGCTGAACGAAGCGAATCCAGTCGTTCTGATCGTGTATGATGGAACGGCAGACAGGGCATATTGGCTTTACGTTCAAGCCTACTTTGCGCAACGATCGACGACGGAGTTGTTTTCGGCCGGTGAAACGGTCAACGTCCACATATCCGTGAAGAACCGCGTCAGCCGTCGTTCGATTGGAAAGATCGCGGGTTATAAACACGAAATCGAACGCCAACTTTCAGGAAAGGTGCACCACCATGTCTGAACCTCGTATCCGATTCACAAGGCTTCGGCAGCTCTTGTTGGACTTGGAGTTCACGGAGATTGTTGTGCCGGACTCCCACATGGGTTTTCGGCATGAGGCATCCGACACAACCATCCTGCTTCCCATTTACAAGTCCAACCAGATCGTCCTTCCCCGGCATCTCATGCCTGTTCGCACGCTGCTGGACGGGAAAGGACTGCTGGAGGGCGAGGAGTTTGACCAGTGGTTGGACGCCGGCTCATTGAAACAATCGGCTTCGTGATCCATCTTTTTCCCTCATCTTTCAGCCTGCATCTGCCATGTTGGAACGCGTGATCGAAGTCGCTTTGTCCCGGAAGGGAGTTTCCGAGCCATCGACACGCAAAAAGTCCATCCGTCATGGGCATAGGTCCACGCTCCACATCTGGTGGGCGCGCCGGCCTTTGGCGGCGTGCCGGCCGGCGGTGTTCGCCTCCCCTTCTACGCCAACTCGCCTCCCAGTATATTTAAGTGAACAGTCGGGCTCGGAAAGGCGGTGTGGCGCTGACGCCCAACGAATGGATCAAAGCCCAGCGGTTCGGCAAGGATTACTGGCTGTACATCGTGGTCAACTGCCGGTCGAACCCCGAACTGCACATGATCCAAGATTCGGCAGCGAAGCTCGATTCCAGGGAACAGGTCAGCGTGGTACGATACATGGTGGGCCAAACGGATTGGAAACAGGCTGCTTCGGAATCGGCGGAATGAGCAACGGAAAGCAGCCGAAAGAACAGGGTGGCCGACACCAGGACAAGACCCGGCCCATACGTAGGGTCTCTGGTTCAGTCACGCTGACTAAGATTGTGCGCCGTCCAAGCTACGATGGAAACGGGAAAAAGACGGGACCAAGAAGCAAGTGAAACCAGAGAACCGACGCAAGGAGCGTTCCCATGACTAAACCGAGAATTTCGTTTGCCTTGCTGCGGCAGTTCTTGCTGGATCTGGGGTTCCGTGAGGTGGTGGTTCCCGAATCGCATATCGGATTTCACCATGCGGACACCGATGCCGAGATCATGCTGCCGGTCTACCGGCCCAACCAGCACGTAGCCCAACGGCATCTGCTGTTGGTGCGCGTCACACTGGATGCCAAGAGCCTGATGGACGGCGATGAATTCGACGCATTCGTCGCGTCTCGCGCCGTCCAACAATCGGTTTCTTGACTCATCCCGCTCGGTCCGTTTCAGGACAGGCAGGTGAATCATGGGTGCCAGAAAGATCACGTTTCACGAGACGCATTCGCTCGAGCAAGAGCACTGCGGCTGGGATACCACGTCGCTGCTTGGCGGTCAGCTCGCCCGCTACATCGAAGTCAAGGGCCGGGCCGGTGAAGGTGACGTCGCGCTGTCGGCCAACAAATGGATCAAGGCTCAGCGGTTCGGCAAGGATTACTGGCTGTACATCGTGATCAACTACCGGTCGAACCCCGAACTCCACATGATCCAAGACCCAGCGTCGAAGCTGTCGCCCAAGGAAGAAGTTAGTGTGGTGCGGTACATGGTTGGACACCATCGACCCCGAGAGCCGGTTCTATGTGGTCTGGAAGTGGTCCTATGCCGATGCCAAGGTGTCTGCTGACGAATCATTCAAGTTGTCGCAGGCCCTTGGGCTGAACACCGACCGGCTGTGGGACAGGACCGGCGTGCTGGAGAAATCCGGCGAGAACGTGCAGGCCACGCCGGTTGCCAAGCGGTCGAAGATCAAGAATCTGGGCGAGTCGAGCGCCGATGGTGCCCCGGCCAGCCTGATCGACGTGCTGCACCGCATGTGTGCTTTCCGCGAGAAGAGCGATACCGATGGGATGGCCGAGTTTCTGGGACGTAGCGGCCACGGCAACAACCACTCCCTGTGGCTGGTGGCCCAGGCGATCAGCGAGATTCTGCCGGACGGCGACAAGGAGAAGCAACTGATGCAAGGACTGCTGAATCAGAAAGACGGATTGGAAGAGGCGGCGCGGCAGGGAAGACTGTTTTGAAGGGCGGAGGGCGGAAGACGGAGGGCGGAAGAGGGAGGGCGGAGGCGGGGGATGCGGGAAACAGAGTTTGGAAAGACACGAGCGTGTAGGAGGTGAACATGACCATGACAACTGCGTTCCGTGGCGTGGTCCACGGTAGGATTATTGAACTTGACGAGGAAATCGGCTTGCCCGACGGACAGGCCGTGTCGGTTTCCGTGCAGCCTGTCGGGCGGCAACTCGCTCCCGGAGAAGGTATCCGCCGGTCCGCTGGGGCGTGGGCCGATGACGCCGAGGAATTGGATAAGTTCCTGGAGTGGAACCGGCAACAGCGGAAAACGAGCCGACGACCAATTGAGGAGTAGCCGTGGCTTTTCTGATCGACACCGATACGTGTTCGGCAAATCTCAAGCAGAAAGGCCCGGTAATGAGCCGCTTTCTGCAATACACGGGGCAGTTGTACATTTCCACCGTCACCGTGGGCGAGCTGTTTACCTGGGCTCTGCGCGCGAAGGCACCGCCAGAACGAATGCAAGGCCTGCTCGACTTACTGAACGACGTTGACATTCTGGAAGTGACCGAAGCGGTTGGTCGGAAGTTCGGCGAGGTACGAGCCGGTCTTTTGGACGCCGGCAAGCCAGCGCCCGGCATGGACTTGCTGATCGCCGCCACAGCACTGGTCCACAACCTGACGCTGGTGACTCACAACGTCCCGGATTTCGCCAATATCCCCGACCTCCGCGTGGTCGATTGGCTTAACCCGTAGTATTTGTCGCTTTCAACCTTTGAAGTGAACGATGACGACGATGTTCGGAGTGATAAACGGCAAGACGAATGAGTTGGAGCTGGAGCCAAATTTGACCCACGGCTAGATGATAGGGAGAGACAAAATGAACTGGGAAGAACGCATTGAGGTGAACCCAAGAGTATTGGTGGGCAAGCCGATCATCAAGGGGACTCGCATCGCTGTAGAGTTTGTGGTCGACCTACTGGCACGTGGGTGGACGACCGACCAGATCCTCAGCGAGTATGATCATCTGACACCGCAAGATATCCAGGCTTGTTTGGTGTATGCCAGTGAAGTCCTCAAATCGGAACGCGTATACGTTACAACCTCGTAGGTGGTATTTCGATGCGGATCATCGATGTTCTCGATAGTCGGACGGACTGGCCGGGGCACTTCTCGGTGGTTACGGACGACCGCGTTCGTATGCGGACTCTCCCCCACAGTGGGAGAACGCCGTAGGAGACGACGATGGACGTGATGGTTTACGACAAACACTTCGATCCCAATCAGGCCCAGGCCGAGAGCCGCTGCTGGCACTCGAATCATCGTGTCTTCGCCGATCTACAGCCGGGAGATCGGTTGTGGGTGATCACGTCCGGGAAACGCGTGGGACGGGATGATGGCAACGCCGGGTATCTGCTTGCCGTCTGGCCGGTGGCTCAGGTGATTCCGAATCCCGGGGATGATCCGAATTATCCGGCACCGAAATACCAACACCGGATCTTGGTCAACGAGGCCGAGGCGAACTCATCAAGCATACCGTTTGGGGCGTCACCGGGCACTCGGTCATCGACAGCGACATCGCCGGCAAGACGGCCAAAGCCCCGGAGATCGACCGGCAACTTGGCAGCGAATATGCCAAAGAGAACGTATCGGAGAAACTGGCCAAGGCGGTGTTCATGTACTCGTTCAGCGGCGGCCAACAACGGGGAGCCACGCTGCCGCAGTTGCGGACGGCGGTTTTGAACCCGGAAATGGCCCCGCCATTCGTGTCCGATTCCCTGGACCGGATGACGAAGCGACTCTGGTACCTGTACCTCGATAGCGGCCTGTACCGCTTTGAATCCCGCCCGAACCTGAATCGAATCCTGGTGGACCGGGAAGAAATGGTCCGCTCCGAACCGGACAAGGTCCGCGATTTTGCCAAACAGACGCTCAATGATCTGATCGGAGATGCGACGTTCCGGGTCTACCGTTACCCGGAGGAAGATCGTGATGTCGGCGACGAACCACGACTCAGCCTGGTGGTCCTGGACCTCGATCAGGGCGCGACGGAGGAAGGCCCAGCGGACGAAACGGCCGAGTTCCTCAACAGACTCTTGCGGCAGTACGGTATATCCACGGTCGGTGCATCGTGCGCGTGAGCCAGGTGATTCCTGAAGACCCGCACGCGATTCGCATCAACCAACCGTTGAGGAGCCATTGGTCACGGCGTCTCATTTTCTTCCTGCAACAACCGCTGGGCTATGGGCACGAAATCCGCTTCATTCCAGGACCGAACGGGCGACTGCGACTTGGGTGACCAGAACTTCCACCCTTGCTCGCCCTTGATCAACGGCACGGGGTCGTAAGACGGCATCGCGCGGAGGTCGATGCCAAGGGCGGTGCTTGAATTCTGCTCTGGTTACGGCCGAAGGCTGCGTCAGGGAACCGCTTGGATCGCCGGACCGTGCAAGAAGACGAGTTTTGCGGCGATGCGATCGAGGGCCAATCCGGTCAAGCGTGCGACCGCCAGACGATAAGCTTGGATCTGCGGCGCATAGAAGGTGGTCTTGCTCACAAGGGTCTCCGGGCGACTTTGATCCCAGAAGTCGGTCTTGTAGTCCAGGATTTCCGCAGCGACCACCTGATCGCCACGGTACAAGAGAACCAAGCGGTCAATGAATCCCTGGACCAATTGATCCTGCTCGCAGAAAGCGAAGCCGCGTTCGTTGTGCACTTTGGCCACCAGCCCGCCACCATTCAGTTGGCCGGTTACGGCTGCCGGGAACTCGTTCGCCTGCGGGTTGGAGTACCTGGTCCGGCTGAGCATTGCCCGGATGCCGGGTGCGGCCAGCAGGTCCCGAAACTGCTGAATCGATCGAGCCAGATTCAAACGTGTCGCGCCGGCTGACGAGAGGATTTCGCAGGCCACTCGCTGCAAATGCTGATCGTCCGGCAACGGATCTTCGATCCAGGTGATCTGTTCGAACCACTTGTGCATCAAGCGTCCCTGCAATCGAGCGGCTGAGTCGGAATGCGAACTCATCACGTCTTCGATGCGCACGGGAAAATCCCCTGCCAGCCCCGAAGGACGTATCCGCTCGCACCCGCGACGCGCTGGGCCGTCGGACTCTGCCAGTTGGATTTTTCGGGGCTTGTCATCTTCCGCCGCGTCCGGCGAGCGGGGTTGTGGCGTCGATGGATCGGGCGACGCACATCGTGCGTGCCACTGGGGATCGCCCTGAGAAAAAAGCACCGATTCCTGTGGCGCCGACGTGTTCCCGCCCAGCGCGATTCGCAGCAATCCGGCGAAAGTGCGAGGCAGCGTCTTTTCATTCGAGCTGGCTGGGGGAACGATCATGTGCAACGCGTAAGCGGCTCGAGTCATTGCGACGTACAATACGCACAGCGACTCGCTGACCTCGCGCTGATTGGCTTCGGCAAACATCCCTTGGATATCAGGCGGCATCAACGCCTGGATGCTTCGATTCGCATAGCGGCAGACTCGGCGGATCGGTCCCGTAACGTCCGGACGATCCACGACGAACCATTCGGGCTGCCCGATCAGATCGGCGTCCAATTCAGGCAGCACCACGATATCGAACTCGATTCCCTTGGCTTGGTGGATCGTCATCACTCGCACTTCGGCAGGCACGGGCTCGGCGACTCGGGTCGAGTGGACGAAATCGACGAAATCGTCGGCTCGCAACGTCGCCGCGCTGTCGTAAGTACAAGCCAAATTCACCAATTGTTGCAGACGGTTCCATTCACGCGGATTGCAGTGACGGGACAATCTGCCAGCCCAATCCTGGATGGTGGGACCATAGCCTTCGACCACCAGGCGACGCCGGATCCGCGCGGCGGCCCCGGCTGCCTGTTCCAGGTCGCCCGGATCCTTGATCCCCAACATCGCGGCCAACGGGGAATGGGCCAGGTGAAAGCATGCCACGGTATCGGCCGGGTGATCTGCCATTCGCAAGGCGGACAGCACGATGCCCACGGCGGCCGAATCGGTCAGCGGATTTCCGCCCTCTTCGCTGGCCGGCACCTGATAACGATGCAGCAGAAAGATCAATTGGCCCACCGTCTGATTCTTTCGCACCAGGACGCCCACGCTGCGGCCCGGGGCATGTTGCGTCAGATCGGCGATCCGGCGCGCCGCGAAATCCAGGGT
This sequence comes from Planctomycetaceae bacterium, assembly GCA_007121535.1. GTDB lineage: Bacteria > Planctomycetota > Planctomycetia > Pirellulales > Pirellulaceae > SKKK01. Next base: position 4,758 of record SKKK01000660.1, on the reverse strand, counting down.
CACGTCGCGCTGCAAGTCGCTGGCGTCGGCCAGCGGAGCCGTCTGCAATTCGGCGTATCCCGGCCGCTCCGCCAAGGCCGTTTCGTGAGCTTCGAAGTTCTGGCACCATCGCCGCACCGCCTTTTCGGCTTGGCGCAGATTCGGATGGTCCATGATTCGCGAGAATACCTGATTGACCGTCTCGATCACCGCTGGCGACGAACGGTAGCTGACGTTCATCGAACGGGCTTGCAGCCCTTGCAACTGGCCATCGATGGCATCGAAGATCTCTGCCACGCCACCCCGCCAACCGTAGATCGCCTGTTTAAGGTCGCCAACACAGAAGAACGACGTCTGCGGAGCCGTCGTGACGCGGCGGGCTAGTGGCTGGAGCACCTGCCATTGTTCCGGCGAGGTATCTTGGAACTCGTCCAGCAGGACATGCTCGGGATGCGAATCCATGCGGTAGATCAGCCGGTCCCAATCCAGCTTGTCCTGCAGTTCGGCCAGGCATCGCGTCACGTCGTCGAAACGCAAAGCGCGATGGCGCTGTTTCAGATCGACGTAGCAGCGATGGAACTGGTCCAGCAATCGGTAACTGGCCTCGGTTTGCAAGGCGACGCGGCCGACAAGCTGGGCACGCCCATGTTCGATCAGTCTCTGATAGATAGCAACGATCGCCTCGGGAATCGGCTGGGAATAGAACGCCGCTTGGCCTTCGACGATCTTCTTGGCCAGACCCGTCGACAAAAAGCCGTCCCAATCCCCTTGCAGGGCACGGTGGCTATCAGCGTCTCGCGCGGTCTGCATCCGCTTCGTGGGCAAGGGAGCATCCCGCAAAGCTTCGATCGTCCGGGCCAATGCTGCCGCATCCAGCGGCTTGAATCGAGGCACCTGCTGCCAAGCCGCCTGTGGGGTGCTCAGATACAACGGATACAACCCATCGACCGTGTCGCGAACCAATTGACTGATCCCCCGAGTCGCCTCGCCCTTGGTCAACAAATGGATCAGGGTCTGCAACTCGGCCGTGTTCCCGCCGCCAAGCACGTGCTGAACGGCGTCCCGCCGCAAGCGGGAATCGACCAATGGATCGACGATCTGCCACGAGGGCGGAAGCCCCAGTTCGAGGCTGAAGCCGCGAGCCATCTGCGAGAAGAAACTGTCCATCGTCCCGATTCGCAAACGATGCAGACGCTGCATGACCGACTGCAGCAATTCCAGGCAGTCGTCACCCGTCCAATCGCCACCACCGGTCCATCGCCGCAACGGTTCGCATTTGTCCGGGTCCACAGCGGCTTCGGCCAATCGCAAGATCACTCGATCCAGGATCTCCCCCGCCGCTTTTCGAGTGAACGTGGTCGCCAAAATCTGATCGCACGCCACCCCGTTGCGAAGCAACTGCAAAAACCGGTTGGTCAATTGAAAGGTCTTGCCCGTTCCGGCGGAAGCCCGGATCAGCAGATGCGGCAGAGGACTCGAAGCATCAGGTTGGTTCATCGGCCTTTTTTTCCTATAAATACATCAGTCAGTCAACCTATCGCTCTTAATAGGAAGCTAAAGAATCAACGCATGAGTGAAGCGAATCGCGAGAAAAGGCGTGTTGCGGTCATCGGCGGCGGGATTTCCGGTCTCGCGACCGCTCACCGTATCCACGAACTCGACCCAAATGTCGACATTCGATTGTACGAAGCATCCCCTCGATTAGGCGGAACCATCCAGACCGAGCGGCGCGACGGTTTTCTCTTGGAATGGGGTGCGGACAACTTCATCACCCAGCTCCCTTGGGGGCTGGATCTTTGCCGTAGGATTGGCTTCGAGGATCAATTGATCCCCACCGATTCGGCTCATCGTCAAGCGTTTGTGGTACGTCGCGGTCGCTTGCGGAAGATTCCCGAGGGCTTTGTGATCATGGCGCCCAGCCGGATTTGGCCGGTGGTTGTCACCCCGATCCTCAGCCCGCTGGGAAAACTGCGAATGGCTTGGGAGTACTTCGTTCCGGCCTATGCCGAGCAAGAAGACGAGAGCCTGGCATCGTTCGTCATCCGACGTTTCGGGCGCGAGACCTACGAACGTCTGGTCCAGCCGCTGGTGGGTGGGATCTACACGGGGGATCCCGAACGTTTGAGCGTTCAGATGACGATGCCGCGTTTCGTGGACATGGAACATCAACACGGCAGCCTGATCCGCGCCGTATGGTCGCAAGCCGGACGCAAACGCCAACAGCAGTCGCAGGGCAGTAGCGGGGCTCGTTACAGCATGTTCGTGGCCCCCAAGGAAGGTATGGACACGCTGATCGACGCCATCGCCGCTCGATTGCCCACCGATAGTGTTCGGCTTCAGGCTCCGGTTACCTCGCTCGCGTCCACCCCGGAAGGCGGTTGGAGAATCGATGTGGGTGGCGATCGACACGAATCGGTCCACGTCGATGCCGTGGTGCTGGCGGTCAAGGCGATGGCGGCCAGTCGATTGTTGGCGCCGATCGAGCCGACCGCGGCCCATCTGTTGGCAGAGATTCCTCATGCGAGCTGTTCGATCGTTTCGCTCGGCTACCGGCGCGATCAGATTTCGCATCGCCTGGACGGGTTCGGGTTCGTCGTCCCCTTGGTCGAGAACCGCAAGATCCTGTCGGGAAGCTTTTCCAGCGTCAAGTACCCGGGTCGTGCTCCCGAGGGGAAAGTTCTGGTTCGCGCTTTCGTCGGCGGCGCGTGTCAACCGGAACTGGCCGATCTGCCCGACGATCAACTGGTCGCAGTGGCGCAGCAGGAATTCGGCCAGTTGCTGGGAATCCAAGGCGAACCGCTGTTGGTCAATATCGCGCGACAAGACCATGCGATGCCCCAATACTATGTGGGACACAAGCAGCGAGTCCGCCAGATCGATGAATCGCTCAGCCGTCATCCCGGCCTCTATTTCGCCGGAAACGCCTATGAAGGCGTCGGCATCCCGCAATGCATCCACAGCGGAGAACAGGCGGCCGAACGGATGATCCAGTCGTTTCAAGACTCGAAAGACTCGACCGCCCCTCAACCGGCTGACGTTTCCAGTTGAAGCCTGTTGTAAAGGCAACGAGGCAAAGTCTCCGACAAGGGAATTTCGATCGTCTACAGTTTCGGCAGCAAGTCCAGTACGGCGGCGCTCGGGCGGGGGATCACGTGGGCGGCGATCAACGTTCCCAGGCCATCGACCTTGCTGCGACCAGCTTCGATCGCGGCGTGGACCGCGGCCACGTCGCCTCGGACGACGACCGTCACGTAGCCGCCGCCCAGTTTCTCTTTGCCGACCACCCGGACGTCGGCCGCCTTGCAGGCCGTATCGATCGCCTCGAACACGGCGGTAAATCCTTGCGTTTCGATGAATCCCAGTGCGTGTTGATTCATGGAACCTTCCTTGTTGGTTGAGTGCTCGGGACCAACTTGCGAGTCGGGTCGGAAAACGACGTCTTGTTGAATCAAAGGATTGTACTCGACGGGACTCTCCAACGCCGCCCACGCCGCCGGTTGAGGTCGCCGAATCACGTGGGCGACCGGCCGTCCGCCCATCCGGCTGGCCACAGCCTGCCCCGCTTCCAACGCCGCTTGCACGGCATCCAGCCTTCCCTGGACCTTGATGCAGATGCCCAGAAAGTCATTCAACTCAGCCTGCAAGACTCGGACATCCGCCGTCTTTTCCATTACGTCCAAGGCGATCATCGCAGGAGTCAGCCCGTTGGTTTCCAGGATTCCCAAGGCTTGCTGGCGAGACGCATTCGGCATGTTCGATCGATTCTGCGAAGGAGGTTGGGACCGGCCCACAGCTATCGTCCAGCACGTCAAGCTGACGCAAAAGGAAAGCGGCGTCAAGCCGCCCCACTCCAAGACGGCTCGAAGCTCATGCCGGGCGATTCTACACAGCTTTATCGACGCAGGTTCCACGAATCTTGGCTGTACCGCTGTTGTACCAGTTCGCGCGTTCGAAGCTGCGGCCAGGTTCCCAGCGTTGCGTCGGTACACCAGGTCCGAATCAGCGCCATGCGCAGTTGCTCGGCGGTCAGGGGCAGATTGGCCACAAAGTCGTCATGATTGCGCCCTTGGCGGTACTCCGGCTGTCGCGGGGGCTGTTTCAGGCACGTGGAGATCAAGTCGAGCGGAAAGGCATAGAGCAGCGTACCGTGGTACAACAGGTGCGTCCGCTTGCAGCGCAAGCTGTTGCCGGAAAATTTGCGGCCGTGCAGCGCCAGGTCGCTGGTCCCGCAGCAAGACACGTCGGGGATCAGCGGACGGATTGCCCGGGCCAGCATCCCGATCACATAGCAGTGAGCCTGTTGGATCATCTGCACCTGCGGACGGCGCTGATAATCCAGCACGACCGCGTACATCAGGCAGCCCGGCCCCGCCACGACAGCCGCACCGCCACTGCTACGTCGAAAGATGGGGATCCCCATCCGCTGACACGCATCGCGATCCACTTCATCGTCAACTCGGGACGATCGACCCACCACCACCATGGCCTGCGATGATTCCCAGAGCCGCAGCACCTCGGGCGGCCCATCACCGCTTTCCGCCTGTTCGAGCAGCGCCTCGTCCAAAGCCAAATTTTCGGCTGGGGTAGGCAGGGTCAGATCCAGGAGCTTCACGCGATGGCCTTCCGGTGCGTCGTGCCAAGAGACCGTAACAAAACCGCCCCATTGGACCATAACGCGTTTCCGCCGGCAATCGGGCCAAATCCCTCACTCGGACACCAACAGCAACGCAACTACCGTGAAGCAACAAGCAAATAAGAGCTAACGCTGCTATCGCTGTG
>SKKK01000655.1 GCA_007121535.1 Planctomycetaceae bacterium | reverse complement strand
TTGGCGAAAATCCGGGAAATCGCTCTAGGCGAATCCACGGCGTTTGCGTTACCTTTTGAGAATGTTGGTTACGTTGGTTGGAAGAGGAGGCGATGGCGCACGACGCGCCTTTGCGTGACGTATTTTCGATCGCAGAAAATCGCGTCAAACCAACCATCGTGCCGGAAGCGATGTGACCGTCGGGATGGGACGTTTCGATGGCATATGGCAGGAACCAGGCTCGTCTTTTGCACCCGCAGGCAAAGTTCGAGCTGACCGACGCGGACGCATGGATGCGTTCGTCTCCTCTTGCCCTTTAATGGAGTGCCTGATGAGCAGGGATGCTCGCTGCTTTTCCATGGCGTTGCTGGTGGCTTGCCTACTGTCGATGGGGGCCAGCTACCGGACGCAGAACTTTATCGTGACGGCGGATACGCCGGCACTGGCCCGAGAGATCGGAGATGCTGCTGAGCGGTTTCGCCGCGATCTGGCCATCGAATGGTTGGGGCATGAACTGCCTCCGTGGACGGACATTTGTCCGATCACCGTCCAGGTCGCCCCGCATTTGGGCGCCGGAGGTGCAACCAGCTTCTATTTCAGCAACGGTCGGCCGCACGGATGGCGAATGACGTTGCAGGGGTGTCGTGAACGTGTTTTGGACAGTGTGCTGCCGCACGAGATCACACACACCATCTTTGCCACTCACTTCGGGCGTCCACTGCCACGTTGGGCTGACGAAGGTGCGTCCACCTCGGTGGAACATCCCAGTGAATTGGCCAAGCAACACCGGCTGCTACTGGACTTTTTGTCCACGGGACGTGGAATCGCCTTCAATAAGATGTTCGCCATGCGCGAATACCCCCGCGACATCCTGCCCCTGTACTCGCAGGGCTATTCCCTGGTCAAGTTCCTGATCGCTCAGGGTGGCCGACGAAAGTTTGTACGATACGTCGGGGACGGGATGAATTCGGGGAACTGGACTGCGGCCACAAAGCGTCATTACGGCTACTCCAATCTGAGCGATCTCCAGCAGACTTGGTTGAGCTGGGTGCGACAAGGCAGCCCGGTCGCGCCCGAGGCGATGTTGGCGTTTACCCGCACAAGCACATCACCCAATCCGCCCCCCGATCAGCCGACAACATCGTCTTCGCCGTCCACCGAGGTGGCATCGGCTGCGGAGCATTCCGCCGCGACTTCTTCCAATACGATGTTCGCTCATCCGGACAACAGTTGGTATGCCCGCCAACGTCAAAAAGTCCACCAAGAGGGTGGTCCAAGAAATGGATCGCTCAAGGTCGATCCACCGGTGTCGCTAGTGCGCTGATCTCGCGCGGGGGCCGTAGGCAAGTTCGTTGAAAACGGGCCTAACGGAACAAATTCGTAGCGAAAACGGGAAAAAGTCAGGGCGGATCGCCAAATAGGGCTTGCGTCTTTCACTGGAAGGCCGATACTTTAGCGGCAAGAAGGACGAGCCAAGTTCAAGGATGCTAACATACGAGGCCAGCACATGAGCTACATGATTTCCTTGTTCGCTCCGGAAGACGCGGGCTTAAGCGCCACAGGATCATGGCGAGTTGCAGCCGATAGCCTGGAACAAGCGATCAACATGGCCCGTTTCTACGTCGATGGCCGTCTGTGGCCGGAGGGTTCGACTTGGCTGGTAGTGCCGCTGGACGATGCCTGTCCCATGGAAGCCCAATCGGGGACTTGGAAACGATCTTGAGCCTGTCGGGCCGCATCGCGTTTTGCAGGTTCAAGACGCCTTCTTCGTTCAATGGAAAAGCCCGACCGGAACCATGAGCCAGCCGCAACGGATCCAACCCAGGACACTCAAGGGATTTCGAGATTATCTGCCCGAGGCGATGATCCCTCGCGAGGCGTTGATCGACACCGCCCGACGTATCTATCGGTCGTATGGTTTCAGCCCGATCGACACGCCGGCCCTGGAATACCTGGAAATCTTGACAGGAAAAGGCAGTGACGAAACCGATCGGCAACTGTACCGGTTCGAAGATGCCGGGGGTCGTCACGTGGGGATGCGTTTCGATTTGACGGTTCCTCTGGCCCGTTTCGCCGCGCAACACATCGGCCAGCTTGGAGTGCCGTTCAAGCGTTATCACATCGCCACCGTCTGGCGTGGCGAGGCCCCGCAGCGCGGCCGTTTTCGCGAATTCATGCAGTGTGATTTCGACACGATCGGCACACGATCCGCCGCAGCAGATATCGAGACGGCGTTGGTAATTCACGACCTGATGCAGGCCATCGGTTTCTCGCGATTCACGATCCGGCTGAATCACCGCATGGTGCTCAATGGGGTGTTGGAACGTTTGCATCTGCTCGACCGTTCGACGCAGATTCTTCGTTCGTTGGACAAACTGGGAAAGATCGGCCCGGCCAAGGTGGCTGACGAAATGATGGCCGCGGCAGGCATGACAGGGGACCAGGCATCGGAGGTCCTGAAATTAGCCGACTTGCACGGCTCTCACGACGCGATCTTGGCGGCGCTCGAGCCGCTGGTGGACGGCAGCCAGATCGGCCAGGAGGGAGTCGCTCGTCTGAGCGAAATCGTTGCGGGCATCCGAGCCGCTGGATTGGATGCGACGCGAGTGGTCCTGGATGTCTCCATCGCGCGAGGCCTGGATTACTACACCGGCGCGATCTACGAGACCTTTCTGGACGATTTGCCCAAGATCGGCAGCGTCTGTTCCGGCGGCCGTTACGACAATCTGGCGGGCACGTTCACCCAGCAGGATCTGCCGGGTATCGGTGCTTCGCTAGGTCTGGACCGTTTGTTAAGCGCGATGGAAGAGCTGGGGATGTTCCAGCCGGTCCGTACGCCAGCCGATGTCCTGATCGCTTACTTCGACCGTCAGCGGCTGCATGACTACCTGGCTCTGGCCACCAAGCTGCGCGCGGCGGGGATTGGCGTCGAAGTCTATCCGGACGCAAAGAAGCTGGCCGCTCAATTGAAGTATGCCGACCAGCGCGGATTTCGCTTCACCCTGATCGCGGGCAGCCGCGAGTTCGAAGGCGGCGTGTGCCAACTGAAGGACATGCAGACCGGAACCAGCGTTGATTGCCCGATGGACGATGACGCTCGAGCCATCATCTCTGCCATTGCCATCCAATCCGGCTAGTGCGTTGTCCAGGCCAAAAAATGCGGATTGTGAGCGGCACGAGGCTAGCCGCCGATTCTGGACGCCACCGGCGGCTAGCGCCGTGCCGCTCACTCATCGCGACCCCAAGATTTCGTCTGGACAACGCACTAGCCGACTTCGGCAAACGCTTGGTCCTTCGCCTGGCCGCCCAGTAGATGTCGGAGCCGCTCGAATTCATCGTGATTGCTGAAGTGCACGACGATCCGCCCTCGGCCGCGGCTGCCCTGCCGGACCTCGACTTTGGTTCCCAAGGCGATCCGTAGCTCTTTTTCCAGCATCGCGATCTGATCGGCGGCGCGAGGCTTGTTGGGCTTGGGGCTTGCCGATCGATCTTTGCCGGTCGTCTTGCGAGTCGCACCGTCGCTGTCGCCCAATCCGGCGGACAGGATGCTGAGCGTCGTGCCCTCTTCGTCATGAATCCGGTGCTGGACCTCGTTCTCCACCGTCCGCACGCTCCATCCTTCGGCGATGATCCGCTGGCAGAACTCGGTCTGCAAGTCCTCGTCGCCCAGAGGCAACAGAGCGCGGGCGTGCCCGACCGCCAACTGGCCGTCGCGCAGTGCGTCGAGCACGGCGTCGGGCAGTTCCAGCAATCGCATCAGGTTGGCGATCGTGGACCGGTCGATCTTCAGGCGTCGAGCCAGATCTTCCTGCGAGCAGCCATGCTGTTCCAGGTACCGCTTGAACGACATGGCCTTTTCGATTGGATTCAGATCCTTGCGTTGCAGGTTTTCCACGATCGCCAATTCGGCCATTTGGCGGTCGTCGGCCGCGCGTACGCGTGCGGGAACCGTCGTCCAACCGGCCTGGACAGCGGCTCGCAGCCTGCGTTCCCCGGAGATCAATTGGTAGCCGTCGGCGACGCGTCGGACCAGGATCGGCTGCAGCATCTCGTGCTGGCGGAGGCTTTCTGCCAGCGAGGCGATTTCCGCTTCGCCAAAGTCCCGACGCGGCTGGAACGGGTTGTCCTCGATCTGATGCACGTTCAGGTGCAGCAGTTCGGCTTGGCGTTCGCCCGCGGGTGCCGGCTCGTGATCGGCCGTCGCGGCTCGGTTGGCCGGCACCGCTTCGAACTCCGACCCCGACGGCTCGCCCGTCTCGTCCAACGGTGCGCCCAACAGCGCTGCCAGTCCGCGTCCCAAACGTCTATCCTTGGTCATGATCCATCATCTCCAAACAGAGTTCCACATAAGCTCGCGCGCCTCGGCAACGCGGTGCATAATCCAAGACCGACAACCCGTGGCTGGGCGCCTCGCAGACCGCCACGTCGCGCGGGATCACGGTGTCGAAAACGATCTCGCCGAAAAAATCCCGCACCTCCGATTCGACCTCGTACGTCAATTCCAGTCGGGAATCGAACATGGTCAACAGAATCCCGCCGAACTGCAATCGACCGCTCTGCTGCTGCATGACGCGGCGGATCACGTGGATCATCTGCGTCAGCCCTTCCATGGCAAAGTACTCGCACTGGATCGGCATCAGGACCTCGGTCGAAGCGGCCAACGCGGCTTGCGTCAGTTCGCCCAACGACGGCGGACAATCGATCAGCACCCAATCAAAGGCCGTCGTGTTGTTCGCCAGATGACGCCCCAGAGTCGCGGCGGTCTGCTGATTGTCCGCCGACAGGATTTCGACGTCGCGGAAGCTGCGGCTGCCCGGCAACAGATGCAGCCCCGGCGTGGCCGTCGTACAAATGGCATCGCCGATCGGCCGATCATCCACCAAGGCGTGCCGCTGGGTGGGTTCACAGTTCAGACCGCTGGTGGCGTTGCACTGAGGATCCAGATCCACTAACAGCGTACGACCGCCGGCTTTGGCTAAGCCCACGGCCAGGTTCACGGCCGTGGTCGTTTTGCCCACGCCGCCTTTCTGATTCGCCACACACAAAATCCTTGCCAAACGTTCGCCCTCCCTGCCGAACGGTCGACCGCTCCGATCAACATCTGGCCGGATTGTAACCAAAGAAGGCCGTTTTCCGGAATGCCAGTTCCTGTCACGGCAGTCCGTTTCACGTGAAACGGGCAATCCGCGCCGCTTGCCTGTTTCACGTGAAACGCGAGTCTTTCCGAGGCGTCCCAGATTTCCCAGCCGCGTTTCACGTGAAACGGGCCAGGATGCGCTGGTTCGGGTTGCCCGGCGCTTGCGTCGGCGGACGGCGTGGGAAATGAGGATTATTTGGGAGCTGGACGTTAGCTTACCGATCATTTTCCCGCCGACACAGGGTCGGCGGTGAAGGGGGAAAGGGATTCTTGGGGGCCGGACGGTCTAGCTGACCAGTCATCCTTCCGCCGACGCGGGGTCGGCGGTGAGGAGGTTGACCAGTCATCCTTCCGCCGACGCGGGGTCGGCGGTGAGGAGGTTGACC
>SKKK01000103.1 GCA_007121535.1 Planctomycetaceae bacterium | reverse complement strand
TCAAGCCAATCGGCGGCATCATCGCCCGGAATGAGCCAGGCAGCGGCCGGTCGCACTGGCGACGGACTGTATTGCATCCGCAAGGGCAGCGTAATCACCGCAGTCGCTCCAGAAAAGGTTCAAGGACACCGGTGTAGATGGCTTCGGGATCTGCGCCGCTGTCTGTGCCGGTAAAACGACTTGCGCCCCAGAGGCGGCCATCGGCGCACCAACCGGCCAATTCTCTTTCAAACAAGACCATGGTCAACTCGGGGATGGCCACATCGGAGCTTTTCAGATGCAGCATGCCTCGCGAATCCAGATAGATACGGCTGCCGTCATCCCACGCGGCGACCTTCAACGTATAGCCTCGGGTTGGCTGCGGCCGCAGGTGTATGAATCGCTTGAACTGGGCGTTGGCACGGGGATCGCCAGCGATGAAGGAAAACTCGATCTGGTGGCAGACTCGATTGAAGGTCAACTCCAGTTGACTACCGCTACGACCAACGAGTACTAGCCGACCGGCATGGTTCACGAAAGCGCCACGAAACCGAGTGCGCAAAGGAACCGGTCTGAGGTTGCGAATTACCAATTCATCCGGCAAACCTTCCCCCCGATAAGTACGCGCCTCTCCACTGGGTAGCTCGATCAGCACCCCTGCGCCGGATGGAAACAGCACCCCTGCGCTAGATGTGAACGATTGCCATAGATTGACGAACCGACCGTTCCGCGAAACCGAGTTCACATAAGGACGACCGTCGAGTTCGAGCCCAAAGGTTTTGTCTCGTGCCGGATCATACAGGCGACCATCCTCTCGGATGCCGATCGGGCCGTCATGGCCCTCGACGTCGACAAATGCGAGATAATAATGATCTCGAGCAGCCGGCGAATCTCGCTCGGCGAAGACGGGCTCGCACCGCGCCGTCACACCGTCATAAGAAAGTGCATTCCAACTCCAGCCATTCGCCGGGGTCTCAGCGGCGAAAAAACGATGATACCACCGCATGGGCCACGTCTTCATAGGCAAGGATTGCCTCAAACGTCCAAGCTCGGTATCAAACATGTCTACCCAACCGTCATAGACCAGGAATACCATCTCACCATGGCCGCAAACGTGCCGGAGCGGTTCGGGCCTGCATTCCAGCGGCAGGGACTCACAGATTCCTGCCTCGATATCGATCTTCAGCAGCCAAAGATTCTTCTGTTGAAACTGCTCGACCACAACCTTCGAGATCCGTCCGGAAGTTGTTGCCCATTGGATTCGCCCGCTTGGCATGTCCTCGGCAAGCATGCGTGCGGCCGACGCATGCGGATGCCATTGCATCAAGCACCGGGTGTGCGAGATGCCCAACACGTAGCCGTTTGGAGTGACCCAGTGGCGATGCTTCGCAACGGGTTGGTAGCTGAGCAGCAGCGGAAACGGCTTGACGCCCAAAATCGCAGGCAGATCGGATGGCCGCCGCTTGTCCACCAACGGCGCGGTAGGGGCGCGGCGAGGAGCCAGCAGCTCCTCGAGATTCAGCCGCGCTTCCGACACCGTCTTGCGGCTCTTCCTGCCGCACGCGACCATGCGGAAGCGGCCGTCGCGGGTCACCGTGGCCAGCAACAGCGATTCGGCCACCAGGACCTCGATCGCCCGGCGAAACGCTGGATCGGCCACCACGTCCTCGCCCGTGATCACCACCAGATCGGCCGCAGAATCCTTGGCGCCTACCGCTTCACAAAACGGCGCCAGCGCGTCGCCCGTATGAGCGTCCGGCTCCAACGCGCCCAGGTGCTGGACAAGGCCGTTACGGCTGGTCAAATCGACCGGAACGACCGACTTGCCTTGCGCACGATAGACGTCCACCGTGGTGTTCCGGTCGGCCGTGGCGGCGATGGCCATGGCGACAGCCGTCGCAAACACTCGCGGGACGCCCCAGACACGGATTCCGGCGTCGATCAGCACCGCCCGGCGTTGGGGCGGGTTGCGCGGCGGGCTCTCGCGCCGCAAGTACAACGCCTCGTTCATCGCCACCCGCACCGCCAGCGTCAGATCGTCCTGGGCCAGTTCGCTGATCAGCAACCGGTCGAGCGGCCCCCGGTTGGCGATGTCGGACATCCCGCCGACCGGCAGATCCTCGTGGTCCGCGATGGGGCGAGGCAGATGGATGGCGGCCAGCAATTGACCAGCCACGCGGGCCACTCCGCCCAGTTCGGCATCGTCGCGCAGGGCGGAAATCAGACGCCGGATATGGTCGGCTGGCATCACGTCCACTTCGGCCGGTCGGATCAGAGCATCCAGGCCCGTCTGTCGCCGAAGCCGCAACGTTTCGGCATCGACCTTGGCGAGCCCCTCGTAAAGAGGCCGCAGCTCGTGCTGCAAGACGAAGGGACGAGGCGTACTGCTTTGAGCGGCCAGCAGGGCAGGATCGCTCAACCCGCTCAGACCGCGCACGACCTGCGAAGCATCGTCGGGGCGAACAAGCCGTGGGGAATCCTCGAACACAAGCTCGGCTAACAATGCCCGAGCCGTGAGATCATGCCGCAAGTCGGCGGGCAGGGCGCGCACGGTATCCAAGCGCCCCAGGATTTCCGGCAACCAGTCCGGCGGACTCGATCGACTGACTGAGGCTGCGAGTCCGAGTTGTGCCAGCAAATGTTCGGATACCTCGCACCATGAATCGTGGCAAGCTGCCAGCAGCATCAACAAGGCGTGGAAAGGCGGCAGCCCTCGGGGCGCCAGACGCCGCAGGATTTCTTCCAGCTCCTGCCGAAAGGCGATCGTGGTCCCGTCCGTCCACTCGATGACCTGCCCCGCTTCGTCCCACCGCCAGGACGAAACGGGAAGCGGCGCCAAGTACCGTCGCGCGGCTGCATGATCGCTAGGATCGGTCACGTCGAAAACCCTCCGCCGATGCACGGATCGCCGCGCGAGTCGCTTGAACAAAATCCCCGGCGGCGATCCGCTGCCAAGTTCTCGCCGTCTGCCAAAGACCCAGATCGCCCGGTTCCAAGCCCCATCGCTGTCGAACGACCGCCGGTTCGACCGCGGGCGACCAATACCAACCAGCCGGAACCGCGATCCCATCATAATCGACCAGACGCAGACCGGGTAACGAAGGCAGTGGATGGCCATGGACCACCACCCGGCCGTCTCGCGAAACGGCAAAACGCCAGCGGTCCAGCCGGACCCGGGCGCACGTGTCGGCGCAAGCGAGCCAGCCGTCCATGCTCGCCAACAGGACCGACGGTTCGACCACGTCGACCGAACGCCGCAGTTCCAGACGGATCGGTTCTGCCAGACCAGCCGCCCGGCAGGCTTCCGGCGTTTCGATCCCCAGCCAGCGGACCAACGGGATCCACGGGCCGTCGGGAATCCGGCCTTGCGGGATCCGACGCCCGGCCGCGACAAGCTGGCCGTCGTCCAGCACCCGGAAACGCCGCGCACCGGGCAGGCCCCGCAAACGCCGTTCCAGGTCCTTTCCCCCGTGCCCGCCGCGGAGCCACACGGATTCGCCCACTGCACATACCTCGATGCCCGGCATCAACCGCAGACTCCCGGCCGAAACGATCTGCGCACTCGGCAAGCAGACCGCCCAAGGCGCCAACGTCGGCTGCGGGCCTTCCGTTTTGTGCCGGATGGCTGGCAATCGGCTCATGATGCCACTCCCATCTGCTTCCACAACGCTTCGACCTGCTGCTCGAGGAAACGCCGCTGCTGCGGATCCGCCACCCACTGGCACCGCCCGGCCAGCAGGCCCAGCCGGTCCTTCAGGTAAGTCTGTTCGGTGCTGGGAAGCTGACCTGCGGCAAGGTGCTCGGCAATGTGTTGCAGATCGCGAGCCAGGCAGTCGGCGTCAGGCGCATCGGCGCCGCGGGAACGAGGATGGAGAGTGGTTTGATCCTCGGTCCGCCCCTTGTCGACCGCGTCCTGGACCAGCGAGGCAAGCACCTCCTGCTGGTCCTCGGTATCCCAGATGTAACGCAACACCCACGCGTCGGTCGCGTGGACCGTCAGACGGCCGCACAGCAGGGCGCTGGCCGCCATCAGCCGCTGCAATTTGACGGCCCGGCGGTCGGAGATCGCGATGCCCGCGTACCGCAGCCGCTGGATCAGTTCGACGTACGCGGGCCGCACGCCCGTCAGATCCACCTGGCGAAGCATCCGGTGCAAGCGGCGGACGTCGTCGATGCGGAACCGGGCCTCGGGCCGCGCGTCGGCCAGATCCAGTTTCCAGCCGGAAACCAGCAGTTCCAACAACCGCTCGGCGGCAATGTTGTCGCAACGGACCCGCATCAGGAAGCGATCGAACAACGCGCCCAGCGCGTCGTCTTCCGGCAGGTGATTGCTGGCACCGACGGCCATCAACAGCGGCAGGGCCCGCGTCTCCCGGCCCCGGCGGAACACGCGTTCGTTCAGCACCAACAGCAGGCTGTTCAGGATCGCGCTGTTGGCGTTCAGCAACTCGTCCAGAAAGACCAGCGACGCTTCGGGCAGCATGCCCTCGGTATTGGTGACCAGCTCGCCCTCGCGGAGCCTGCGGATGTCGAACGGACCGAACAATTCGTTGGGCTCGGTAAACCTGGTCAGCAGGTAATCGAACACGCGCCCGTCGATCCGGGCCGCCAAGTCCTGGACCAGGGCGGTCTTGGCCGTTCCCGGCGGACCGAGAATGAACAGGTTCTCGCCGGCGATCAGACAGGCCCCCAGCAGATCGATCACCTCGTCCTTGGCTACGAAAGCAGCCTTCATCGGCTCGAGCACTTCCGTTCTCAAACGATGTCCCAGTTCAGCGTGGCCGTTGTCCGTGTCGTTCGATAAACTCATTCTGAATCCCCTTGTCCCTCGTTCTTGGTGGCGGCGTTGGACTCCAGCGCGGCCGCGATCGGCGGGGCCAGTTCGGGAAAGCCGCCCAGCGATTCGGCCACTCGCTGCCGAACCCGAACGTCGGTCAGACGCGACAGATCGCCGCGCGCGATGATCCGGTCGGCGTACATGCCCAGCAGGCTGGGATGATCCACCACCGCATCGACGCTGACCGGTTGGGCGCCGGCGATGCCGACCGAGGACAGCGGCCACCGGTCGGCCCAGCGCCGCAGGTGTTCGATCAGCGGATCGCCCTCGGCGGGTGTCCGAGCCAGCCGCAGCAGATCGGGCAGGTAGCGGAACGTCAGGTCCACGCTGTAGTGCGTCGCCGCCGAATCGTCGCCCGGGCATTCGGGCTGGAACGCCTGCTGAATCGTCTGCTCGCCCAAATCGCGGAAAGCCACGAACTGGCAGGCCCGGAAGAACAGCACGGCCGCCCACCGAGCCGGTTCGACAGCCAACCGAGGTGGCGAGCCCGGCCAAGCCTGCCGATGTTGCCCCTCGATCTCCGCCAACAGCGGCTCCGCACCGCACAACTCCTGCGCATCGATCTCGGCCCAGGCAGGCACGCGCACCCGTCCCTCGGCAAACAACGCATTCAGAAATGACAACAGCATCCGCCTCCCTCGCACACAGTTACACCGTCTGTCCCACTTCCTTCACAGGCTTCCGGTTGTGTTACGACCTCTTCGACCTCAATCCACAGGATGCACGCGGCGTGCATGCATATTGGCACCACGGATGACCCGGACAATCCGCGAATACAATGTCACCCCGACGCCAAGGTTCCGCTACCTGTATACTCGAAAAACGCTTGAATCACCCGACAAACCACCCAAAGAGGCGGGCTTTTCCATCGTAGAACGAGACCAAACGGACGAACCTGACCGCGGGCGGCATAGCAGAATTCTTATCTGGGCAAGCGAATTTCGGGCAAAGGAATGATGGATCACTAGCCGTTCCTGCCCGCGTTCCTATGCCCCTCATTCCCCTGCCCCTCATTCGCTTGCCCGCAATTCGCTTGCCGCACGTCTTGAACGCCTGTTGCTTGCCCCCGTGCCCGGGATTGGTTATCCTGCCAGTAAGGTACCACCAGTAGCCCCCAAGATCGGAGTGCCGATTCTCAGAAACGTTTGCCGATGAACCATGATTCCAGTCTACCGTTGACCGCCATGCTGCGTGTCGAGGACTTGTGTACGGACTTCGAGGAGCAGTACCGGGCTGGACAATCGCCGCGGATCGAGGACTTTCTTGTCCGGATCGAGGATTCCACCCGGCGGCATCTGCTGCGCGAACTGCTGCTGCTGGAGGTCGAACTGCGGCGTCGCGCTGGCCAGACGCCTCGAGCCGACGACTACCGGCCTCGCTTCCCGGACCACTCGGATCTGGTCGAAGAAGTGTTGGACGAGACGATCAACAAATCGGCCGCCGACCAGTCCAGCGAACTGCCGGATCCACCGGGCGAAGTGAAGCTGCCCCGCACCGAATCCTGTGGACACCCCGCGATAGCCCCGGCGGCTCCGCCGGCGGCGGGCGAGCGGATCGGGCGTTACCTGATCGAACGCGAATTGGGCAGCGGCGGGTTCGGCCAGGTGCTGCTGGCCCGCGACGAGGAACTCGAGCGGCACGTGGCGGTCAAAATCCCGCGGCCCGATCGGGATTTCAGCCCAGAAGAAGTCACGATCTATCTGACCGAAGCCCGCACGCTTGCCAGCCTGGATCATCCGCATATCGTGCCGGTCTTCGACGTGGGACGGATCAGCAACGGGCACCCGTTTATCGTGTCGAAGTACGTCGAGGGCAGCGATCTGGCCCAGCGCATGACGCGTGCTCCGGTGACCGTGGAGGAAGCGGCACGCTGGACGGCGACGGTGGCCGAGGCGCTGCACTACGCCCACAAACGGGGCTTGGTGCATCGGGACATCAAGCCGGGCAATATCCTGCTGGACTTGGAAGGCGTCCCGTACGTGGTGGATTTCGGGTTGGCGTTGAAAGAGACCGATCTGGGCAAAGGCCCGCGTCTGGCGGGGACGATCGCCTACATGAGCCCCGAACAGGCGCGCGGCGAAGCCCATCGGGTCGACGGGCGGTCGGACATCTACAGCCTGGGCGCGGTGTTGTACCAAATGTTGACCGGACGCCGGACGTTCCCGACGGGCACCCGGGACGAACTGCTGGAGATGATCGCCACTCAGGAACCCAAGCCCCCGCGTCAGGTCAACGATCAGATCCCCAAGGAGCTGGAGCGGATCTGCTTGAAGGCCCTTTCGCGGCGTGCGTCGGACCGCTACACGACGGCCAAGGACATGGCCGAGGACCTGCGGTACTTTTTGGAGGACATCGAGGGCAACCACGCTGGCCAACGCTCCGAATTCTCGGGAATTCGGCTCGCAACTTCAAAGACTGGGGGCCATCCGGCTGCCGATTCCAGCACGCCTCGCGCTGGATCGGCCACCGTGGACTCGGACAGCCAGCCGATCCGGATTGTGCCCAAGGGACTGCGCTCGTTCGACGAACACGACGCGGATTTCTTCCTGGAGCTGCTGCCGGGCCCGCGTGACCGCGAAGGACTGCCGGACAGCATCCGCTTCTGGAAGACCCGGATCGAGGAACCCGATGCCGATCGGACCTTCGCCGTGGGATTGATCTACGGTCCGTCGGGCTGCGGCAAGTCGTCTCTGATGAAAGCGGCCTTGCTGCCGCGTTTGTCGCCCGAGGTGATCTCGGTGTA
Source organism: Planctomycetaceae bacterium (assembly GCA_007121535.1). Taxonomy (GTDB): domain Bacteria; phylum Planctomycetota; class Planctomycetia; order Pirellulales; family Pirellulaceae; genus SKKK01. Next base: position 10,226 of record SKKK01000103.1, on the reverse strand, counting down.
CGTCGAGTCCACGGGTCAGGAGACGGAACTGCGGCTGCTGAAAGGATTGCGGAAACGGTGTCCCGGTCTTGCTCAGAACCTGGACCTGACCCAGACGCTGGCAGCCTTGCGTCGTGGACACGGCATCCCGGCGGGCAAGAAGGTGCTGATCGTCCTGGACCAATTCGAGCAATGGCTGCACGCCCAGGCCGAAGTCGAGCACGGAGAACTGGTCCAAGCGCTGCGGCAATGCGACGGCGCGCAGGTGCAGTGCATCGTGATGGTGCGGGATGATTTCTGGTTGGCGGTCAGCCGCTTCATGCGCGAACTGGAGATCCGCTTGGTCGAGGGCCAGAACAGCGCGCTGGTCGATCTGTTCGACACCGACCACGCCCGTCGCGTGTTGGCCGCGTTCGGCCGGGCTTACGGACGAATCCCGGAGAATCCCAACGATCTGACCGCCGCTCAGCAGAAATTCCTCGACCAGGCGATCCGCGACTTGGCCACCGACGGCAAGGTGATCTGCGTGCGGTTGTCGCTGTTCGCCGAGTTGATGAAGGGCAAATCCTGGGCACCGGGCGTTTTGGCACAGGCCGGCGGCGCCGAGGGAGTCGGGGAGGCTTTTCTGCAGGAGACGTTCAGCGAATCTACTTCGCCGCCCGAGCACCGTCTGCATGCCGCGGCAGCTTGCAAGGTCCTGCGCGCCCTACTGCCCGAATCGGGGACCAACATCCGCGGCCACATGCGGACCCATGCCGAGTTGCTGGACGCTTCGGGGTACACCCGCCGCCCGCAGGATTTCGAGGATCTCCTGCACATCCTGGACCGGGAACTTCGTCTGATCACGCCGACCGATCCGGAAGGAAAGGCAGCCGACGAAGATTCCTCCGCGTCGGCCGCGCCCGGCCAGAAGCACTATCAACTGACCCACGACTACCTGGTTCCCTCGCTGCGCCACTGGCTGACCCGCAAACAACGAGAAACCCGCCGCGGCCGAGCCGAACTACGGCTGGCCGAACGGGCCGCGTCGTGGAGCGCCAAGCCCGAGAACCGGCATCTGCCGGCGTGGTGGGAGTATCTGAATATCCGCTGCCTGACGGAACGTAAGAAGTGGAAAGCTGGCGAGCAGAAGATGATGGCCCGCGCCGGGCGGTTCCACTTGCTGCGCAGCGTCATGCTGCTGATCCTGCTGTCGTTGCTCGGCTGGGCAGGCTACGAAATCAACGGCAACGTTCGGGCAGATGCCCTGGTCGTTAGCCTGCGGACCGCGAAAGAGGATGCGGTGCTGGGAGTGATCGATCAACTGGGCCCTTATCGTCGCTGGGCGGATGGGCGTTTACGATCGCTGGTGGCGTCGGAACCTCGAACCGTGGAAGAGCAGCGGGCCGTGCTGCATGCGCGGCTGGCGTTGTTGCCTGTGGAGCCTCGTCTGGCCGAGGATTTGCAAGAGACGATGCTGGACCCAGCCACGGCGTACTCGTACGTGGGCGTGCTGCGCGATGCCCTGCAGCCGTATCGGGCAGGGTTCACGGGGAAGCTGTGGGAGACCCTGCGGGCGGCGGACGCGCGACCCGAGCGTCGTTTCCATGCGGGTCTGGCCTTGGCGGAGTACGAACCGGCATCGGATCGCTGGAGCGAGGCGGATCATCGGTTCCTGGCCGAGCAGTTGGTATTAGCCAACTGGGAGGATCGGCATCGGCTGCGCGAGTACCTTATGCCGATCAAGGCTTCATTGTATGAGCCGTTAGAAGCCCTGGCTGATCTTTCAGACGGGCTAACGGAGCGGGAGTTCATAGCGCGACAGCGACAGTTCAGAGCACACGTCACAGTCTTGGAATGGTACGAAGAGCTTGAATCTCTGCTTCGAAATGCACCATCTATGTTTGGACATTGAGAGCGGAACGCATGCGGCGGAAGGCGTCGGGAGTCGTTTTCGGGCGACGGCGGTCCACATGGAAAACCTTTGCCCGAAAACGACTCCCGACCCCGTTCACGTCCCCGCGAACTCCCGCGTCCCCATCGTTTCACGGCCAGCCGTGGACGCTGGCCATCCCAGGTTCCGTCGTCCTTGTTCGAACTGGGAGCAAAACCAACAGATTGTTCGCAGCCAACGTCGGAGAATCGGTCTCAAGCCGCGACCGATCCACCCTTTTCGAAAAGCGGACTGCAGGGTATACTGTTTAAGTGGGTAACCGTCTGTCAACATCGTGAGCCCAGGATGCTGCAATGAGTGAGTTTGTGATGGTGGATCCAGGCGACCTGTACCTTCCACCCAGTCGCGCCCAAGGTGCGGATCCCGGCAAGCTTGCGCGGCAGATCGCCCGATATGGGAACTCTTTGGATGGCATGCCGGTGCTACAGGTGGTGCGCGGTCAAGATGGGAACCTTCGCATCAATGATGGAGTGACTCGGGCCACACGTGCGGCCAAGCTTCGTCCCGGAGCCAAGGTGATGGGCGAAGTGATTGATGAACTACCGAAACTGAACGTAACTCGAACCCCAAGGGTAAAGGACGTCCTGCCATGAATACGAAAAGACCAAACGAATTATTCGAAGTGCTGGAGGAACTCCACCGGCATTACCCCGAGTGGCGTTTCGGGCAATTGGTTGCGAACGTTGCCGGCTGGACCGATCAAGACGTTTGGGATGTCGAAGATGACGCCCTACTGAAAGCGGCACGGTCACACTTGATGAAGGCCAGAAAACGGACCCAGGAAGTCTGCGTCTAAGCCACCACGATAACGAAAATCGCCGAATCTCAACCAAGTGGCGCCCCGTACCAAGCAATGATGGAACGCTTGGGAATTCTCGACGAGTAGAAACGACGGAAAGATGAGCACATTATTGGAGGTCGAAAAACAACTCGCTGCACTCTCTCCGCGGGACAGGGCGGAACTGGTCCAGCGGGTGACGTGCGAATTGGCGGGGACGGTTCCGGGGATCGAAAGCACGCCAGGCGTGTGCGGTGGTGAAGCCTGCATTGCCGGGACACGGATTCCCGTCTGGCTCTTGGAACGGGCTCGCCAACTGGGCAGCAGCGAGGCGGATTTGTTGCGCGCCTATTCAACGCTTCGCGCTCAAGATCTCGTGAATGCCTGGACTTACGTCCGCATGCACGGCGACGAGATCGAACAGCAAATCCGCGAGAATGAGGAGCCGTAGAGTGGTTCGGCTTTACGCCAATGAAAACTTCCCGTTCCCCGCGGTTGAAGAATTCGACGCTGCCTTGACCAATACGTAGCGTCTCGTTGGCCGGCTCATCCGTATCAACCGTCCGCGAGGCTAAGCACCGTTCGAGAAATAACTGACGCACTTTCTGACCCCCTCACCCTGCCCTCTCCCCAGAGGGGCGAGGGGACATCGGACAGTTATTTCTCGAACGGTGCTAAGACGGCGTCAGTTGAGCGACGACAGCGGGCAGTTAGCGGCCGAGTTCATCGCGGCCAGCGTTTTCTCCGCAGTTGCTGCGGACCACCCGTATGGGTTCCTCGCCCACGAACTTCGCAACGACTCCGGCCCCGTCCACGTGGCCGCATCCGGCCTCGGAGATGCCGGAGCACGTGGGGCAGGCAAACCGCTCGCTGCCCGAACCCGCTTCCCCACGCACCCCGCTTTTTGGCCATCGTCGCCCGGTCGCGAATTCTTGTCGGGAGATCGACGTGCTTTACGAGTACAAACCTAGAGGCATCGCCTGCAGCTTGGCGATTCCGGCGTGGCGGGCGAGGCGTGTGCTACGGCTTTGGCCGCGCCGAACACCTGGGGAACCTATTTTAGAGTCTTCGGATGTAAGATGCGCGCGCGGTGCGCGCATGTTGTAGAACGGAATCTATTCCGTTGTCCGTTCCGAACGGAATGAATTCCGTTCTACTCTGGTTGCGGCCGGAGGCCGCGTTAGGAAAATGGGGAACATGCCGAGCAGAAGTGGCGGGTGTTCGAGCGTTTGGTTGCAAGCTGCGCGCACGTTCGTAGGTTGGGCCTCTGTCCCGACCGGGTCGGGTCGGAGACCCAACCTACTTCGCCTCGAACTCGGCCTGATTGGCAGTCATCTGTTGAACGTGGCGCGCGGCGTGCTGGGCCAGGAAGAACAGCCACTGGTACAGGTCGATCTTGCCCAGGTCAGCCACGGTCATGGTCAGCCGGCACAGGGCGCCCTTGCCGTCGGCGATCCGCTCCAGCAGGATCAAGCATTCGCCCAATTGCCCGTGCAGCGTGGCTCGGACCTCGACCGGCCGCGCCTGCTCGCTCGGCTCCATGTGTTCCGGACGGAGCCAGGCGAAACTACCTCGCTGGCCAATGACCTGCAACCGCTGCAGATCGCTTTCGCCGTCTGGGGACGGTGCGTACCGTTTGCTGGTGGGACATTTCGGCTTCTTTCGTCAACTTACAGATGGCCCATGTATCCGATCACGCTGAATCGTGCGACGACTTCGACGTAGCCTTCGATCAGACTCAGGCCACGAATGCAGCTTCCCAAGCGGCTCGGCTGAGAGATTGATCAGATCCATGAGATTCCCTTGATTCCAGGTTGACAGGTAAACGACAGCGGGTGAGCGGAGTAGGTTCACCTGGATTTTTGCTATTCCAAACCAACGATGCTTGCATGGTGGCCGAAAGAACGGGACAAATAGGTCGGGCATTCCAAGTCTCATTGGCACGGGTCGCCGGCTACGTCCGGGACCAAGGGACTTTGAGCCCCGTCTGGCTGCGATTCGACGGGCGCGGTGCGGTCGCCGCTTTCCTGCCGCTTGGCCGCCCCGGATGATAGCGGCACGGGACATCGAAGGGCAATACCCCCCAGTCCTGCGGATCGGGCCGGTTTACTTTCTCACGACGGTGGAGATACTCCCATGCAAGCTTACAAACGGTTGGTTCACAGCCGCGTCTTGAATCGCATGGCTCATGCGGATGTTTTCGAGATTGGATCTGTACCCGAACTCCTTTTCGTTCTCTTCGGCGGGTCCGGGCTGGATCAGGAGGAATACGATCGGCGCAGCCGTTCCATCATCCCCGTCTTTACACCGTTGCTTCAGGGATTGGCCAGTCACTCGCTGGACTTGGTGATGGTCTACGTCAGCGCACCGTACGACCTTCCGTTCAACCGCTTCGCCACCGATCACCGGGCCGCCGTGACCTGGAACGTCCACGTGGCGAGCGAGATGCTCGAGCCGTGGGCGAGGCTGCCTTTTTTCGTGACGGGGTTTTCCGGCGGCGTATCGCTCGGTTTGCATGGTCTGCACGAGATGCCGCGTTGCTTCGGCGGAGCCGGGTTGGGAGCGGATGCGATCCCGCGCGACTTCGTCTGCCCGGACCATTGGGTGGAGAAACTGTGGCTGTACGTCGCCCCGCAGGATCGAGTCGCGAACCATCCCGTCAATCGAAATCTCACCGAGGCCCTTGTGACGCGCGGCCAGGCCAAGGTCGTGCGGCTACCGGCCGGTGGACACCAGCTTGCAGATTACGCGACCGAAGATGGCTTGGGCGGCCTGATCCGGCTTGCCAGCACACTCGTCCCCGGTCGATCCGGCTGAGAAGCGGGACCGGTGGGGAGCGGGAGCGGGAGCGGGCGAGGGGATGAAGGTAGGAAGGATATTGGAAGAGGCGCGGCGGTAGTTGCCAAACCGGGCTCCCACCGGTGCAGGACCGGTGGGGAGCCGGGGGAAGAAGAGTTAATGCGCCCTGGTGATGTCCCAGACGCGGACGATTCCGTCTTGGTCCAGGCTGGCGAGGCGTTCTCCGTTCTCTGCGAAGGTCAGTTGCACCACGGTGCTGCGGTGGCCCGTCAGGCGCTGGACCGTCTGATGGAGACGCAGTTCCCGCAGTACGATGATGCAGTCGGGATCGGCGCCGCTGCCGGAAGTGGCGAACAGCGGCTGGGTGCGGGAGAACGTGAGCGGCTGCGCCGACCGATCAGGCAACGGCAGGTCACGGGTTCCTCCGCCCGCCAAGTCGATGATCGAGGCACTTCGCGCACCGAACGTGATCAGCCCGCTGCCGGTATCATCGAATTGGATGATGGGGTGCGAGTTACTCACTCGCTGAAAGATCGGGATCTCCCGGTCGGTCGCCAGATCCCACATCGCCAGATGCTGGTTGAAGTACAACATCGCCAAGCGGCGGCCATCTGGCGAGAAAGCCAAGGACGGACGTGCGTTCATCGAACGGTCGATGGACACCGGCGCCGTAAAGGCATGCAACCTTTCGAGCGTTGCCGTGTCCAGAATAGCCACCTCGACCGACGTCGAGTGGCTCTGCGCGTTGTTCACGTGGTAAGCAAGGGCTATCTGGCTGCCGTCTGGCGACACCCTCAGGGCTCTGACCGAGCTGCGACCGGTCGTCGCCCCGATCGGCGGCGAGATGCGCAGCACGTTGCCGCCGAGCGACGCCACCACCACGCGATAGGAATGGAACGTCTGTTGGCCGCGAGTTTGTTCGACGTCGGTCAGCGCGACAGCATCTTCCGCATCGAGAAAAGCGAAGCCCTGAGATCCCCCGACGGCCGACCGCATCCGCTCGGGTATTTCGTGCGTGCCCAGCAACGTGCCGCTGGCAGCATCGAAATATCGCAGAGCATGCACTTCGCGGTGATGATAACCACGATAGGTCACGGCCAGCCTCCTTCCGTCGCTGGACAGGGAAATCCCTCGAACTTGCAGCCGGTTCTGCCCGCTTGCTCCGACCCGGATGATGGCAGACTGCCAGGGGTGCTCTTGCGTCAGTGCCCGGATGCGGGCTTCGAACTCCCGGATGTAGTCCACGTCGTTTTCCGAAAGCGACGTTACCGGAACGGTCCGTTGTGCGCCATCGTGCAGAGCCAACAGGACCGAGCCGTTCTGTCGCGAGATGAACCGGGATTCCGGCAACGCGACATCGTCGATGAGCCATGTCCGGGGCTCGGCATATCGACGGACCAAGCCGGCGTGGATGGGATTCGGATCGGCGTCGACGACCGGTTCGGGTTCTGTTCCGGCGCTGGGGGCCGGTGAGTTGCCCGACGCGTTATCGGCCACCCGGAGCCGTTGTGGAACGACCTCGGGGTCGATTCTGCGAAGAAACGCCTGGTCGGCCGGACTCAGGTTGGCGAACTCGGTACGAAACGGATTGCCCGATTTCGCCAGCAGCCGCACCCGCGTTCCTTCCATGCCCCCGTACATCAGCGGGTCTGTCTTGCGGCCATCGGCGCTAGTCCAGATGCGAGGCACGAAGGACGCCCGGATGAAATCCTGATCGTTGGGCGAGAAGGCCATCAGAGGGAACCGACCAACCTCTCCGCACGGCGAACGCAACGTGACGGCAGTCGTCTGCGGGTTGAAATTGATCAATCGGGCTTGAAAGGGATTGCCTTCCCGATCCCGCCAAGTCCGAAAGGCGTTGCCGTTTTCCGACGCCGGACTGGTGGTAACGGCGCCCCAGACGATCGCAACGATCCAAAACAACGTGGAGTGTGTGCTGGACATCGTGGTCTCTCCTACCCGTGAACTCGTGATGTGTCTCTACTTGGATACTCGCAAAGCACGCGGATCACCCGACAAAAAAAGCGGCAGGAAGCCGGCACAAAGAGCGCATGCAGTAAGCACCCGGCCATGAGTTTCCGTACACAATGTAGGATGGACATTCCTGTCCGTCGTGCGGTATATGACGGACAAGAATGTCCATCCTACGACTCTGGTTCCGTCAAGAAACTCCTGGCCGGGTGCTTACTGGCGCATCGCCCGGTCGGCGTCCTCCCGAGCCCGCTGGAAAGCCCGCTGGCGGCTGTCACCGGCCGGCGGAGCACTCACCGGTTGCAGGACAGGCGGCGCATCGGATGCCGCTGGGGGCGTCGCCTGACAATCGTCCTCGTCCGTGGCCTCCGTCTCCGCAGTCTGCGGTGCGGACAACGATGCCAGATAATCACGATCCGCCGGGCTCAGCCGAGCGAAGGGGACGGTGATCCGGATGCCGTCGTCACGTTTCAACACCACGGCGTCGGCCCGGACTTCCTGCAGGTCGGCTTCGATCGAGAATCGCCCGGTGGCATCGGTCCAGGTCCGCGTTCTGACGACGGCCGCTTCTGCCGTCTGCTCTGCGATTGGATCTTCGCGATACGGCTGACGTTTTCGGTAGAGCGCCAAGCGCGACCGTACCTTGTCCCGATCCTCCTGGGATGCCCACCGATCCGAGTCCATCGCTTGGAGAGCCCTAGTCTGCGCTTCCACGGCCCGGTCGAATTGACCGTTTTCGGCGTGCGCCGCTGCCAGGGCTTCGAAGCAGTGCCAGTCTTTCCCGCCCATCCGAACAGCTTTCTGGGCATTCCACAGCGCATCGGCGCCGTCCCGGTACGACGGGTCCGGGCATGTCGCTCGCAACCAAGCCAATGCTACGTAAGACCAATCGTCGCGGGGCGCCAGGCGACGGACCTGCTCGATATCTTCGATCGCTTTCGCGTACTCGCCTGACCTCCGCAGCGATCGTGCTCGTACCATGTAAGCGGACACGTTGCTCGAGTCCAGGCCAATAACCTCGGTCATATCCGAGATGGCTTTCCCGTATTCACCGATGACGCTATGGCATAGGCCGCGGCCGAAATAACCGGCCGCATCGTCCGGGTTCAGACGGATGACTTCATCGAAGTCAGCGATGGCCAAATCATAGTTTTCCATCGCGTGATGGCACATGCCACGATTCTCGTAGCCCTCCGGATCGTCGGGCGCCAAACGGATCACCTGATCCCAATCCGGCAGCGCCAACTCGAATTCGAGCCGTTCGTAGTAGAAAGAACCGCGGTTCCTGTATGCCAGCCGGTACTCGGAATCCAGGCGAATGGCTTCCGCATAGTCCGCCAACGCTTTCTCGCGGTCATCCAATCTGGCCCAGCACAGCCCGCGATTGTTGTAGATGCGAGCGCTATCTGGTTCCAAGCGTATCGCCTGGTCCAAATCGGCCATCGCTTTTTGGTATTCGCCCTGCTCGCTCCACGACTGTCCTCGGTTGTTGTACGGAAGCGCCCAATCGGGAGCCAAACGAATGGCGTGGTCGTAGTCCCGAATCGCCCGACTGCGTTCGCCCAGCGCGTCCCAACAGCTACCACGGTTGTTGTAGAAGGGCGGATGATCGGGAGCCAATCGGATCGCTTGGTCGTAGTCGGCGATGGCCAAGTCGTATTGCCCGAGTTCCTTCCGGTACTCGGCCCGATGAGCGTAGACCTCGGGATTATCCGGCTGCAACCGGATCGAGGTGTCATAATCCGCCAGCGCCCGTTCGAATTTCCCCTGACGGCGCAGGACGCCCGCTCGATTCAGATAGGCCACTGCATGATCCGGCGCGATGCGAATGGCATGGTCCAAGTCGGCCAAGGCCCGCTGATCGTCACCTTTGCGGCTGTAACACAGCCCTCGGCTGGCATAGGCACTTGCGTGCTCGGGCATTAGGCGGATGGTCATGCTGAAATCTTGAATGGCCCGCTGATCGTCGCCTTTTTCGGCCCAGCACAGACCGCGGTTGTGATACGCGTCGGCGTAATCGGGAACCAGTCGGATGGCCTGGTTCAAATCCATGATCGCCCGGTCCAGTTCGCCTTGCATTCGCCAGCAGACGCCTCGCATGAGGTACGGGACTGGTGCACGCGGTTCCAGTTCGATGACTTGCGAAAACAGTTCGATGGCATCGCCGTATCGATCCTGGCTCATCAATCCGACCCCCCGTTCGAATGTTTCCATCACCCGTTTCGCGTGTATCGGATCGCCCACCGCCACGTGTGCCGGAAGGCCAGCAGCCAGAACGAAAAGCACCAAAACACCACGGAATAGCGAACGCTGCATGATCGGGCTCCTGTTTTGCAGAGTTGAAACGATCCACCTACCCGTTCACTCGCAAACCGTCCGGATTCCCCGACACGCGGGCAGATGGCCGGCTCGAAATTTTTTTCGATTCAGGGTGTCGGGTTCTTTCCGCGGTTTACGAGTACGAACTCAGCGGGAGCTTTTCCGGGACCATTCGATCCGTAATACTAGGAAGATGACGATGCTCAGCCATGCTCGAAGAAACCAACGCCACCGTTCACGTCTTGGTCGTCTTCTACGCGGTGACCGGCGTCGCCAGCGTTTGCCTCATCGGCGGCTGCTCTACGAAACGCTCGAAGGTCGCGAGATGCTGGCCGTAATCACCGTCGATTCTCTGCTGGACGGCCCGGTCGACTTCAGCAACGGGCAGACGACGCTCCGCGAGGCCCTGGCGCTGGCCAACGACGGCGACACCATTCAGATCCAACC
>SKKK01000119.1 GCA_007121535.1 Planctomycetaceae bacterium | reverse complement strand
AGTGCGTTGTCTAGGCGAAAAATGCGGATTGTGAGCGGCACGGCGCTAGCCGCCGGTTCTGGACGCCAACGGCGGCTAGCGCCGTGCCGCTCACTCATCGCGACCCAAAAATCTAGTCTGGACAACGCACTAGGCACCCGGCCAGGTATTTCTTGGTGGAATCGGCGAATTTGTGCGTGAATCGTTTTGGAGTGCGTCGGCTTGGCGCCGCTTTCCTCTTTCGTCAGCCTTTGAATTCTGCACGATAGCGGTGGGAGAAGAAGAAAGAAAGGAAGACACAGCCAAAGCGGCGCCAAGCCGCCGCACTCCGGATAAGGCGGACCGGCACGTGTCTGCTGGTCGGGTGCTTTGTTTCGCCGTAAATAACGAATAAGAATATCCGCTATCAGCGATCGGTCAGGCGTCTGTGGCTTCGTCCTGCTGGTCCTGTCCCTCCTCCTCCGGTACGGCGGGCTCCTCTTGCTCTGCAAGCTCTTCTTCTTCCTCGGGTTCCTCTGGTTCTTCCGGTTTGTCCTGGTCCGCTGATTCCTCCGAGCTTGCCGGCTCTTGCTGCTCCATCGCTTCGTCCTGCTCGGGTGGCGCTGCAAACGCCGCCCGTTGGTGCTGCTGTAACGCCTGGCGGAGGAAATCGTCCAGCGTGTCGTCGTGACGATCGTGGAAGCGGCCAAGGAAATCGTACAAGGGGAAGTCAACCGGCAACGGTTCGTCCAACTGCTGCAGCAACGAGCCGTAACGTCTGATGGCTTGCAGCACATCATCCGCTTCGACTGCGTCCATCAGCCTCGGATATTCATCGTACAATTCCCGCCAGTTGTCCCAAGAAATTTCGTACAGTCGTCGAGCGTCCTCAAGCGACGCCTGATCCAAGTAAATGCCTGCATTGTACAGATTCTCACGAGCCCTCAAGGCAGCGGGCGTCTGTTCGGCTTCGCACCGAGTCCGCCAATACTCGTAGTTGACCGTACCACGATACTGGGCCGTGCGATCTGCCAGGGTCTGGGTTTCTTGGATGCTGCCGGCCAATCGTCGAGCCCGCTGGCGTATCTGACGATCTTCCACACGGTCGGCAACTTCGGGTAGCGACACGAATGTCGCCCGCTTCGCTTCGGCCCACAATTCGAACGTGTCCTCGGTCAGTTCTTCTTCCGGAATATCCAAAGCGGCCTGCAATTCTTCGGACAACTGTTCGCGTTTCTCCTGCTCGATCTGCTCGCGCAACCCGGGCGCCAACTCGTAGAACGCCTCGACTATCTTTGCCGCTTGCTCGCGGACTTGTTCGTAGTCGGCCAGACGCACATTGTGGCCCCACGAAGTGGGAATCTGTCGCTCGCCGAAATCGCTCCAGCCTTGCTGTCCGTCGCGCCAGGCCCGCATCGCCGTTTCGCCAAATACGCCTTCCTCTTCGATCGCCGAGGCGTAATTGATCAGCGACATGGGATTCGAGGCATGGAAAATCAGGGGGCTCTTGCCTCGTAGCGGAATTCCCATCGTATCGACCGCCGATTGAGCCCGCTGATACCACAGCCGCCCCACGAGCCAATGGTCGGGACGCCCGTCGTATCCCAGCGCGTCGTCGACAATCACCTCTTCGTTGATTTCCCGGTGAAAATCGTCGTCCTCACGGAACATTTGCCTGAACTGCACGTACTCGTCAGCTCGCCCGAACTTCTGTCCGGTAATCCAGCCGATCTGGTGCAGCAGGCGAGGGTTTTCCCGGTTGAAGCGAATGCCGTCCGTCAGAAAATTGATGCCGCGTTTCACCCAATGATAACGCTGGCGATAATCATCGAACGCCACGGAAACATTGTACGACAGGTTATGAGCCTGAAACTCCCAAACCGAAATGAAATTCGGTTGCAGTTTGATGATTTGATTCAGCGTCGCGGAGAGATTATCCCAATCCTCCTTCTTGTGGTATTCGTTGGCTTTTTCCCACAGCGTGATCACCGCTACGGGCCGAAGACCCATCGTCGCCAACTTCATGGCCTCGCTGGCCGGATCGATCTCGCCCAAATCGGACTGTCCCAGATTGTATTCGGTCCGCAGTTGAGCCAACACGCCGCCGGAGGTTGTGGTCGTCGCGGGTTGCCCCAACAGGAACAGGGGAAAAAGCAGCAAGGCGATAGCCGCCGCGTAAATGACTTTGCGTCGGAAGGATACGTCCTGGCTCATGCCGCAATCTCACGAGTCTTGAGGAAAAAGTAACCGTAAATGCTCAATCCGATGACAAACGCGATCGTCACCAGGAAATGCTGTAACAGCATGTTGCCGCTGATATTGAACCCGTAGGCAACGAAGCGCGAGGTGTTGAAATCCGTGAAGTCCGGAAAAATGACCGCCGCCACCCACAGAAAGAACAGGAACAATTGGTCGAATATTGGTACCGCTCGATCGATCACGGGTCCCATGTCCAGATCGATCTGCACGTTCTTCTGGAAGATGATGCGCAGCAACGCTTCGAGCGGCCCGCCACCATCGAGTTCGCCCGAGACCAGTCTCATGATGAATTCGCGGAACAGGCCCACCGTGTAGACGATCGCCGTCGCGAACATCGCCACCGCGCCGGTCAGGAAGGTACTGAACACCACGCCAAAGAACGTGATGATGATGGTCTGCAGCCAGATGCCCAAATAAGCCTTCGCGAAATTCCAGGCGAACGAGCCCTCTCGACCGCGAATGTAGACGTCGGGCTGAGCCATCCCGAAGTACTGTGCCGCATCAGAGCAACCGATCCACACCTCCAAGTCCCCGCGCTCGTCGACCAAGTCCTCGAACAAATCCACGTCGATCAGCGTTCCTTCGGGAGTGACCGCTTTCAGGGCTCGCGGAATGGGGTGCGTATAAATCACGAATTCCTGCGCACCGAAAGGCAGCGCTTCACTGGTCAAGCCGGTGGTGGGGTTCTTCAGCGTAATCGTTCCGGCAACCGGCGAAACAATATCCGCCTTGTAAGTGCGAAAGACACTCAGATTCATCTCCAACGGGATGTAGTCCGGGAATTGACGCTCGTCCAAGCCGCGAAACGTCCAGACCCCCGAAGCCAGCGAGCCGCCTTCGATGTACTGTCGATAGGTCCATTCTTTGCCGACGCTGATCCCTTCTCCCGGCCGTCCCGTGCGGTCCATGAACTGGAGGGTCCCGTAGATGGGGACGCGTGCGACCAGCGAACCTTCGGGCGGGCCGATTCGGTAGCGACGGTTCTCGCCTTCGCCTTCGACCCAAACCTGATGCTCGTGGTCCATCATTCGACCCGTGCGGCCGATGCCGTCCGGCCCCAGCGTCACCTCATGGCGGTGCCCCATGTCAAACGAGGTGCGTCCCGTCAAAATCTGTTGACCGTCCGCGTCGACGATCATCTCCAGCTCATCGGGATCGATGGTGTGCGCATGGTCCAGACCTCGCACCACAAAGCCATAGCTGATCGCTCCCATCAGCAGCAACAGCACGGAATTCACCGCACAAAAACCGAATGCACGCCCCAAAACCACCTCGCTGGCCCGGACCGGTTTGGTCATCACCGTGTAGATGGTGCGGTTCTTGATATCGTTGGGCAGGCTGAACGTGCTTAACAAGATGGCCATGGCCAGCATCAAGCGTTCGGTCGCCGTCAATACGAAGCTGATGTACAACCGAGCCGGATGATCGCTGGCAGGATCCAGGAACCAACCGGCGAACAACAGCAACAACGCAAAAACGAAGAACACGATCAGCACACGGCGACGCAACGATTCCAGGATCGCCAACTTGGTCATCGCCCCGATGCGGCGCCACGATGTGTTCGGAAAGTCCTTGGTCACCGCGATCGCCACGGATTTGGCCACGGCATAAAACCCCTCGCCGGGCCCTTGGACGATGATCATCCGCAAGTAAGCGATGAACAAGGATGCGACCAACAACCCCGCAGCGATCAGCAGCACCAGCAGCAGAGCACCCAACTGCAATACACCGTCGCTGTCGACTCGAGGCAACAGCCAAACCAAAAACGGCAGGATTTCTCTTTCCAGTACCATAGATTTACTGCTTCTCTTGAGCCCGTCGTCCTGGGCGAGCTTCGCTGTCACGCACGATATTCAAGAACAATTCCTCCAACGTCGAGGTCGGGTTGCTCATCGACATCAGCGTCCCCTGATGCCTTTGGATCACCGCCTTGATCTCGTCCTGGGCCTCCTGGCTCAAACCACGAGCCTGGATCTGCGTCACGTCCTGGACCGTCAGCAAACGGTCGACGCGCCCCAGTTCCTTCAATTCGCCTTGATACAGGATCGCGATCCGATCGCATACGTCCTGGACATCGGCCAACAGATGCGAACACATCAGGACCGTCTTGCCCTGATCTCGGAGACGCAGGATCAAGTCCTTCATCTCTCGCGTTCCGATCGGGTCCAAACCTGTTGTAGGCTCGTCCAGCATGATCAGTTCGGGGTCGTTGATCAGGGCCTGCGCCAAACCGATACGCCGCGCCATCCCCTTGGAGTATTCCTTCAACTGACGCCGCCGCGCCCATCCCAAATTGACGCTGTCGATCAATTCGTTGATCCGTTGCCGTCGCAAATCGGCCGGCATGTCGAACAACCGACCATAGAAGTCCAAGGTTTCCTCGGCGTTCAAGAATCGGTACAGATAGGATTCTTCCGGAAGATAACCGATCCGCTCGTTCTTGCTGACGTCCGTGGCGTCCTTGTCGAACACCAACGCCTGGCCACTGGTCGGAAACAGCAACCCCAACAGCAACTTCATCGTGGTCGTCTTTCCCGATCCGTTGGGCCCCAACAGCCCGAAGATCTCGCCTCGACGCACCTCCAAATCCAACGCTTTCAGAGCACGGACCTTCTGTCGTCCCCAGAAATCGCGATATACCTTGGTCAGGTTCCGCGTTTCGATGATGACATCGCTGCCCGACGCCGCCGATACAGCGTCCTGGGTCGTGGGCATTTCACTTGTCGCTGGCATGTCCATCAAGTTTCTCCGCCAACAGGCTACTGCACCGCTTCCCAAACAGACCATTCTCGGCCGTTTCTTTGGGAATACGGCTCACTACGCGAACTCAGTCACTGTGGTTCAATGTCTTGTAAAAAACATGGGACCCGGCCGGGCTGGAAAATCGTCCGACCCTGCTAATAAGGTCTCCTAATATAAGCCGAATTCCGAAGCTTGCAAGGTGACTCGAAGCCGGATCGTTCAATCGCCGCAAATCCGCCTGATCTCGTCTTTTTGTCATCTGCTCCAAAGTGCAGCACGTTTTTTTCCCCGAAGAACGACGAGGGGATTGACTTTTCTTGCTGGGGACTTCAGATTAAGAGCAGAGGTTCTTCTAAGTCTAGTCTTGTTGGTAGTAAAGGAGTTTTCAAATGAGTTCTCAACATCGTTCGCAAGTTCGCGCAGGTTCGCCAACTGGGTTCACACTGGTCGAGCTTCTGGTGGTCATTGCCATCATCGGTGTACTTGTTGCATTGCTGCTGCCAGCGGTTCAAGCTGCTCGCGAGGCAGCTCGCCGCAGCCAATGCACGAACAATTTGAAGCAGCTTGCCTT
>SKKK01000220.1 GCA_007121535.1 Planctomycetaceae bacterium | reverse complement strand
TGGTCACGTCGATACGTTCCCAGGTGTTGCCGTGATCCTTGCTGCGATAGACTTCCAGGCCCTCGAGCGTCTTTTGGGGCGTGCGCGGCGGATGGGCATCGTCGACGAACACAAGTACGTTGCCGCTGCGCTCGTCGACCAGGGCGCCGCCGCCGTGGAAGCCGGGCTCGGCGATGGTCATCGCCGGCGCCCACGTTTCGCCGCCGTCCTCGCTTCGACGCACCATGTAGCTGTGCTCGGCCGGCCGCCCTCCCCAGGTGGCCAATACGGCGCCATCGGTAGCCACTACGACGTTGGGAAACCGTTGCCCGTGGAAAAGCGGCTGCCCGTCGAAACGCGGCGCGCCCAAAAACGGTTCCAGCCCGGCTTCCGCCGGCAGGCCGGCGGCCGTCTTGGGCGGCGCATCGGCCCTGGCCAGCCCCACCGCGGCCACGAAGGCCGCCCATAGCGTTGTCAACAGTGCCGCCCATCGCATCGCTCGGGCGCGTTCGTGCATCGTACGTTTCTCGTTGTTCATAGTCGGCCTTTCTATCGCGCTGGTACGTTGATGTCGAGGGTGCCCCGGCCTTGCGGCAGGTCGTGCTCGAGTTGGTATTCGGGAAACAACCGCCGCCCGTGGGGCGACTCCTCGGTCGGGTTTTTGCCATCGAACCCGAGCACGGCAATAGCGTGCGGACCGCCCACCGTCGCCCGGCCGTCGCGACCTCGCGTGCTATAGCGCCCGTTGCGGATCTCGGCATACCCTTGCGGGCCGGAGTTGCCATGGCCGACGTCGGGGGTGAACGTGACCATGCCGGTCGGCACGGGCCGGCCTTGCCAGGTCACCTGGCCGCTGACGTGGAACTGCGCCGGTCCCGACTCTGCTGGCCGAAGCCATCTTCGGTTTCCCCCAGCAGATGACCCGCCGTGCCATGTGGCCGACGGTTGCTCTTCGGGCGGTTCTTCGTTCTTACGTCGCCATCATGATACACGGTGGCCCCTCGGAAGTCCAGTACGCGACGCCATCCATCCCGATGTCGCCCGGCGAATGGATCTGTCCGGTCCCGTCGCCGTCGGCGATTCGGTTGGCTCTGCGACAGGACCGGTTGCCGCGTTTTATGCGAACGCCCGTTGACGCCGCGAACGGTCGTTCCGTTTTTTCGTCGCTATCAGGATTGACGTTCGCGCCTAGACCAGCCCGTCCCGCCGCCATGCACCGTTCGTTCGCCCCGCGCGAGGACGTTCGTTCGATTACGGTCTTCGAAAATGGTCAGATTCCGATGTCCGTACCGAACCGGCTGATTTTCGCTGGACATTATCACTGCTGGCTGCTTGTCAAACCCGACGGAATCGCCGAGTGGGAGGGCCAATGCCCCGTTCGGCCGGCCCCCGGGCCGCTACTTCGTAGTCGCGGATTCGTTGCTGAAGCAGATTTCGGTCATACGAAAGTGCAGATGGTCTTCGACTTGATATCGAGTTTCCTACGGGACGTTCGGACTTCCGCCCGTTCCCATCACTGACAGGATTTCTAATGGCTAAGAAAGAGAACCGCTGTACCATTCAAACCGGAAACAAACGCCCTGCCCGCACCAGCCGCTTGATGCGATGTCCGTCCCCTCGGGACGCAGCGATTGCCCAGAGACATCAGGCTGAGCCGTCGCGATCACAGCCGCCATAGCTACCAGCGTTCCATACATACATTCCACGAAAAGTCACTGACCCAACCCTTTCCATAAGGCACCAGCGACCAGAGGGCCTTGTCGCCTTCGCTTCTGCCAGCCCCGTTGCACCAGAGAAACCAGCGTTCAAGCCCCGTTGCACGAGCGAAACAGTGTTCCAGATAAAGTTCCTGGTCGCCGTAGACCGGCCCGGCCAGCGTGAAGCCATTGGCCAGATCCCGAGCCGGATCGCCGGAATACCCGGCAAAAACCAGTTTCCGGCCCTGGGGATAGATGCCGTCTGCTGGCAGGTCGCTTGCGGGTACTGCTGGCTGGGCTGAAACGGCCACACGCATCAGGCTGTTCCCGCAAAGCAACACAGCCAGCAACAGGGTCGCGACGGCATTTTGAATCAGGGCTGATGGGTAACGTTGAATCATGCGTCTGCTACTCCTCGTGACTTCGATCGCAGATGCCCGCGGCTGAGCTGGTCGGCTCGCTTGAGCATCGTGGGAATCCGATGGCTGCCGTGCATCGTCTGAATATGGCGTCCGATCGCGTTGCATTTCCACCAAGACGAATCCGACACGGATGGTCTTGCCGGTCCCTTGTGCCGTACCAACTCCGCTTGTCTGGTCAGTCTTCGTCGATCTTACGGAGCCGGGGGGCGGTTAAGTGGAACTCGCCGCTGGCCTCGGCAGGTAGGCCAAAGCGCAGGCGAGTCTCGTTCTCAAACGTAGCCTTGATGTCAAATTCGATCTGATGCTCACGCCATTGGGGTGAGAGGGGCACGGCGACTCCGTTGATGACACTTCGCCAACCATCGGCGACGTCGAACCGTACGGTCAAACCGGGCGTTCCTTTGACGCGGCACGAAAACCGATAGCGGCCAGGGTCGAGCTTGCCACGATTGAAAAACGTGTAGCTCAGATTGCTGCCTCGTCCGAAGTCGCCCACCACGCTCAGCACACGTCGTCCGGCGGGGCCCTCCAGCGGTCCATCGGCGCTGACCCGTTTTTCGATTTTGTCAGATCGCCTGACCAGCGTCCAATAACGCCATGGATTGATCAACTCCACCCGGGGATCAGGTTCCCAGCGCGACACCGGAGAGATCTTTGGCGCGGGTGGCGGCCGAACGGCCAGGAGTTCCTCGGGGACGTGGTACGAAAGAGTTCGGTCGAAGGCGGGGCTGTCGAAGAAAACGTCCTTCAACGCCGTGTCGCGCGGCGGAGCACTTACGCCGATGAACCCGAACGGATGCCAGCCCCCGGAAAAATAGTTCCGTATGGCAAAACGGACGCTGGGGACCATGCCGCCTTGCCGATCGAGGATCCCGATGGCGAGAATGTACTCGCCATCGCGCAGATCCGATGGAAGCTGGGCACTGCCGGATGCTTCGTATTGCTTCGCCGGAACGCGGTAGGCAAAAGCATCGCTGTCCCAGTCCTCTCCGGGCAGCCAACGGCGAACATCCACACCATCCAGCGGGGCCGACCACACCGGCTTTCGGGTCTGCGGATCAAGCAGGGCGACGGCCACGGGCCAGTCCAAATAGAATGGGGCGCTTCCGGTATTCCGGACGACCATCTGCAGGGGCAAGTTCCCGCCAGGCTGGCACGTCTCGGGGTAGCTCAATGAATCGATCACAAAACGATACCCAAAAGCCTTCTGCAACTCGGCCGCGCCCTCCAGCACAGCCGGATCGTCCGATGTATACCCCGAGATCCAACCGAGGTAGCTGGCGTGGTAACGCCGGATCTTGTCGATCATGTATCGGCGGTAGGCGGGCACCATCATCGTTTCATCAGGCGTACGCCCGAATGTCCCTTCGGGATCAGCATCACGGCGCTCTTTCTGCCAGTTGTATTCGACCTCGCCTTCGATGGGCGCATGCTTCCAGATATCCCGGTAGACGTGAGTCGCCTGCCAGGGGAACTGATGCCTGTCCCCGTCAGGCGGCTCACGGCCAACGTAGGCAAAGGTGTCGTAGTAGATCCCGAAACCTGCATCCATGAACTCCGCGTCGGTGTGCCGCACCAGGACCGGCTTGTTCTTGAATGCTTTCTGAAAGGCGCCGGCCAACAGACGTCGCTGTGCCTTGGTAGGCGCTGGATTGTGGTGCTCGCCCCAGTAGCCGATCAGTCCCATCTGGATGGCGAAGATGCGTGGATCGTTATCCCATGCCTGCCCGAGCTTCGCGATCAGTTGCTCCAGACGCTCTTGGAACGCGGGGCTGTCGTAGTCGAACTCAGCCATGTCCGCGGGCCAATGCTGCTTGGGACGCTTTGCCGTGCCCAAGGTACCGTCCCAGTCCAAATACACGCGTGGTACCAGCTTCACGTTCAGTTCGCCGAAACACTTGTCCCCGCGACGCGTGATCGCGTTTGTGTGAGCGATGATCCGCTCCACCGTGTCCTCGGCGCTCAGCTCGATGGAGTTCCACCCGATGTACCGGCGCTCGATCAGCCCGTACCCATTGCTGTGATGGGCGCGGAACCCTTTGAGTGGATTATTGATTGCCTCTTCAAACTCTTCGGGCTCGACGGTGACCCAAGCGTCTGCCCCCCGTGCTCCCGCGGCAATGGCAGCAACGGCGGATATCAATCCCACACAGACAATCGCATGTCTCATTTTCATAGTTCGGAGCCTGCAGCGGGGAAGACCAAAATGTGCGAGCCCGCCAATACGGGCCCCAGGCAACGATCCTTGTCGTTTCACGTCTGAGCGGATTTCCTGCCGACCTGGGTTGCGGTGTCGCTTCGTCAACATGGGATATTGCCGCAACCAAAGTTGGCAGGTCGGCGGTCATCGAGATCCTTGTTTTGGCTGATGCCTGAACCTGCTTGGAAATGACCGCCAATCCGCTTGGATGCTGGGGTTATACGGAACGGATTCTTGGCCGTCAAGGTGGCGATGCGGGAGTGTTTGCGGGCATGGTCGGCATCCGCATAACTGTGGCGTCGCCGCATAGAATACCATTTAGCAGCAGTTGATGACCGCGGTCGTCGGCGGGATCTTCCGTGCAGAGGGCGATCTGCCATGCGGTCGGGAAGACGGATTGATCGACCGTTCATTATGTTGATAATGCGTAAGTGGAGGTAGCGAAGATTCCTGCTGCGCCGGTCGGCATGTCGCCAACCGGAGGTGACGATAAACGGTTCAAGACCATCGCGAACCGGTGGCAGTTCGTTGCCCCATTCACAGGGCGGTATATGTCCACGTTGCGCATCATCGGCGATGTCCACGCTCAGGTTGACCGGGACACTTTGTGCAGGCGAGGGGCCCGCCCGTACTTCGAGATCATCTCGGATGCTGCCTACTCGATTCAGGTCGGCGATATGGGCGACGGAGAAACGTACGACCAGTTGGCTGCCAATGTAGATGCGAGCCGCCACCGATTTTTTCCAGGGAATCACGACCACTACGACCGACTGCCGCCGCACAGCCTTGGCGACTACGGGGCAGTTTGTTGGGGTGGAGTCGACTTCTTCTTCGTCCGCGGCGCCGCCTCCTCCGACCGCGAGAAGCTGGTCCGCCGCGGACGCGAACTCGGAAAGAGGATTTGGTTTGAGAACGAAGAGTTGACGGACGCGCAGATGCTTGCTGCGGAGCAGAAGTACTTGCTGGCCAAACCCCAAATCATGCTTTCGCACGATGCCCCCACGGATATCGCCCGATTCGTCTGGCAATACAATCTGCAGTTGGGACCGCCAAATCCCAGAGCCGTTTTTTGCCCCTCACGATCGAACGACTTCTTGATGCGTTTGCTGGATCAGCATGCACCTAGCTTGTGGCTGTTTGGGCACTATCATCGCGATTGGCAACACCGCAGTGACGATACGCACTTCGTATGCGTTGGAGAGTTGTCCTACGTTGACATTGATTCGACCGGCG
>SKKK01000046.1 GCA_007121535.1 Planctomycetaceae bacterium | reverse complement strand
GTTCAACACCTTCGGCGGTTTCCACGATTTGCAGGGTGCCTGTCACGGGATGATGCTCGACACGGCGTTGCGTGGCCCAGCGGTAGGCTTCTTCGTGGTGGGCGGCGTACAGTAGCGTGAATAGACCGTCCCCCTGGTGAACGACGGTCCGCAGGCCGCCTGTGATGCGGGCGGATTTGATACAGCGGTCCTTGGCACCTTCGATCGTCTCGAAGTTCATCCCCGGGCTGCCTGGATCGTCTAGGAACTTGGTCAGGAAATCGAGGACGCGTCCGCGATCCGCCGTGCTGAGTTTCTTCGTCGAAGCCGAGAATGTCTTGGCGATGTTGACGGTGCTCATACTTGCCCTCCTTCGGCGGCTCGAATCCGATCCACTGCGTCTGGTGCGTTGGGATCAACAGCAACAGCGGCGAATCCCTGCTGCTGGAGGGCGTTGACGATGCGCTCGGCATCTTCATCCCCCGCGTCAACCACGCGCAGTGATCTGCCGTCCCGAAGAACCTCCAACACGTAGCCGCCGAGAACCGTGCCCGCTTCGGTGACGTCGCCGCCGGGTTCGATGGTTCCATCGCCGCTCGCGGCCAGCGTCTCAACAACGGCGTGCCACTGACCGGGAAACAGGTCGAGATCCAGTTCACCGTCCGCCTCTACGTCTTCCGTGGTCGAGTCGCGAATGGGTTCTCGGGCCACACCGAAGATGTTCGGGTGGGCAGCGATGATGGTGTCCCATCTATCCCGATGGTGAAAACGCAGCACGGTGATGCCCAGGTCCTCCATGGCCGACGTCTTTTCCTGGTCGCGCTGTTGACGGTCCGGGAAATCATGCGGAGGCCCATCGACGTGGATCGCCGTATGCTGCCGTTCGTAGACGAAATCCGGCCTGGTCCCGCACTGCTGGTAGTATTTCTGGGCGACGGTTGGGAGCTTCATTCCCCGCAATGCTAGAAAATTCAACCAGCTCCGTTCCAACTGGCTGTCGCATTGATCTTTCAACGCTTCGAGATGCACTGCAAACGACCGCGGACCCCGGCGTGGCCGACACCAGCGCTGGATGACAGTCCTGCCAGAAGGATTCCGCCCGGCATAGTTCGTCCAGCGACGGGTACTCGATGCGCAGCAGCCCGCACTGTTCCAGGTTGGGCGACGTGATCCGCCAGCCGCGCTTCTGATCCCGGTACAGCCGATAGCCCAGCACGTTGCGAAACGCTTTCTCGGTGTCAGCTTTCTGCGCGAACTGGACACCCGGTTCGCGGGCGAACAACTCCAGCGGCAATTCCAATGCCTTGAAGACCTTGATCGCCAACTCGTCGTGTGAGATACCCTCTTCACCGGTCGCGGCGGCTGCCTTGTACAGGGCGGCGCGGAGCAAACTGACCTCGACGAAATCGTTGAAATGCCCGGCCTGCAACGAAGCGTCCTGCCGATTGTCCGTAAAGCTGAGCAGCTTGCGGGCATAGTCCTTCAACGACTGCTCGTCTCGTAGAAAACGGACGGAAGAGATGCTCAGGATCGTCGTCGCCGTACTGCGACCACCGCTGGCCAGCGTGGCCAGATTGCCAAAGTCGGAGCTGCCGCGGCGGACGCGGTAGGAAACGCCACAGTTCTGGCAGAACCGGAACGGCGTGCGGGTGTACCAGAACGTCAGACCGCCCGCTTCCACGGCTCCGCTCGGGCCGAGACAAACTGGCCGGGGCACCTCGTCGCGCAAAGTGCCGCGGATCTTGAGCCGCCCTTTGACTTCCTCCAGCCATTCATCGGGGAGACGAGCCAGCACCTCATCCGCATCCTCGGGCCAGGGGTTGGCCGGATCGCGATACAGGAACCCGGCTTCTCCCTCGTCAGGGTCGTCCACCCGGTCTTGAAGGTCGCGCGGCTTGAAATGCACCTGGCCCGTGGCGGTGTCAGTCACCTTCCACACGGAGAAGTACTCCGCGCCACATTCGCGGCAAAACGCCAACGGCAGCAGAATCTTCTGGCGATCGCTGCCGGGTACAAACTGCTGGCCGCTTAGCGACAAGTGCCGTTGATCGTTCTCCTCCAGGGAGGCGAAAACCGCGTCTCCGCGGCTGATGAATTGGTGCAGGCGAAAGGCTTGGCCTTGGTGTCGGGGTGAACCTCGCAGTGGTAGCCGGCCAAGAGCCAACGCCGGATCGCTGCCTCACAGACATCGGGAGCCAAGCCGACCAGGGTGCTGAGGGCGGTGGCCGCGCCGCAATCGCCGATGATGGGCCGTGGCTGCGCCCGCTTGAGCCAGTCGCTGCCCGCCTCACGATCCAGACCAAAGTGGCTTTCCAGCCAACTGGCCATCGGAGATTGGACGAAAGCGTCGTAGGACGTGGGCACTGCCTGGTCCTCGGTGACATTCTGTCGGAGCTGGCTCAAGGTCTGTTGGTCGCGAAAGTCGACGGCGGGAGTCGCACGTGTCAGCGTTTCGCCGATGACGTGGTCGGGCTTCACTTCCACACCGAAGAGACGCGACGCCACCTTGGCGATCTCGCCCCGCTGCTGGGCGTACGTACCGCCACTGGCCATCGTCGCCGACGTTCCCACGCACAGCATGTCGGGCGCTTCACACGCCTCGCGAACACGTCTGACCAAGAGGGCCACGTCAGCGCCCTGCCGGCCACGGTAGGTGTGCAACTCGTCCAGCACCAGGAACTTGAGCCCGCGGGCGGCGTTGACCAACGACCGCTCGAAGGGCCGCGTGAGCAGCAACTCCAGCATCACGTAGTTGGTCAACAGGATGTCAGGCGGGTTCTGTATGATCTGGTCGCGCTTCTCTTGATCTTCCTGACCCGTGTATCGTCCAAACCGGACCGGTTGCTTGCCTTCGCCATATCCGATGCACAGGAACTTTCCCAGTTCGCCGAATTGGCTGTTGCACAGCGCATTCATCGGGTACACGACGATGGCCTGCACGCCTTGTCCGCGACCGGTTCGCAGCACCTGATCGACGATGGGAATCAGGTACGCCAGACTCTTGCCGGAACTGGTCCCCGTGGTCAGCACGTAATTCGCTTTCGAGCACGCCGCCTCGATCGCATCGAGCTGGTGACGGTGCAGCCGCATGGGTTCGCCGACTACGTCATCGTCCGTCTTGATCCGGAAAATCTTTTGGCACTCGGGATGTAGCATGCGACGATTGACCAGGTCGTCGATCCAGCCACCGGATTCGAAGCTAGGGTTCATCTGGATCAGCGGCTGTGGCCACAGCGATTGGTCGGCGAGGCTCTGTTCCACGAAATGGCGAAGACGCGCCTCGCGAATCCGCACGAAGCTGCGTACATACTCCGCGTAATCGTGGATGACGCTGTTGCGAAGCCGGAAGACATCCATCGATTCACCTCGCTGACGACTTGGGACGATGGGCGTCTCGCTGCGTCGTCCCTTGACGCTGCTTCACGGGCCTCGCCATGTCCCCGAGGAACTTCTCCAAGTCTTTTTGGAGAAACAACCGGTAACCGTTGGCCTTGTTGACGTACATGGGGATCTGGCCTTGATCTGCCCATTTGCGGAGCGTGGTCTGGCTCACGCCGATGAACTCGGCAGCCTTGGCCACTTTCAGATATTCACACAACTTCTTCACCGATCCGCCCCTTTGAACAGGACGAGAGAATTTGGAGTTTCGTAAAGTCTACTAGACGTTGCGCGGCATTAAAAGCATCCAGAAGCGTCGAATGTGGCAACTTGGTCGTCTAAGTGCTGAGAAACTTTGCGGATTATGCGGGCAGTGACACACCTCCGCGAGAAAAACCCTGAAAGCAGCCCAATCACAAATCGGCAAAAAGGCGGTCCATCACTGCGTCTGGGATCACCACACCCGTCAGGCGTCTTTCTGTCGTCAACACCCTGCTTCGACCCGTCCAACAGCCTCTTTCGGTGATTCATTGGCGTACACCACCGACAACAGCGCCGGCAGATACGTGTCCAGCATGTTGACGGTTATGCCGATCATGCGGTCGATCACCGCCTGGCCTATGGCATCGTCGACGAGGAACTGCGAGACCTGAAACCGCACTTCGCCGTCGTCGAGATGCAACTCGAACTTGCCCAAGCGCAAGCCGTAGTTGGCGCGGGCAATAGTTTCGGCCGCAGCGGTGCGACAACCCTCGGGCACCGGCACCGGCAAGCGTCCCACGACCTGAAACTGATCCGTCTCCGGCTCGACCCCGGCCGTGATCCGATACACGGCCACCTCTCCACGTAGATCGAGGCGAACCGCCTGATCCTCGTTCGTCCAGTACCCGATCCCCCGCTCGTCCAGCAATTCAACCAGTTCTTCGTAGGCAGCGGTTCCATGCAATACGAGTTGATTGTTGCAGCGGGTGAAATAACAGGTAGACTGAATGTCATACGCAGAAGCACAACTGGCAAGGAGATGGACGATGTTGCGAAAGACGACGTTAGCGATTTGTTTCGCATTTTGCTCAGGCTGGCTGTGCCAGCTTGACGCGGAAGATTGGCCGATGTGGGGCGGGGATCCGGGGCGTCAAGCTCGGTTGTCGACGGAGCTGCCGGAAACACTGCATCTGCATTGGATGAGGCAACTTCCCACGCCACGCCCCGCATGGCGGGCTCAAGGTGACGATGGCGACAAGCTCGAATTCGATCGTTCGTATTCGCCCATCGTGCTGGGCGATACGGTTTTCGTGGCGTCGATGGTCTCGGATCGTCTGACGGCCTATGACCTGGACAGCGGCGACGAGCTGTGGCGTTACTATACGGATGGACCGCTGCGATTGGCTCCGGCCGCAGCCGACGGGCGCGTGTACTGCGTTTCGGACGATGGGCATCTGTACTGCCTGGACGCCCGGACGGGCGAGTTGCAATGGCGGTTTCGCGCGGCGCCCGCGCCGCAACGTGTGCTGGGCAACGAACGAGTCATCAGCACGTGGCCGGCTCGCGGCGGTCCGGTGATCGTGGACGGCATCGTGTATTTCGGCGCGGGGATCTGGCCGATGCACGGAACGTTCCTGTACGCATTGCAGGCCGACACGGGCGAAGTGGTCTGGGCGAATACGGGCGATGGCGCCAAGTGGGCAGCTCAACCGCACGGCGGCGCCTATGCGTTCGCCGCCCTGGCGCCGCAGGGGTACCTGGCGGCCAGCGAAGACCGGCTGGTCGTCTCGGGCGGGCGAACGCCGCCGGTGCTGGTGGATCGCCATACGGGAGATCTGATCCATATCAACATGCGAGCCAAGCCGCAGGGGGGCTATCGCGTGAGGACGGATGGCCAATTCTATTTCAATCACGGCCACAAGTATCGAATGAGCGACGGGGGCGCGGAAGGCAGGGGCCGTCTGGAAGATCCGGAACTGGAGCGTCGAGCCGCCCAGTTGCAGGATCGATTGGACGGTCCGGTGTATTCGATCCTGGCAGCACGCAACCGTTTGATCCTGACCACCGACTCGGGTGCCATGTACTGCTTCGGCGACGCGATCGACCGTCCGACAACTCGGCATGAGGAAGCAGCGCAGCAGGAGACTGCGGAATCGCTGGACACGGACGACCAACAAGCGGCCGAGCAGGCCGAGGCGATCGTCGCCGAAACCGGCGTCCGTGAGGGTTACGCGCTGTTTGTCGGCGTCGGGGATGGTCGATGGATGGAGCAACTGGCGCGACAGACCGAATTAAGGCTTGTTGGCATCGATACGGATACGGCGAAGATCCAGCGGTTGCGGCGTCGGTGGGACGATGCCGGGCTGTACGGGACGCAAATCGCTCTGTTGCCCTACGAGCCAGGAAAGCTATCGGCTCAGTATCCTCGATATATCTCATCGTTGATCGTTGTCCAGGACGCGACCGTACTGGTAGGGGATGGTGACGGCAGTTCAGCGATCGACTGGCAAGCCCAGTTGGCTGAAGTGTACGACATGCTGCGACCGTTCGGTGGTCAAGCGATCCTGAACTTGGGCGAAGCGGCGATGAAGGACAGCGATCTGCAGGACGCTTTGAGGCAATTTTCACCGCCTAACGGACGCGTCGTCCCGCACGCGGACCGACTGGTCCTGGCTCGGGACGGAGCTATTCCCAACACCGATGATTGGACGCACCAATACTCGGATTCCGCCAACACCGTCTTTTCCAAAGACGACGCAGTGCGTTTGCCGTTGGGGATTCTCTGGTTCGGTGGTCCCAGCAACGACGACATCCTGCCTCGACACGGTCACGGTCCCATCCCGCACGTGGTCGCGGGTCGAGTGATCCTGCCGGGTGTCGACACGATCACCGCCCGCGACGTGTACACCGGCCGCCAACTTTGGCAGGCAACTTTTCCGGGCCTGGGACATCCTTTCACGGACTTGGAATTCGAGGATCAGTACCGTCAAGGTCGCAGCGTGTTCATGCACACCCGCGACGGGCTGGGCGCCAACTACATCGGCAGCCCCTACGTCTCGTTGCCTGACGCCATCTACGTGCGTTATCGAACGCGGGTCTATCGCCTGGATCCGCAAACGGGTCAGACGGTCGCCGAATTCCTGCTGCCCGTCCCGGAGGGTGATCGCGATCGTGCCGATTGGGGACATATCAGCGCTTGGGGGAATCTGCTGATCACCACGGTCGAGCCTCACGTGTTCGAGGACGATGGACCCGGGCGACATTTTCCTCGCATGGCGGACATCAAGGGCCGGGACTGGAACGCGACGTCCAGCCGCCGTCTGATCGTTATGGATCGGTACTCGGGCGAAATCTTGTGGACGCGTGAAGCCGAGATCGGCTTCCGACACAACACCATCGTGACTGCTGCGGGTCAGCTATTCTTGATCGACGGGCTGTCCGACCAGGCCAGCGCGGTGCTCGAACGTCGCGGTCTGCCGGCACGTCATCCCACCATCCTGGCGCTGGACGCGGCGACGGGAGAGGTCCGCTGGGAAAGCAGCGAAGGCGTCTTCGGCACGTGGTTGGGGTACAGCGAAGAACACGACGTGCTGGTTCAAGCCGGTCGCCGAGGCGGTTTGCGGGACCTGCCGGATGAACCCAACAGCCGCATCATCGCCTTGCGGGGAAGCACGGGCCAGGTGCTGTGGCAACGGGCGGTGCGGTACTGGGGCGCGTTGGCCCTGCACGATCGCACGATCATCATGGCCATCGCCGGAAGAAGCGGGACCAATCAGGGATTGGACTTGTTGACGGGCGAGGACCGAATGCGACAGCATCCTTTGACGGAGCAAAAGACGACGTGGTCGTATTGGCGCACGTACGGCTGCAACACGATCAACGCCAGCCGCAACCTGCTGCTGTTCCGTTCGGGCGCCGCCGGCTTTGCCGACCTGCAATCCGATGGAGGCACCGGCAGCTTCGGCGGTTTCCGCTCGGGATGCACCAACAATCTGATCCCGGCAAACGGTGTCGTGAACGCGCCCGACTATACCCGCACGTGCACGTGCTCGTATCACCAGCAGACATCGCTGGCCTTGGTCCACATGCCCGACATGGATCTGTGGACCGTTCATCCCGAAGGGTTGGGGGATGGCCAGATCGCTCGCGCGGGCATCAACTTGGGTGCGCCGGGGAACCGCCGTGCGGAAGATGGCACGCTGTGGGTCGAGTATCCACCGGGCGGCGCGCCGGGGCCCACGCTGGACCTTCAGATCCAGCCGGAACGCGTCGACTGGTACCGCAAGCACACGCTGTTGGTCGACGGTTCCGAAGGATACGGCTGGGTCGCCGCATCGGGTGGTGAAGGGGTGCGTTCGCTGCGCATCGGCAACCTGCAACCATCTCGGTATCAGGTGCGTTTGCATTTTTGCGAACCGCATCTGGAAGCCGCGGGAAAGCGAGTTTTCGACGTATTGCTTCAGGATTCCATGCTGGAGCGGAATCTGGACATCGTCGGTCGTGCGGGAGGCCCGAATCGCGGGATCGTCCTGGACGGCCAAGCCGACGTGGATCAGGACGGCCGCCTGGTGGTCGACCTGAGTCCGACGGAGCACGCTGCGCTGCCGCCGGTGATCAGCGGCATCGAGCTGGTCGCGATCTCGCCCGCCGTGACCACGTTGGCCCCGACCGCCATCACGCGAAATTCTGCGACGTTGCAAGCAGAGCTGGTCCGCTTCGATCGTGCGACGTCGGCCGAGGCGTTTTTCCGCTGGCGTCAAGTTGGCAGCGACACGTGGCAGACCACTCCCGTGCGGACGGCAACGGATAGCGGTCGTCTTTCCGAAGAACTGGACGGGCTTCAATATCTGCAGCAGTATGAAGTCCAAGCAAGCGCGCGTGTCGACGGGCAGGAAATCGCCGGGACGATCCGGTCGCTGGTACCCAGCGATCTGTACGCGCTGGCGGTCGAAGGTCATCACATCCGAGTGCCGCATCACGCCGCTTTGAACCCGGGTTCGGATAGCTTTACGATCGAAGCCTGGGTCAAACTGGAATCGGCCAACGACGCCGGCAACGCCTGGGATTTGATTGTGGCCAAGCGTTCGCCCAACGGATACTATCTGGGCATGCGACGCGGCCATGGCTGGAACTTCATGTTGCGCGACGATCAAGGAAATCGGACCGATACCCAGACGCATCGTCCGATCGCCGAAATCTACGATCGTTGGGTCTTTGTCCAAGCCGTGATCGATCGCCCGAGCGAACGGCAGATCCTCCGTGTCTACGATCCGCAAGCCGGCCGATGGCACGAGGCGCAGGTGACCCCGCCGGGCCATATCGGCACCACGGATGACCTGTACTTCGGCAAGGATGTGGATGCGGGACAGTTCGCCAGTTGCGGGCACATGGGTCCGATCCGATTCTGGCGTACGGCCAGAACGCCTGAGGACGCCCTGGCCGACATGTACGCACCGTTGACGGGCCGTGAAGACTACCTGGTCGGCTACTGGTCGATGCAAGAGGGTGATGGCAATCATCTGGGCGATCAGACCGTCAACGCCAATCACGGCACCATCGTCGGGGCAACGTGGACCAGCCGATTACCCATCGAGCCTGAACAGCCGCGAGGGTCGGCGAACGAGTAACACGCTACTAGTGCTTTGTCAAACCCAAAAGTTAGGGTTGGCTGTAGTGGATCTTGCCAAAGATCCCTTGGTGCGAGGATCTCTGGCGAGATCCACTACCCAAAGATTAAACTCTGACAAAGCACTAGTGCGTCAAGGAACATAGGACTTCAGAAACAGATAGTTCTCGTTGCGGTGGTCGAAATCCCGATCGTTCAACCCGACGTTCAATTGAATGTCGGTGTAAGTATACTCTTCCAACAAGACCGACGGAGATTCTTCGTCGCGTGGCCAATCGTAGGCGACGTAGTAGACGGGCAATTCCAGTTGGTCGTCGATGAAGACGCGGACGAAGTGAAAATCTTGATACTCACGACGCTCCCGATGCTCGACTTGGATCATCGTACAGTATCGTCCGTTGATCCGGGCTCCCGGGACCACGCGGACCTCGCAGTTGTCATCCCCCAGCTTTTCTTGTCCGACTTCGATCAGACGGCGAGTCAACGTTTTGACTCCGATCTCGGTGATCGGATAGCGACTCTCCTGCATCGCTGCGGCACTGTCCGGGGGTAGTGACGTCGTCACGAATGGCAGGACGGTTCCTCCGTTGCGCACGATCATTCTGCCGTCGTGGCGACCTTGAACGTACAAAACCTCCCGATCTCGCAGGGTTGCCGGGCGGAGAAAACGCAGGTAGACACTGAAAGGATGCTCGCCCAATGCGGAACTGGACTGATGATGTCGCACCTTCAGATAAATCGTTTCCGGGCCTTGCATCCGGCCATCGATCCGCTCGCGTTTGGTCAAGATGCAGGTGTAATCGTGAATCTCCGTCGCCATTCTTTGGTAGGCCGCCTCCGCCCTCTGCAGAACGGAGGCCAGTGCAATTTGGGAAGACGACTCTTCGGCCTTCATCGCCTGGGCGGGAAGAAGAAGAGCAACCCAGATCAAAGACTTTTTCATCGATCGACAACTTTCTGCATACGACAGGAGTGCTGGACCTTCTTGCCCGATTGTCGAGCGTTTCACAGCAAATCCGTTACGATCGTGATGACCGTTGTTACTGTTGCAGAATCCGTCCTGCGGGGGATCGCGTACTCGCCGCGAAGAATCCACGCTATGTGCGAGATTATACGATTGCCGTCACCCGGAGATCAACCTTGCGGTCGCCAAAAATCGAGAATCAATCAAACGCGGAAACGCACGATCGGAAATGTCCGAAGATGTACCACAAACCGAGGGTTTTGCATACCTTCGCCATGCTAATGTCGATCTTCACCGGTAAGAGCAAATTCAACCTGATCAGCCCATTTTGACATATTGACGACACTCCGCCGGATTTCTTCGGCGCCACAGGTTCGTCGCGAATAATGATTGACCATCACGAAGTAGGGCTGTCCATCGACCTCGTCGATCGCCAACGCACCGTGGGCAATATCCGCATTCAACTCCAAAGCTTTGCGGAAGTAGCTGTCCTGCACCGGACAACAAAGGCTGTAGATCCTCACCAGGTGCTCGTCCCAAGGCCCCTCCGTTTGGTCCTCGATGTAAATCCGCTGCTGCCTTCCCCCTTCCAGTGGTACATTAACGACGTGTCGGTCACCCTGCGATTCCACCTTCAGATCCACAGCAGCCATGGCTTCGACCACCAGCGACCGGATGTCACGGAGCCCCAGATAGACCTCGCGCAGCTCCGCGTGCAAATGGTCGGCATCTTTCGGACGCTGCTCGGGCCGTTTCGCCAAGCAACGCTCGATCAACTGAACCACCTCGTCCGGCAATCCGGCACATTGTTCTCGGGGGTCGGGTGGGGCAGCGTGGGTATGCAGGTCGATCAGCTTCCGCAGATTGCGCTCTGCGAACGGCAGTTCGCCCGTGAGCAGGTAGTACCACGAGACACCGACGGCATAGACATCGCTGCGCGCGTCGGCTCGGCGTCCGGCAAACAGTTCCGGGGCCATGTAGGGCGGGGTGCCTGCCAGCGTTTCGGGAACTTGCTGGGCGCCGCCTGCGACGATTCGTTTGGCCAAGCCGAAATCGGACAGTTTGGCCTGGTAGTCCTCGGTGATCAGGATATTGGAAGGCTTGAAAGCGCGGTGGATCAAGCCATTGCGGTGTGCTGCGGCCAATGCCGAACAGCTTTGCAACAGCAGTTCGACCGCTAGCAGCGGCGGCAAGCGCTTCCTTTGCCGCAGGATACTCTGCAACGACCGGCCCGGGACATATTCCAGTTCGATATAGTGATGTTCGCCCGTCTGACCGATGTTGTGAACGGTGACGATGTGCGGGTGGACGACCGAAGCGGCAGCGCGGGCCTCGGCGATGAACTTGTCCAGAAATTCGTCGCTGCGCTGCTGCAGTTGCGGGCACAGGATTTTGATCGCGCACGGGCGTTGCAGCCATTCATGTTGCGCGCGAAAGACCCAGGCCATACCGCCTCGTCCCAGCATCGCCTCGACCGCATAAGCGTCGAAGGTCCGACCGATATATTGCTGTGCCAGATCGGTTGATTCCTGCGACGCAGCCGTGTGTTCGAAGAATACGGTTTCCGCATTCGCCAGGTCCATCGCCGACAAATCGTTGCCGCCCAGTTGCTGGCCGCATTGAGGACAGATGCGATCGGAGTCACCGATGGCCAGCGGTTGGTGGCATTCTGCACAGATGCGTAGCTGGCTGTCCATGATCGGGTTCTCGCTTGGTTGCTGGCCTGCCTGCGAACTCATGCACCGCCTCAAGATTCTTGTTGGGTGGACGTTCCGTTGGGATCGAACAGCAAGGGGAAGAACTGTCCGCCAAGCGGCGATTTGGGAGGGATCACGGGCACTCCCTCTAGCAACGGATTTTCGGACACGGAACAGACGCCGTCCCGAACGGCGTTGATCACGGTCGCTCGGCGTGGCCGGTCGGTGCGGTTTTCGAACGATCCGTGCACCATCAAGGGATGATGGAAAGCCGCCTGCCCACGCTTCAATTCGATGGCCACCGGTTGTTGAAACTGCTCCCACTGTTGCGGATCCAGCACCTCGCGGATGGCTTCCATATCTCCCGCCAGCCCGGTGATGGGTAACAGATCCCAACGATGGCTTCCTGGTACGTAATGGACGCAACCGTTGTCGCGAGTGCTGTCGTCCAAGCCGATCCAGCAGGTAAGGTGAGCCATCGGTTGAGTTCGCGTCCAGTAGGAATAGTCCTGGTGCCACGCGACCACGCCGCCGTGCCGAGCGGGCTTGCAGAACAGTTGATCGTGCCAAAACCGCACGGCGCCGCCCAACAACTGACTGGCCGGCACGACGAACGCCGGATGCCACAGCAGATCGTGAAAACCGGGGGCGATCCGCCAAGCGCCCAGCGAATGGAACAGCACGGTATTGGGATCGCTGGATTCGTTGCTATGGTACTCGTACCAGAGTTCGCGTCCCGGGTGTTCCGGCTGAAAAAAGACCTCCAATTCCTCCAACAAGCGATCGATCTGCGCATCGTCCAGGATGCGGACGCCGGCCACGTATCCGTCGCGTTCGTAATCGGCCACTTGTTGCGGGGTGAGCTGAAACGCCTTCCACTGGTCTGGCGTTTCGGGCGTCGAGAAAAGCACCCCCGTGGGCTGGTGCCGAAGGGAAAGGTCAGAAATCATCGGACAAGTTTCCTCTCGATAGATCCGGTTTCAGACGAAACCTTGATTTATACCTTATCCGGTCCCGAGCTGGAAAGCATACAACCGGACGTTTTCACGCTGCGGCAGCGTGTAACGCTGGCGAGCCAGTTCCAGCAACTCGATCTGCCACGTGCCATCGTGGGCAACGATCCCGCCGCTTCGTTGAAACAGCCGCTCGGCATGGTTCGAGGCCGTGATGGCGACAGCGGTGGACAATCCCTTGCCTCGCAAACGATCCAGCGCTTCGTTCAGCAGCAACTGCCCCTGCTGCGAATCCTGGTGGTTTTCGCCGATGACGAAACCGGTGATCAGCACCGCCTCCGGCACGTCTTTGATGGGGATCACGTGCAGCTTGCCGATCAAGACGTCACGATGGCTGAGCACCAGCGTGCTCGGCAGCAACTGCCGGAGCGCCTCGCGATCCAGCGGTTTGACCAGCGGCGTGCCGCACGGAGTTCGATAGCGTTGCGATTCCTGGTGCAGCCGTTCGATTTCGTCCAGATCTTCGGGGCAAGCGAAGTCGACGTGGTGAGTCTGCTGCCGCTCGATCATCGTCCCCACACCGGTGCGGGTGAAGATCTCTTCCAGCATCCGCGCGTAGGACACGATGTGGACCTGATGAACCCCGCCCGCCACGGCTCGAATGCTGGCATGCACCTTCGGCAGCATCGCTTGAGGCAGCAGCGGATCGCCCCGGGCATCGCGACGCGGCAGCAGGCACAACAGTTCTTCCAAATCCGCGAAACTCAGTTGCCGCAATGCGCCCTTGCGGTCCGGCAGGCAAATGCCGTCGGTGTGCGCCAGCAACATCAGCTTGGCCGCCCCCAGCGCGACGGCCAGATCGGCCGCCGACGAAACCGACGGGACGTGCAGGAACTGCTGATGCTCGTCCCAACCGCCGAAGCCTAGAATCGCCAAGCGACGTTGGTCCAGCACCGAACGGATCATCGACAGATCGAAACCCGTGACGATCCCCGTGCTCTCATGACCGATCCGACGTTCGGCTCGGATGGCGTGTTCAGGCAGCAGCGAATTCGCCATGCCCATGGATTCGCACAACGCGGTCAAGGATTCGGCGATCCGCTGCCGCTGGTGCTGCAGGCGAGGCAAGGCGTGGTCCGGGACGATCATCCGATGAGTTTCCACGTGTTGCCGAGCCCCGAACCGAGCGAAAAGCTCGTGCGTGAAGTTTTCGCCTTTGCCAAATACCAGCGCCACTCGCACGTCGTGAGTCAGCAGATCCCGGATGCCCAGCAGGATCGTCCGCGTCGTGTCTTCGTTCTCGACCGCTTCGGCTTCGGCCTGGATCACAAAGGTCTTGTCAGCGAAGCGAGTGTAGTAGCGATTCAGGCTCATGGTCTGCTTCAACCCAGCAAGTCCAACTGGGCCAATCGACTCGATACTTCTCAAAAGAGTTGATCAGCTTAACTCATCGCTCGACGCTTCGCCAGTCGGCGAGCCCCGGTCAATCATACAGCCAGACTTCGACTTCCACACCGGGCGGATAGCCTTCGCTGTCTTCAGGAACCACGACGAAACCGTCTGCTCGGGTGGTCGAGCTGAGCATCGACGCGCCACTGATCGCCAAAGGCTCCACCCGATCGTCGACGATCTTCACTCGAGCGTAATCCAGACGCCCCACGGTGGAGACCAACTTTCGAGCCAACGGAAGCCGAACCGCCTGGTACGGCCACCGACGAGGCAGCCCTGCCAGGGCTCGAATGGCGCGGCCCGCGAAAAAATCGTACGCACATAAGCACGAGACTGGGTTACCGGGCAACAAAAACACCAAGCACTGATCCATCCGCCCCATCCCCGTGGGGCTGCTAGGCCGCATCGCCACGCCATGCACTTCCAGCCGACCGTGCTGGGCCAACAACGTCGGCGCATGGTCCTCTTGGCCAACGCTTGACCCCCCCGATACAATCACGACATCCGCAGGATCGCGCATCGCCGATAGAACGCTTGCCGGGTCATCCGGCACGATGCCGGGATAGATCGGCAAACCTCCGTCACGACGGATCAAAGCCATCAGCATGGGTCCATTGCAGTCCACCACCTGGCTGCCTATAGGGCGTGAACCAGCGGGCAACAGTTCGTTGCCCGTGACGACGATACGGACGCGAGGTTTGCTGAATACTTTGGCTTGGGCAACCCCAATCGAAGCCAGAACCCCCACATCTTGAGGACGCAACCGGCGTCCTTCGCGCAAAACGGTCGTACCGCATCGGATGTCCTCGCCGATTCGTCCGACGTGCTTGCCTGGCGTCACCTGCCCCATAATCGAGACCTCGCGCAGCTCGGATTGAGCCATTTCTGCGGGAATTACCGCATCGGCGCCTTCCGGCATGGGTGCTCCGGTCATGATCCTGACCGCTTGTCCGGGGCAAACTTTCGAAGGAGAAGGCTGGCCGGCAAGGGCTTCCCCCACGATCGCCAATGTCAGTCGGTTGTAAGCGGATGCGCCCGAGGCATCTTCGGCTCGGACAGCAAAGCCATCCATCATGGCTCGATCGAACGCGGGAACATCCACGTCGCTGGAAATATCTGCGGCCAGGACACGACCCGCCAAGTCGGCCAAAACCACCATTTCGGAGGAAGTTCGTCCCGTCTCTCCGTCGATCCATTGCCAAACTTGGTTCACCGTAGCTCGCGAAGCGAAGCCTCGCATACGTACATCGGTGGGATGATGGGGCGAAATCTCGGCGTCCATAGGGAAAATTATATCACCGTTCAAGCTCAAGCAAAACCATGACAATCCGCCGAATCCGCTCGTTCGGAGCGGCGGGAACTAGTCGTCGTCGTGCGAAACCCGTCGTACGACGAAAAATCCGCAAATCCTTGATAATTCGTGTCTTGCGGGACCAATCAAGGCATCAGATCGTGTGTTAAACTGGGTAGAGGCTTAGGGAACTTCGACGTTTGATGGTTCGTCCAATGGCCTTGGATGATTCCGGCTTTGCCGCTGTCTGAGTGTCTGGCGATTCATTTGTTTTTTGCATAACCCCTACAGTCAACTATAATCCGACTCTAGTGACGTATATCTTCTTATGTTTCCCAGATTGCTCATGTTAACCTTCGGCTTCCCCGATTTTGACGTTAATGAGAAGATACCGATCGGTCCCTGCGCACAGGGGGGGAGCACCCTTTGCGGAGCGTTGCCGATTGTCACGATAAATTTCCGTCCCCGGGTCCATTTTATTAGCTGCGATGAAGGACGAGGTTGGTATGACCACTGGCCGTAAGCGAAGGTCGTCGTCACAACTCATGAAGAGACGTCAAAAGCGAGTTTCCCGTCAGAAGCTTGGTGCCCGTCGCGCACTGCAATTGGAGAGCCTGGAAGATCGGCGGCTATTGGCGCTGGGCCCCCAATTGATCGGCGTGCAACCCAATGGGGGTGACTTGTTAGCCGAAGGCGACATTCGCAACGTGGCGCCCCAAGAGTTGACGTTCCGCTTCAACGAGGGGCAGATCATCGACGAAGCGACTTTGGACGCAATTCAAGTGACCCGGGCCGGTGGGGACGGCCAGTTCGTGGCCGCATCGACGCGGACGGACTTCAACACGAATGGTCTGGTCGTGATGCAGTTCACGGCCGTGGCACCCGGGCCTTTGGGCAACGAGATCTCGCTGGTGATCTCCAAGAGCGATCCGGGCGGGGCTCGATTGCCGCGTATTCAGGTCGACGGTCGTGAGATCTACATCGAGTTGAACGCCAACGCGCAGCATCGTTCGACGGCAGCCAATTTGGTGCAGGCGATCAACAATCACGAGGCGGCCAGAGCATTGATCGAACCTTCGGTCGTCGCCGGTTCGGCAAGCACGCAGATTTCGATCCCGCAGATCAACTATTCGCCGGTCCGATTGACGGGTGCAAATATCGCGCGCGCCAGCACGAATTTCAATGCGGGGAACGTGGATGTCCAGTTCACGGCCGTCCAGTCGGGTCCGGAAGCGAACGGGATCGCGATCGAGTTTGCACGGGTGGATCGCGGCGGCGCGGGAGATCCGGTGATCCGGGTGCTGGATAGTCGGCGGATTCGAATCGAGCTGAATTCGAACATGGGCAACCAGACGACGGCCGGCCAGCTTGTCTCGGCGCTCAACGCGCACCCGACGGCTTCGGCGCTGGTCACGGCCACG
Source organism: Planctomycetaceae bacterium (assembly GCA_007121535.1). Classification (GTDB taxonomy): domain Bacteria; phylum Planctomycetota; class Planctomycetia; order Pirellulales; family Pirellulaceae; genus SKKK01. Next base: position 1,082 of record SKKK01000046.1, on the reverse strand, counting down.
TTGCGCGTGGGCGCGGCGACGCGGAACATCGCAGCAGGTCAGGTGACCTATTCGCCTCTGGTGCTCAGCGGCGCCGACGACGTACCGGTCCAGCCCGCGTTTGTGGGGCTGGGCAGCACGCCTCAGGAAGTCATCTTCCGATTTGCGGAACCTTTGCCCGACGATCTCTATCGGATCGACATCGCGGGCACCGGCTCGAACCCGCTGCGTAACACGGCGGGATTCGCTTTGGGCGACTCCACGGACAACGGCATCGACGACGGCATCGATTTTTCGCTCGGTTTTCGGCTGGATCTGGGCGCCCGCGTTCTGGCAGTGGTGCCTCAGCCCGTCGTCCGCTCCCAAGCGGGGACGCTGACCCAGGCGCTGAATCGGATCGAGGTGTATCTGAATGACGATGACTTGGACCCGGCCAGTGCGACGAACCCCGATTTCTACAAGCTGATCTACACCAACGACTCGGCCACACCGCACGACGACTTGGTTTTTTCGCCGACGGCGGTCGAGTATTCGGCGGCTGCCGATCGCGTCCGGCTGACCTTCGCGGCTCCGCTGCATGAATTAGTGCCCGCCGGCGGCACCGGTTCGTTCCGCTTGCGGATCGGCACGAACGAGGCGGTCGGCTCCAGCGATCCGGACAACCAAGCGGCGCGGCCCGAGCTACTCGATTTGCGGGACGTGAACGTCGGATCGACGTTGGATTCTGCTTACGATTTGAGCCCCGGCGCCGGCGACGCGCTGACCGGCAGCTACTTGATCTCGTCGGCCATTCGGCCGCAGGTTGATCCGATCGCTCTGCCGGGTTCCAGCGACGAGCCCGGTTTCCGACGCTTGCCGTTGGGCAGCACCGGTTCGTCCTCGATGGCGCCAGCGCCGCCCGCGATGGCCGACGCCAACAACGGCATCACGACACTGTTCTACAATTTTCGCTCGGACTATGGGACCGACCCGGAGGGCAATCCTCTGACCAATTTGATCTCGGACGACCAGCGGCAACGGGCTCGGGAAGCCTTCGAGGTTTGGGGGCGATCGTTGGGCGTTCAGTTTGTCGAGACGGCCACGCAGGGGTTCACCATCGCCAC
>SKKK01000330.1 GCA_007121535.1 Planctomycetaceae bacterium | reverse complement strand
TGGACTCGCCGCCGGTTCTGGACGCCACCGGCGGCTAGCGCCGTGCCGCTCACTCATCGCGACCCCAAGATTTCGCCTGGGCAACGCACTAATGCGATGCATTTGCGTCGACGGGTTTGCCCTCTTGCGCCTCGGACCGTGGCATGCTACGATGCCCAGCTATGGCCAAGACCCCCATGATGCAACAATACGAGGATGCAAAATCAGTCTGCGGCGATGCGCTGCTGCTGTTTCGCATGGGCGACTTTTACGAGCTGTTCTACGAAGATGCAAAGACCGCAGCTCGCACCTTGGGACTGACGCTGACCAGCCGAGATAAGGGTGAAAACCCCATTCCCATGGCGGGGTTTCCGCACCATCAACTGGATAGCTACCTGGGCAAATTGATCGCCGCCGGTTTTCGGGCGGCGGTCTGCGAACAGGTCGAGGATCCCAAACTGGCCAAAGGCTTGGTCAAGCGTGAAGTGACTCGGGTCGTGACGCCGGGTACCTTGACCGATGATGCCTTGTTGGACCCTCGCCAGTGCAATTACCTGGCAGCGGTCGTCTGTGTCGGCGCCGGTAGCGGAAAGCAGCAGCGAGGTGACCCGCACGTGGGCGTTGCTTGGGCCGAGCTATCGACGGGGCGGTTTCAAGCGGCGGTCTTTCCGGCCACGCAATTGATCGATCAACTGGCCAGGATCAGCCCTTCGGAATGTCTGATCAGCGACGAAGAGAAACGGGCCTTGGACGTCGAGCTGCCCTCGCTGCCGCTGACCCGACGCCCCGCGTGGACGTTCGGATTCGATACGGCGATGAAGGCCCTGTCGCAGCAATTCGGCACGGCGGGACTGGAGGGTTTCGGATTCGAAGACACGGATCGACTGGCGGTGCGGGCGGCCGGGGCGATCTTGGATTATCTGCGGGAAACGCAGAAGACCTCCCTGGATCACTTCGACCGCCTGATTCCCTATCGGCCCGGCGCTTCGTTGGAGATCGACGAGGCGACTCGCCGCAGCCTGGAATTGACCCGGACGCTGCGGGGGGAAGGCCGTGACGGCTCGCTGCTGGCCGTGTTGGATCGCACGACAACGGCGATGGGGGCACGGTGGTTGAGCGAATGGCTGGCCAATCCGTTGACCGAGCTGTCAGCCATCGAGGCCCGATTGGACGCGGTCGAAGAACTGGTGGGCGAAGACGCTCTGCGCGGTCAGTTGCGTGATTCGCTGCGCGGGGTTTACGACCTGCAGCGTTTGCTGGCTCGAGTGACAACGGGGCGAGCCAGTCCGCGCGACTTGAACTCGATCGGCCGCACGCTGGCCGAACTGCCGAAGTTGAAAGCCAAGCTGACGGCGCGGCGAAGTTCGCTGCTGAGCCGTTTGGAAGCTGATTTGGATCTGTGCCCGGAAGTGCGAGGCAAATTGGAATCGGCGTTGGTCGGCGATTGCCCCTTGTCGGCTCGCGAAGGTGGCTTTATCCGCGACGGATTCGACGCGGAACTGGACCGTCTGCGCGATCTGGCCGCAGGCGGTAAACAGTGGATCGCCAAGTACCAGGCTCAAGCGGTCGCCCAATCGGGAATCCCGAACTTGAAAGTCGGCTACAACAAGGTGTTCGGGTATTACATCGAAGTCACCAACACGCAACGCGAAAAGGTCCCGGAGAACTTCATCCGCAAACAGACGCTGAAGAACGCCGAGCGTTATATCACCCCGGAACTGAAGGAATACGAGGAACAGGTGCTGTCGGCGGACGAGCGGGCCAAGGACCTGGAGTACGAGTTGTTTCTCGAATTGCGCGACCTGGTCGCCGCCTCGGGTCGCCGACTGCAAGGCACGGCCGAGGTGCTGGCCAACCTGGACGTGCTGGCGGCTCTGGCCGAGTTGGCTCGACATCGCAACTACTGTCGGCCGAAGATGGTCGACCAGCCGGTCTTGGATATCTGCGACGGTCGGCATCCGGTGCTGGACGTGACCGAGGCTGAGGGAACGTTTGTCCCGAACGATACCCTGGCCGACCCGGACCGGGGGCTGATGCTGTTGATCACCGGTCCCAACATGGCCGGCAAGAGCACGTACATCCGCCAAGTCGCTTTGCTGGCGGTCATGGCTCAGATGGGTTCGTTCGTCCCGGCTCATCGCGCGACGATCGGCATCGCCGACCGCATCTTCGCTCGGGTGGGCGCCAGCGACGAACTGTCGCGCGGGCGGAGCACCTTCATGGTCGAGATGACCGAGACGGCGCGGATCCTGAATACCGCGACGGCGCGCAGCCTGGTGATCCTGGACGAGATCGGACGCGGGACCAGCACCTATGACGGCGTCTCGCTGGCCTGGGCCATCATCGAACACCTGCACGATCAAGTCGGCTGCCGAACGCTGTTCGCGACTCATTACCACGAACTGACCGATTTGGAGAGTTCGTTGCCCGGCATCAAGAACCTGAATGTGGCGGTCAAAGAGTGGGAAGAGAACATCGCCTTCCTGCACAAGATCGTCGACGGGGCCGCCGATAAGAGCTACGGCATCCACGTGGCACGACTGGCCGGGGTCCCACCGGAAGTCAACGAACGTGCCAAGCAGATCCTGGCTCAACTGGAAGCCGAACACATGGACCACGAAGGGCGACCCAAAATCGCGGCGAAAAAGAAGCGTCGTCGCGGCGGGGACATCCAGTTGACCTTGTTTGGAACCGTCGAACATCCCGTGATGGACGAAATCCGCCGCCTGGACCTGAACCAGCTATCCCCGCTGCAAGCCTTCGAGCGCTTGCAGCAGTGGCAGGAGCAACTGGCGGCCGAAGAACACCGCAAGACTCGGTGAACCGGTTCCCCGCCCGCGATCGTTCCTCCGCAGGACTTGTATTGTTCGAACGATCGCCCGATAATCGGAGCGACGCTAGACAAACGACAGAAATAGCCGGAACACGTCACCGACAGGGAAGGGAGGCAAGTCTTGCCTTATCAACGAGAGATTAGCCGCGATCACAAAGCATGTATTCTGTTCTTGCTGGACCATTCCTATTCGATGGTTGAACCGTTGGGTGGATCCGATCGCCGCAAGTGCGACGAATTGGCCGACGCCGTCAACGGATGGTTGTACAACATCTCGATCCGCGCTTCCGGGGACGAAGGCATCCGAGACTATATGGACGTGGGCGTCATCGGATACCGGACCGACCAGCAGGCCAGCCCGATCATCCGGTCGGCACTGGTCGGTCCGCTGGCCGGGCGGGAACTGGTGTCCGTCACCCAGATCGGCAATCATCCGGCGCGGATCGATACCAAGATGCAGCGGATCCAGGACGAAGAGACCGGCCAGTGGATGGAGTTTCCGGCAGAGAGTCCGATCTGGGTGGACCCGGTCGCCGAGGGCAGCACGCCCATGTGCCACGTGTTGTATCATGCCTACCAGGTCTTGGAGCAATGGATTCAGCAGCACCCGGACAGTTTCCCGCCCATTGTGATTCACATCTCGGACGGCGAATCCCAGGACGGTAATCCGATCCCGTACGCCGAGGCCGTTCGCAATCTGTCGACCAACGACGGAAACGTTCTGCTGTTCAACTGCCATCTGTCGATGACGCAGGCTCAACAGATCCTCTTCCCCGCCTCGCCGCAAGGACTGCCGGACGATCTGGCAACCGTGCTGTTCAACATGTCCAGCGTCTTGCCCGAACCGTTTTATCGCCACGCGGTGGCCGAGGGGATGAATCTGCAGCCGGGCGCGCGGGGCATGTGCTTTAACGCGGACATGGTCGTGCTGGTCAAGTTCCTGGACATGGGCACGCGAGCCGCCGTCCAGTTGCGATAGCCCGGGATCGGGTGCGAACCGAATGGCTCAACCTTGGAAAGGAAGACGCAAAGTGAGCACCGGCCAGGGGTTTCTTGCCAATTGAGGCATCCCTGCATGGGGGGCGTAACGGGGTCGGCAGTCGTTTTCGGCCAACGATCTACCATTCGGGAAGCGGATCACCCGAAAAAGACTCCCGACCCCTTCCGCCCGATTCCACCAAGAAGTACTTGAACGGGTGCTTACTGCCACCGAGTTGGCATCGAGACAGATTCCAGCCACCGAATCCCACGAACGCGATCTTTTTCGGGGGGGAATAAACTGCTCGTGATTTGCTGCCAATTTGCGGTTGTCGACGCTCGAAAATTGAGTATCATGCTGAGACCGATGGTTTACCCGGTGGTGTAATTGGCAGCACTAGGGATTTTGGCTCCCTTAGTCCAGGTTCGAGTCCTGGCCGGGTAGTTTGCTGTTGCGGGCGGGATCGGCAGATTCTTCCATGGATTCGATATAGCGGCGGAGTCGTTCGTTTTCGTTGCGGATGTCCTTCAGCTTCAGCATGTTCTCGACGCGCTTCAGCAATTCAATTTTGTTGACCGGTTTGGACAAAAAGTCATCGGTCTTCGCTTGGACAGCCCGTTCGATGTCGCCGAGTTCGTTCAGTGCTGTGACCATCAAGATCATAATGCGGCTGGTTTCCGGATCGTCCTTCAATTGGCGGCACACCTCGAAACCGCTCAGTCGGGGCATCATGACATCCAGCAGAATAAGGTCAGGCTGGAACGATTTGACTTTTTCCAACGTCTCGTGACCGTCCGCAGCGAATTCCACGTCGCAATCCAGATTGGCCAAGTACGCTTCTAACAGCTCGCAATTGGGCTGATTATCGTCGGCGATCAAGATCCTACTGGTTTCGGCCATCTCGGCAGTTCTCCACAGCGCTGGCAAGCTGATCAAGGACCGGCTACCCATCAAGCAACCGGAAACATCGGTCCGTCCGGCCTCAGAGTCAAGCAACTGCCCGAACCCGCAACCGGTCGAGAGATTATACCCTGATCCATGCGACTCGTACACGACCAGGCAAACCGACCAAGTCAAACATTCCATCGAGCCCATCGAATGGAACGGGAGTTGCAGTTCCTTCAGACGCAATCGGTGCCCCCGGAAGTCGTTTGATTCACGGTCAAGGACGGGCGGAACGGGCGATTTTGTCGGTTTCGTGCACGTTGCCGAAGAACCCCACCGTGATGCCAAACGACAACACATGTTGACAATGTGCATCGGTTGGTTGGCGATGGCGTCAATCCAGGTTGGCGCGCAAACCTTTGACAGTTCGTAATTTATGTAACGGCCGCATCGTTCCGCGGGCGTTTTGGCACGAATTGTGCCACGATAAAGATTTTTGCGTACATGCGTAATACGATTCAGCAGAAGACGCGCGATACAAGGGGCAGCATCTTGAGGACGACGCGCAACGCCGCATCGCGGCGCCGATCGGGGGACTGTTACGAACAGTCCGCCTCGACAAATGGGAACGGTTCCGGCCATTCTGCGACATTCCGCGCAAAGCGTACGGGGAAACGTCGCGAGGATGAGTACTTATTCGAGGCGTTGGACGACGAATTCGATGGGTTCGGGGATCGGGAGGATGAAGACGACTCCTGGTTCGACGACGATTCGGAATCGCGGCCAGTTCCAGCCAGCCCCACCGATGATCCGATCCGGATCTATTTGATGCAGATGGGGCAGATTCCGATGCTGGATCGTCAAGCCGAAATTGCAGCGGCCCGCAGAATCGATGCTGCCCGGCATCGGTATCGCCATAGCATGTTGGCGACGGATTTCACGTTGCGAGCCGCTGTGACGATTCTGGAAAATATCCGGGACGGAAGCTTGCGATTGGATCGTACGGTCGAGGTGTCGGTTACCAACACGGCCGAGAAAAAACGGACGCTGAAGCGGTTGGAGCCCAACCTGAGGACGCTCCAGCATTTGCTGGTGCTGAACAGTCGGGATTTTCGCATCGCGGTCAGCAGGCGTCAGCCGATCGAGGTGCGTCGTCGCGCATGGGCCGCGTTGGTCCGCCGCAGGAACCGAGCCGTGCGGTTGATCGAAGAAATGAATCTGCGCACCAATCGGCTGCAACCGCTGTTCGAACAATTGCAAGAGATTTCGGCTCGGATGCAGCAGTTGAAAGATCAGTTGCGCGAGGCTGCGTCCAGTGGTTCCCATTTCGGAAGGTCGAGCACCGAATTGCGAGCCGAGCTGTGCTACCTGATGCGATTGACGTTCGAAACGCCCGCCACGCTGGCTCGGCGAGTGCGGCAGACCGAGGTCTACTGCCGGCACTACGACGCCGCCAAACGCCGTCTGTCTGCCGGTAACCTGCGGCTGGTCGTGTCGATCGCCAAGAAGTACCGAAATCGCGGACTGTCGTTCCTGGATTTGATCCAGGAGGGCAACACCGGACTGATGCGCGCGGTGGACAAATTCGAGCATCAGCGGGGCTACAAATTTTCGACCTACGCGACCTGGTGGATCCGGCAGGCCATCACGCGAGCGATTGCCGACCAGAGCCGTACGATTCGGGTGCCGGTCCACATGATCGATACGATGAGCAAGATCCGGAACGTGACGCAGGATCTCGTGCAGGAACTGGGCCGAGAACCGACGCCCGAAGAGACCGCCACGCAGGCCGGATTGTCGCTGGATGATACTCGCATGATCCTGCGAATGTCCCGCCAGCCACTGTCGCTGGACCAACCGGTCACCGAGCATGATGACAGCGATTTCGGGGAATTCTTGGAAGACCATCGAAAAGACGATCCCCTGGCCGAGACCAACCGCGCGGCGTTGAAAGATCGCTTGGAGGAAGTGATCAAGACCTTGAACTACCGCGAGCGGGAGATCCTGCGGATGCGTTTCGGCTTGGCCGATGGTTACGCCTATACGCTGGAAGAGGTCGGTCGCGTCTTCTCGGTGACTCGCGAGCGAGTGCGCCAGATCGAATCCAAGGCCGTCAAGAAGCTGCAACAGCCCTTCCGCAGCCGAACGCTGTCCAGCTTTGTCGATGGCGTGGATATCCCGGTGATCGAGACCTTCTGAATGTTGTCCCCCGTTGCCGCCTCGCAGAATATCTGGGAAGATTTTCTTGCTGTGCCGGAATTCGATTCGGCTGTCCACGCTCCCAGACATTCTTGACAGAAAGACATGCGATGGCTGCATTCCCCGAAATCCAGAAGATCTGCTACGAAGGCCCGGACTCGAAGAATCCGCTTGCATTCCGCTGGTACAACCCCGAGGAAATCGTGGAAGGCAAGGCGATGAAGGATCATTTTCGATTCAGCGTCGTCTATTGGCACACTTTTCGCGGCTCCGGCGCCGATCCTTTCGGTCCGGGTACCATGCTGCGGCCCTGGGAAGACGGTACGGACTCGGTTGCCAACGCCCAGAATCGAGCACGTGTCGCCTTCGAATTCATCGAAAAATTGGGGGCTCCGTTCTATGCGTTCCACGATCGGGACGTAGCTCCGGAAGGGCAGACGTTGGCCGAGTCGAATCGAAACCTGGACGAGGTCGCCAAGGTGCTGAAGGAAGAACAGGATCGCACCGGCATCAAGCTTCTGTGGGGAACGGCCAATCTGTTCAGCAATCCCCGGTACATGCATGGTGCAGCGACCAGTTGCAATGCCGATGCGTTTGCGTTTGCCGCAGCCCAGGTGAAGAAGTGCCTGGAAATCACCAAGGAACTGGGGGGTGTAAACTACGTTTTTTGGGGTGGTCGCGAAGGCTACCAGAATTTGTTCAATACCGACATGAAACGCGAACTGGACCATCTGGGCCGCTTCCTGCACCTGGCGGTCGACTATGCGAAAGACATCGGCTTTACCGGCCAGTTTTTGATCGAGCCCAAGCCCAAGGAGCCCACCAAGCACCAATACGACTCGGATGCAGCCGCCTGCATCAACTTTCTGCGCGCGTACGATCTGCTGGATCACTTCAAGCTGAACCTGGAAACCAACCATGCCACGTTGGCCGGGCACACGATGATGCATGAACTGGACTACGCGGGTCACCAAGGCGCGCTGGGCTCCATCGACGCCAACACGGGCGATCTGCTGCTGGGCTGGGATACGGACCAGTTTCCCACCGACTACTATCTGACCTCCCAGTGCATGCTGGTCTTGTTGAAATACGGCGGGTTGGCGCCGGGCGGAGTCAATTTCGACGCCAAATTGCGGCGCGAAAGCTTCGAGCCGATCGATTTGTTCCATGCTCACGTTGGCGGAATGGACGCCTTTGCCCGTGGCCTGAAGATCGCGGCGGCCATCCGAGCCGACGGCGAATTGGACGCGTTCGTCCAACAGCGTTACGCGAGTTGGGACTCCGGGATCGGCGCCGAAATCGAATCGGGCGCCGCCGACTTTCGATCGCTCGAAGCCTATATGCTGGAGAAGGGCGAGATTTCGCCCAATGCCAGCGGACGCCAGGAAATGTTGGAGCATCTGATCAACCGCTACCTGTAATCCGGAAGGCCAGCATCGGATTTCGCGGAAGGGGGTCCCGCTCGGCGCGCGGGTCCCACAGCGCGCGGGACCCACGGTGTGCGATGGTTATTCCTTCGCCGGGCCTTACATCCCGTCCCTTGTTGAATTAAAATCAGAGGCACTGGATTGATCGAACCGCAGCGATTGGGGGGTATCTCCTTGGTCGTTGACGGTCGACTTGGATATTTCCTACCGCTAGGAGCCCAATCATGTTTACGCTCGAACTGCCTCCGCCACCTCCGTGGGAAGGAATGCATCCACTGGTGGTCCATTTTCCCATTGCGCTGCTGTTTGTCGCCCCGTTGTTCGTGCTGCTTGCCGGGTTGCTGGGCAAGCACGGCCGCTGGTTCGGTTTGACCGCTTTGATGCTGCTGGTGATCGGGACCATCAGTGGCGCCGTAGCCGTTTCGACCGGCGATGCGGCTTACCTCGCATTGGACCACGTCGAAGAAGGTGGTTGGGAAGTGGTCGTCCAGCATCAAGAGGCCGCCAAGAGTGTCCAGAACTGGTATATCGGGTTGACCGTGCTGTACGCCGTGCTGCTGGCCGTGCCGCTGGTGGTCGCGAAGTGCAATCAATGGAAGTACTGGTTGCCGACGAATCTGGTGTTCCTGGTATTTCTGAGTGTGATGAACATCCAGCTTGCCAACGCGGCACATCTGGGTGGCCGCTTGGTGCATCAGTACGGAGCCCGCGCGATCCTGTCCGATCAATATGAACGCCCCCAACCGGCAAACGGAGAGGAAGCCGAGTTTGATGAAGATTTGTTCGACGACTTGATGGGTTTGCTGGCGGAAGAAGAAGAGGACGAAGAGGACGAAGAGCCTGTCGACGATCCGCCGGTCGACGAAGCGGTTGACGAGCCGATGGAGGAACCGTCCGACGAGGCGGATGATCCCTGAGCCAGGGATACGAGCAAGGCCAGGGTTGTTTGCAGTTTTTGCCGATCGCCGATAGCGGCAATGTGCAAGAACTGCACGCCCGGGCAGCTCGGGACCACCGTGATTTCCAAAAAATCGCCGTTTTCCCTTATTTTCGGCGTTTTGCGTGAATGCCAGGTCTTCCCCGGCATCACGGCACGCCGATTGCTTTTTCTGTCATTTCAGGTAAGCCGAGCCGAGTGGTCGGCTGGCAGAGTGAACTTGAAAACACGGGAGCAGCAAAGACATGCGTACGACTTGGATGATTGGTTTGGTGGTTCTTTTCCTGGGTTCGATTCCGGTGCTGGGGTTGCAAGCCGAGCCGCCGAACGGACCGGAGGTAACGGTTTGCCCGTTTGACGGACAGTGTCCCTTAGGCGGTCCGATGCGGCGCGGACCCGGTGCGGGACGAGTCGCCGCTGGCGAGTGTCTCTGGGATCTGGAAGGCCAGGGTGGCAGGCAGATGCGGTGGGGACACGGCGGCCGATGGGGTGCCGGCGAGGAATGCCCGTTGGGTCCGGAAGGCCAGGGTGGCAGGCAGAAGCGACGGGGACACGGCGGCCGATGGGATGCCGACTGGGAATGCCAGTTGGATCCGGACGACCGGGGCGGCCGGCGGATGCGGCAGGGCCCAGGGGCGGGCATCGGTCGTGGCAATGGCGTTGGGGGCGGCATGGGATGCGTCGCCAACGATTAGGCCCCATGAGGCCGACGAAGGAAAGAGTGCGACGGCATGAATCGAAAGTCTCTTGCGATCGTCGTCGGATTGCTTGCCTGGACGGGCTTCGTCGCCTGGCAGTACCAGCGATTGAGCTATGAACGCGAGCTGATTGGCCAGTCCACTCGCCATTCAGCGCGTTCGGTCATGAGCGCTCTAATCGGCGGAATTCAATCCCATCGCCGGTTGGGGCGTTTTTTCGAACAGCAGTTGGAGAGCATGCTGGTCGAAGTGACCGACAGCGGCGAGGTGCTGGCCGCAGAGGTCAGGAACGACAGCGGCCAGCCAGTGATGCGTGCGGGCCGATTGGAACTGCTGGCAGATCCGCCGGCGATCGAACCGGGGGACGCCTGGATCGACGGCGGTTTTCGCCTGGTACATCATTTCCACATCGAACCGGTCGACGACGGCGGGCCGGGTTGGGGCCCGGGTGGTCCTGGTGGGATGGGCATGGGACGCGGGATGGGACGGCGTCAGGACGAACTCGGCGACCTGCCGGAACGTTTCGGAACCGGAGGCACCTTTTACGCCGTGCTGGTGCTGGATCGGGGCAGGCACGATCAATTGGTCCAACGGTCCGTCGGATCCTTTGTCTTCGTTTCGATCGCCGGCGGGCTGGTTCTGCTAAGCGTCGCGCTGGCATGGCAAGCGAGTGTCCGGTTAGTCGAAGCCAAGGGGCGCGAGCAACTGTTGGAGACCGAGACGAGGCATTGGCGTGAATTGAGCCAGGCGGCTGCCGGGTTGGCGCACGAGACGCGAAACCCCTTGGGCCTGATCCGCGGTTGGACGCAACGATGGGCTCAGTTCGAAGACGACCCGGCCACACAACGCCAGCACGCGCACGCGGTGATCGAGGAATGCGATCGCGTTACCGCTCGCATCAACCATTTCCTGGCTTTCGCTCGCCCCTGCGATCCGAGCTTGCAGCCCGTGGACATGGAAGAAATGTTCGATCAGTTGCGGCTGATCTTGCAGCCTGACCTGGAATCCGCGCGTCTTTCGATGGATTTCGAAGCGGCGTCCGGAACGCGGTGGATCGTGGCGGACCGCGAACTGCTGCGGCAGTTGCTGTTCAATTTGCTGCAGAACGCCGTCCAATTCGCGCCGGAAGACTCCTCCGTTACAATCCGGCTGACGCCCGAAAGCTCGGGCACGTTAACTCTGGCCGTCGTCGACCGAGGACCGGGGGTGCCCCCCGAGCTGGAAGAAGCCATTTTTGCTCCCTACTTCACCACGCGACCTAACGGGACGGGTTTGGGCCTGGCGATCGTGCGTCGCATCGCACTGGCTCACGGATGGACCCTGCAGGTCAAGCAGCGGACGGGAGGCGGAGCCGTTTTTTCGATAGGTGGGATTCATGGCAGCAACCAAACCGACCCTCCTGGTCGTGGACGACGAAGCGAGCCAGCGGCAACTGCTGAGTAGCCTGGTCGAGACGCTCGGTTGTCAAGTCGTCGAAGCGGAGAGCGGCGAACGGGCGTTGGCGTTGATTCGGGAGAACGCGCCGGCGTTGGTGCTGCTGGATGTCCGTCTGCCGGGAATCAGCGGGCTGCAGACGTTGGAGGAAATCCGCAAACTGCACCAACAATTGCCGGTGTTGTTGATCACCGCCTATGCCGATCTGCGGCAGGCCGTCGCAGCGATGAAGACCGGCGCGGATGACTATTTGGCCAAACCTGTGGATCTGGACGAGCTGCGGGTGGTCATCCAGGACCTGCTGGGCCTTGCCCGTGGCCAAGACCCGCTTCCACGCCCCGAGTTGCCGGAATTGCCGGAGGACGTGATCTTCGAAAGCTTGGGCATGCGTCGCATGCTGGAGACCGTGGCGATGGTCGCGCCGTCCAACGTGCCGATCCTGATCACCGGCGAGAGCGGGACGGGCAAAGAGCTGATCGCCGAGCTGATCCACCGCTGGAGCCCTCGCGCGGAAGGGCCGCTGGTGGCGGCCAATTGTGCCAGTCTGCCGGAAACGTTGATCGAAAGCGAGCTGTTCGGGCACAGCAAGGGCGCCTTCACCGGCGCCTCGGAGGCCAGGCAAGGCGTGTTCCGTGCCGCGGACGGGGGTAGTCTGTTTCTGGACGAGATCGGGGAAATGCCGCTGGCCCTACAGCCCAAGTTGCTGCGCGCCTTGGAGACGGGCCAGATCTCGCCTGTCGGCAGCGACCGGACCATCGAGGTGGACGTGCGATTGATCGCAGCCACCAATCGGGATCTGGAGACAGAAGTGGCCGAAGGCCGGTTTCGCGACGATTTGTATTACCGCATCAACGTGGTGGAAGTCAAGCAGTTGCCGCTGCGCGATCGCCGCGAGGATATCCCGCCGCTGGCTCGCCGGTTTGCCAGCGAATTCGCGGGTGGACCGGTGCGGTTGTCGCCGCAAGCCATGAATTGCCTGCTGGTCGCACCGTGGCCCGGTAACGTGCGCGAGTTGCGCAATGCGATCCAGCGAGCCTGCCTGCTGTGTCGCGGTGACGTGATCCTTCCCGAACACCTGCCGCCGAAGGTCGCCCAAGCCGTCCCGCCCGAGGCCACGGCGGACAGCGAACCGATGGGGCGGCTGTCCCAGATCGAACGAGCCACCATTTTGGCCACGCTGCAGGAATGCGGCGGGAACCGCACGCAAACAGCAAAGAAGCTGGGCATCAGCCGCCGCGCCTTGATCTACAAACTGCAAGCCATCGAATCCGAAGCGCCGCCCTCCTGATATCCATGTCCATGCCCGAATTATGCTGCTCAGGATCGGGCAGGTCCACACGAACGTGGTATTGCACCGCGTGCCCAAACAATCCAAGCCATCCGCGGGCCGATCGCATCAATGCCGTACCAGCCCGGGGTAGATGTCCAGATCCAGGGATTCCACCTTGCCGGCCTTCAGCCGCTCGATCGCGATCGCGCCCATCACCGCGTTATCGGTGCACAGCGCCATCGGGGCGATCAGCAGTTCAAAGCCTTCGCGGCGAGCCGTCTGCTGGAGTCGTTCGCGAAGTCGCCGGTTCGCCGCGACCCCGCCGCCGATGCACAATCGTCCGATGCCCGTCTTGCGAACCGCCAATGCCGACTTCCCGACCAGACAATCGACGACCGCTTCCTGAAAACTGGCGGCCAGGTCGGCGGCGCGTTGCGGAGGCAGATCGACGGCCGAAAAATCGGGTCGGCCGGGTCCCGCGATCTCGTACCGCACGGCGGTCTTCAGACCACTGAAGCTGAAGTCCAGTCGCTGATCGTCGTTCAAAAAGGCGCGGGGGAACCGGTAGGCCCCGGGATTCCCCTCAGCGGCGATTCGCGAAAGAGCCGGGCCGCCCGGGAAGGGCAGCCCCAACATGTTGGCCACCTTGTCAAACGCCTCGCCCGCCGCGTCATCGATCGTCCCCCCAAGCGGCTCGAAGTCGAAAGGATTGCGGCAATGGTACAGATGGCTGTGTCCGCCGCTGACAATCAGACCGACGCAAGGGAAAATCTCCCGGCCCTCGGCGATCCGGCAAGCGTAGATGTGGGCGTGCAGATGATTCACCGCCAACAACGGCTTGCCGGTGGCCAGGCATAAAGTCTTTGCCGCGACCAGACCGACCAGCAGCGAACCGGCCAGCCCCGGCGTGTTGGCGACCGCGATGGCGTCCAAATCGTTCAACGTCAATTGGGCGCGTCGCAACGTTTCGTCGATCACCGGCAGGATGCGTTCGACGTGGGCTCGCGCGGCGATCTCCGGCACCACCCCTTGGAATCTGCGGTGCAGGTCATCCTGCGAGGCCACGACCGATGCCAGGACCTCCAGACGATCCGTGACGACCGCCGCCGCCGTTTCGTCACAGGTCGTTTCGATCGTCAAGATTCGCGTCATGGTCTTCCACTTCCGTGACGGTCGATTCCGCTGACGATCCGTCTCGTTCCGCTACGGCTTCGGCTGCCGCCAGTTTTTTCACCAGGTATTCCAGCGCCTTCTCCAATTGACGATCGACGAACGGGTCGGATGCCTCGGCCCCAGCTTCCGCCAGATCATCGTCCGTCGCGTCATCCTCGGGCACGATCAGGTCTTCCAGCATTTCCAGAGGGGCATCCCCGGGACGGCGCACGATGTCCTTGCGGCGACGCTGGATGCCCCACCGGGTCAGTTCGTCGATGGTCATCTCCAACAGATAGCCTTCGTCGGGGACAACGCCCCAAGCGTCTTCCTCCGTCATGCCCTCAAAGCGATGGATGTTCTGGCCGTTGGGACGTCGGTAGTCGGAGGTGGTCAGCTTCAGCGCGCTGCTGCCCTGTTCAAGTTCGACCACGTTCTGCACGCTGCCTTTGCCCCAACTCCGCTCGCCGACAATCAACGCTCGTTGATGATCCTGCAGGCACGCCGCGATGATTTCGCTGGCGCTGGCACTGTATCGGTTGATCAGCACAACCATCGGAAACGCCGGATACGTACCCCGGGATCTCGCATCCCAGCTTCGCGTCGGCGTGTTCCTTCCCTTGGTACTGACGATCCGGCCTTCGGGGATGAACAGATCGCATATTTCGACGGCTGCCGAGAGCAAGCCTCCCGGGTTGAAACGCAGGTCCAGCACCAGGCCCTGAAGGCCCTGTTCGATCAACTGGTCCAGCGCCGCCGTCAGTTCGTCGACGGTCCGCCGCCCAAAAGCGGTCAAGCGGATGTAACCGATTTTGTGCTGGTCGTCGAACATCCAATTCCAAGCATCCGATTCATCGCGTGTGTCACCCAGCACGGTTTGTACCTGGATGATTTCACGCCGGAGCGACAGCACCCGAGGTTCGTCGTGCCCGGGGGACAGCACTTTGACTTCCACTTCGGTGCCCGGCGTGCCTTGCATCAGTTGCACCGCATCGTCGATGGAAATCCCGTCAGCCGTTTGGCCGTCGATTGCCAAAATAATGTCGCCCGCCATCATGCCGCCTCGATACGCGGGCGTTCCGACGATGGGGCTGATCACCTTCAGACGACCCTGATCCATCGTCACCTGGATGCCCACTCCGCCGAATTCCGCTTCGACGCGAGTCCGAAAGCGATTCAGTTGTCGCGGCGGGATGTAGCTGGAATATTGGTCCAATTCCGACAACATCCCGCGGATCGCCGCGTCCACCAATTGGCGGCGGTCCACCGGTTTGACGTAATTCCGCTCGATCTGGTCCAACGTATCGGCCAACAGCTTGAAGAGTTCGTAGTAATCGTCATCATCAGCCTCCAGTTCTTCAGCAACGATCGGCGGATCATCTTCGATGGCCGAAACCCATCTTTCGGGGACAATCAAGCAGCCGATCACGACCAGGATGACACCCGGCACGCTCTTGATCGAGGCTCTTGCAGGCTCGGATTGCAAACGCAACTTCCACATGTTCTTGATTCCCATGGTGACTTGGCATTCGAACCACCAAGTATAAGCAAGCTGGCCAAAGTTGGCAACGAACATCAATCACGCGGGTCCATCGGTGCTGATTTGTCCCGGTCCCTTCGGGGAGACCCACCGCAAGGTGAAAATAGGTAATCTACGGCTTCTTTTCCGAGTATTCCAAAGACATTGCTGGTATCGATTAAAACCGTCGAACTAATGCTAAGGATTACGCTCGCGCTCGAGGCGAGATACGGTTTGAAACCGCAAGGATTTCCGAGGGGGGGGATGATGCAGATGGCACAGCCAGCATGGAAGACCAGACGAGCGACGTTGGTGTTGGGTTGGGCGCTGATCGTATGGGGAATGTTGGGATGGGTGACCCCGAGCTTGGCCGACAATTGCGGCTGCGGTTCCGGATGCGTCGACATGGCAAGTTGTCCGGCCCCGTATCCGGTACTGGAGACGATGGGCGGACACAGCCTGTTCTGGCACGATCCATGCGGCGGCGGGTACTTTGATCGGGACCGCAATTGCGTGTTTCACAATTCAACGCCCCCCCTGTGGTACGCCTCAGCCGAGTTCCTGCCGCTGCGGCGAGACCAGAGCGGATCGCAGCCATTCCAGGCTATCGCGATCGAGAACGTCGAAGTCATCCGCGACAGTGACGGCGCCGTCGTCGATGAGATCTTCACCTACGACCGCGAAGCCGTCCTGGGCACCAATGATTTCAACGACAATTTCGAACCTGGATTCCGCGTGACCCTCGGTCGAGCCCTGGGCGACTGGTATCGGATCGAAGGCTCGTACTTCGGGACGCACCAATGGTCCGACCAAGCTCAGGTCCTGTATACTCCGCCGATTGGCGGGGGTGTCCCAGGCAACATGCTGTCGCCGCTTTCCAACTTCGGCAATCCCGGCGGCCAGCCGGGCCTGTTTACGTTGACGGAAGATGAATGGGATCCGCAGCCGGGCCTGGATTTCAACACGAATGCCAACATCCGGTTCCGATCGCGTTTGGACAACGCCGAGTTGAATCTGCGTCGGCGAGTGCGCACGGCGCTCGACCCTCAGGTCCGAGCGGAAACGTCGTGCCTGATCGGTTTGCGGTACATGCAAATCGGCGAGCAATTTCAATACAACGACAGCAATAGCAGCAACAGCAATAGCAACAACAGCAATAGCGATGTCACTGTAAAGACGGGCAACAACATGTTCGGGATCCAGATCGGTGCGCTGTCCCAGTTCCTGGTAGTTGATCGTGGCTGGGTCGATTTCGAGATCAAGGGCGTGATGTTCTTCAACGACGCATCGAATCGCATCCAATCCACGGTACCAGGCGTTCCTTCCCCACTGCCGGCACAGGGCGATCGCACTACTTTCATGGGCGACTTGTCCTTGATGTTCAATTACCAAGTCGCTCCGGCCTGGACCGTCCAACTGGGTTACAACGCGATGTGGCTCAGCGGCGTGGCGTTGGCATCAGAGAATTTCATGGTGGACGTCAACTCCTTGGTTTCCGGGCCCGGAGCGTTGGACGCCAGTGGTCGCGTCGTCTACCACGGCCCGACAATCGGGATGGTCCTCGCTCACTAACCCGGGTGATTTGTAACCCGAAGCGTCAGCGAGCCAGTCCCATTTTTTCACAGCCTCGGAGAGGGTCAGCCTCCCTTTTCTGACAGAGCCTAATCGGTGGGTACGGGGATCTCTTCGGTCAAGCGGCGGATGATCCCCTCCGCGGCGCCGCGACTGTCGGATTGCAAGAACCCTTTCGTGACGACTCGATGCGCCAGCACGGAAACGGCCAATTGTTTCACGTCGTCGGGAACCACATAGTCGCGACGATCGATCAGTGCCGAAGCCTGAGCGGCACGGTACAGGCTGATCACCCCTCGCGTGCTGACTCCCACGTGCAATTCGTCGCATTCCCGCGTGGCAGCCACGATATCCAACAGGTATTCGTAGATGGAATCGTCGACGCGGACGCGGCGAACCACCTTTTGCACCTCGACGACCTGATCGGCGGCCAGCACCGGCTGCAGCAACTCGACCGGTTCGCCGTCGCGGTGCGAGGCCAGCACTTGGCGTTCGGCGTCCCGATCCGGGTAGCCCATCGAGATTCGCACCAGAAACCGGTCCAATTGGCTCTCGGGCAACGAGTACGTCCCTTCGAATTCGAAGGGATTCTGCGTGGCGATGACGATAAACGGTTTGGGCAAGGGATAGGTCACGCCGTCCACGGAAACCTGGCAATCGCTCATCGCTTCCAACAGCGCACTCTGGGTCCTGGGCGGCGCGCGATTGATTTCGTCGGCCAACACGACGTTGGCAAAGATCGGCCCTTCTTTGTATTCGAACTCCGAGGTCTTCGAGTTGAACAGGCTGCTGCCCACGATATCGCTGGGCAGCAGATCCGGCGTGAACTGCAGTCGACAGAACTCGCCATGCAGGCTCTTCGCCAAGGCTTTTCCGACTAGCGTTTTACCCACGCCGGGGACATCCTCCAACAGAACGTGCTCGCCAGCCAACAGCGCGATCAAACACATCCTGACCACTTCGGGTTTGCCCAGCACGACGCTGCGCATGTTTTCGTCCAGTTGCTCCACCGCTTGAAGCAGATCGTCTGCCATCAGGGTCTCCGTCGAGGTTTTGATAGGTAGATGCCCATTTCTCGCACTCCAGAACGCGACCCATTTTAACTTTTTGCCCGATGGAACGCCAAAGGGGGCAAAGCCCCTTTTTCAAATAAAAAACGCGGAGCAGATCCGATGATCCACCCCGCGTTGTTTTCCGAGGGCATTGTCGCCGGGCTATGGCGCCGCGGCGCGGGCCATCCGGGGTGAGATTCCTCCGGTGATTTGGACCGGGATCAGCGATTGGCCGGCAAGAGTGTCTGGCACCGCGTCCGGCACCGCATCCTGGGGAGAAGGATCGACGATCAACCAAGTGCGGCGCGTCTCTTCGGGCACCGATTCACGCCAGATCGCCAAAATCTTGTCGACGTCCAGGTGCGGATTGCCACGCTCGTTGCCCGGTTGGCCAGACGCTTTGGGATGCAGCGGAATCCACAGCATATCGATCCGTTCGCTGTTTCGATGGAACGTTCCCCCGACGATCTCGCCGCGACTGTTCAAATTCAATCGATAGAAAAAATGTTTTTGCCGTTCGATCCGCGGACTTCGCTGATACTCACCCTGGCTATCTTTGGCGTAACGCAAGATCATGCGAACATCGACGGAGTTCGGGGAACGCCGCACGGTAGTGCTTTCGAAGGCGTAGGCGGGATAATTCCATTTTTCGGGACCGGGATCTGCCTCCAGCCCCAATCCATGCGATCCTCGCCCGATCCAGTTGGCAACGACTGCGTGCAGCAATCCCGCTTGGATATTTTGACTGGAACCGGAAAGATCGACAACGTCGTTATACATATACAATTCCGCCAGCAATCCTTTGATGTCTGCTGGCGTGAACACCACGCCGTTACGTCGAACGCTTCGCTCGGGTTCGGCGTGCCGGATGGCGGCGGCGGCCCAACCGTTGCAGTGCCCGTGCCAGTTAGGGATTTCCATTCGCGGTGATCGTCTGCGAAATATCTGAGCCAAGCGCGGATTGGCGGGCTGCTTGTAGACATCGATATCCCACTGTTCGTGGGCGGTCGCGAGCATACGACCGCCATGAAAGGCGCGATCATACAATCGCATCACGTTCAACGTTCCGCCCTGACGATCCAGGTAGATGT
This sequence comes from Planctomycetaceae bacterium, assembly GCA_007121535.1. Lineage (GTDB taxonomy): Bacteria > Planctomycetota > Planctomycetia > Pirellulales > Pirellulaceae > SKKK01. Next base: position 25,496 of record SKKK01000330.1, on the reverse strand, counting down.
CCCCGGAGTAAGGAATCCGCTCTTCCGCGACGCCCCCCTCCTGCGGTAGGTCGTCGTATCTCCAAACGAACTCGGTTCCCCAGTAGCGTTGGAAGACCTGTTCTTGACGTGCTCGATCGTTTCCCGGGATCGTTACCCCCGGACTTGTCATGCTGATGCAAAGTGCAGCGACAAGGCTCCATCCCATCATCCACTCTCCAAATAAAAAAGTTTCAGCCTTGCAGAACTCCTTTTCGTTCAGGCTGGTACACAACTTGTTCGATTTGCAACCGCCGGTATCCGTCGGGCACTTTCCAACGCACGACGTCACCCACGCGAAAGCCCAGGATGGCGGTACCGACGGGCGCGAGCACCGACAATCTGTCCCGGGCGATGTTGGCTCGTGACGGGTAGACCAGGGTAAACGTCTCCTGCTCGCCCGTATCCAGATCTCGCAAGATCACCGTCGAGTCCATCGTCACGACATCGTCGGGCACTTGATCTTCTGCGACGATCTGAGCGCGCTGAAGTTCAGCCCGCAAGTCATTCAGGTATCGGCTGGGAATCACCGCAGCGGCAAACTCGGATGCCAGCATTTGGCTCAGTCGACGCATATCCGACTCGGTAACGACGATTTTTCGGTCCGTGCCTTCTTCACTGGTAATCATGGCTGCGCTTTCTTTTGGTTTTTCGGTCGTCGGAACGTGGCATCGATTTCAGCGATGAAGTCCTGTCGTGAACCAACCAAGCGTCGACGAACCGGATATGAGCCCGGTGCAATCGCCATTCATGGGGCGCTTCTTGCACCGGGCCATACCGGTCCAGCCTGCCTGTGGACTAGGTCGAAGCAGATGCATTTTGCGTGCCAAACACTTGTGAAATCCAAGACCCGGGGTGGTACGGTCGTTGGCGACCATTCCGCTGGTGATCATTGGTCTGTTTATTCGAAGGCGATGGCAGGTCTAACCGGACGCGATGGGGGTCAAATGCACGATTTCAACCACGGGATTTCCGGCTTCAAGAGCACCGTAGGTTGGTGGATGTATCCAGGAAGGTTGGAAGGAGCCGAACACTGTCACCGATCGGCGACAGTGACGCCAGTTGTTGCCAGCCAAACGGTTCACCTGCGGTATCGGGCAGCGGAGATGCCGTGCTTCTTCAGAATCTTGTGGAAGCCTTGACGAGACATCCCTGCTTCTTGCGCCGCTTGGCTGACATTGCCTCGATGCTGTTGCAGCAGCCCGATCAGATAACGACGTTCGGTCTGGTCGAGTGCATCGTTGCGGGACGTGACGGGACCAGCAGCGTTGGACGAGGCTTGTTTCTGGCAGTCGGAGCGCATGGCGGGTGGCAGGTCGCTGATCTGAATTTCAGGTTGGGCGGTCAAAGCAAGGGCTCGTTCCACGACGTTGGCCAGTTCTCGCACGTTTCCCGGCCAGCGGTAGCGGCGGAAACAATCGATCACCTCGCCCGAGAACCAGCAATGCGGTTGCGCGGGGCGTCGAAACCGGGCAAGAAAATGTTCGGCCAGCAGCAGGACGTCATCGCCGCGCTGACGCAAGGGCGGCAATTCGATGTGCAAGACAGCCAGTCGGTAGAAGAGATCGCGGCGAAAACGGCCCGCACTGACTTCGACTTCCAGGTCGCGGTTCGTGGCACAGATGAACCGCGTATCGATTTGCACGGATTCGGCCTTCCCGACCGGCGTGAACGACCGATCCTGGACCAAACGCAATAGTTTGGCCTGCAGTATCATAGGCAGCTCGCCTACCTCGTCGAAGAACACCGTTCCTCGATCGCATGGCTTGATCAAGCCCGGTTCGTCGCGAACCGCGTTGGTAAACGCGCCGCGCGCATGTCCGAACAGGATCGATTCGAACAGGGTTTCGGGAATGGCCGTACAATCGATGATCTGGAACCCGTGGGCCGCACGAGGACTGTGCTGATGGATCGTTTGGGCAACGATCTCTTTGCCCGTCCCGCTTTCGCCCGTGATCAGGATGTTCGTATCGGTGCGCGACACCCGATCGATCAGGTCGAAGATCTCGCGCATGCGAGGGCTTTGGCCGATGATCTGGGGAAAACGAGTCTCCGATTCCGGGCCGTCGCCGCCGTCCGGTGTCGAATGTCTCCGATCCGCCGGCCGCTGGGCCAAGGCGCGGCGGACGCTGGCCAACAGATCGCGATAGCTGACGGGCTTCAGCAGGTAATCCGTAATGCCCAAGCGCAGACTCTCGACGGCCGAAGGCAGAGACGGAACCCCCGTCACGACAATCAAAGGCACGTCCGGCCAATGGGCACGTCCCTCCCGCAAGAATTCGAGCGAAACATTCCCCGGCATATTCAAATCGGATAAGATCAGGTCGAAACGCTGCCGCGTCAGAGCTTCGCATGCGGCATGAGCGTCTCCGACGCACAGACAGTCGTATCCGTCCTTGCGCAACAATTCGGCCGTCGTCTGTAGGAACAACGGCTCATCGTCAGCGATCAGGATCTTCGGCCGGTGCGGATTCATCGACAGACGCTCCATGAGTACGATCGACTCGTAGTGGAAAGTAGGCGGAAAAAACGGTGCCCGAAGCGGCATCGGTATCGACTTCGATCCTGCCTCCGAACGCTTCCATCAGGCTCTGAGAAACGGACAGTCCCAGCCCCATGCCACCCTGTTCCGAATGGGTCTTGGTACTGAAGAAAGGATCGAAGACCCGCGGCAGAACGTCCGGTGCGATCCCCGCACCATGGTCTGCGATCGCCACCTGGACCTGGTCCCGGTCAGCGATGATGCCAACGAGCACCGGTCGACCGTCCGGCGACGCCTGGATCGCGTTCAGGATCAAATTGTAGAGAACCTGCTTGACCTCGCCTTGCGGCAATTCGACCAGCGGCAATTGACCGCGTTTTTCGATCTCGATCATGATGCCTCGCTTTCGCGAGACTCGCGTCAGCAGGCTGACCACGTCCCGCACCGTTCGTTCCAAATCAAACTGGGTCGGTGCCTGCAGCGAACGTCCGTACAACTGGTACATCTGGTGAACGATCGAACCGATCCGCTCGATCTCTCGATCGACGGCCCCCAGCAATTCGTAGTGGGGATGCTCGGGGGGCAGATCCTCTTTGATCAATTCGAAAGCGTTGCGCAAACCTGCCAAAGGATTATTGATCTCGTGCGCAACTCCGGCGGCCAACTGTCCCAACGCGGCCAAACGCTCCATCTTGCGGCGGTGCTGCTCCAACTGATGTATGCGTGCCGTGCGCTCCTGCACCAGTTGTTCCAAATGCTCGGCGTGCAGCCGCAACTGATCTCGCAAACGACGACGGTCCGTGACTTCACGGACACTGGTGCGGAATCCGAGCGGTCCTTCATCGATCGCGGAAATCGGCTGCCACGATATGGCGACCCATTTCGTCGCGCCGTTGCGATGCACGATGCGAAATTCTGCATCGTTGCCGCTGGTGCCTTGGCGAGCCGCTTCCAGGATGATGCCGACCCGATCGCGGTCGTCCGGATGGATGATCGCTCGCGGGTAGTCGGGCATCGCATGGCACTCGTCCACCGAGTAGCCCGTCAAACGTTCCACCGCTGGATTCACCCAGACCAACTGGCCATCGCCACCTATCCAGCTTTCCCAGTCGTATGTACTGTCGGCCACCGCGCGGAAGTGTCGTTCGGCAACGATGTCTTGCTGGCCAGAACTCTGAGTTGAATAGGAAGCAGACATTTCCGTGCGACGTGGATAATGGCAAGTTTCGGGGCCTTTTTCTCCGAGAACCGTTATTATGGGACGCGAATCATTCTGGGGCAATGCGGGAATCGCTTGCCCATTTCAGCTCGAAATCGTTAAACTAGCAGAACATAAGCTCCCGGCCCGGAGTTTCTTTGTCATTCCAGGTAGCTTTGCATGGGGGTGTTTGGGTTCATGGCTTTCTACGGTGCGAACTCCGGGGAAGTCTTGAAACGAAGTAGGTACCAGGTTTCTCGATCATTCGGCTGTACGAACGAGCCCCTGTCGGGACAGGATGATACGCATGGCAATCGGTGGTTTGATCTCGGATTCCAACCTGGACTTCCAGCCAATCCTGCCTACCACTGAATCGCATGCCGCTTCCCCCAGTGGGGGTGATATCTGGTTGGAAGGCGATGTCTTGATGTGCGCCTGTCCGGATTGCCATGCGCCGATGACCGTTCGGTTATGGTTGATGGTCGCCGATTGCTGGAACTGTGGGACGAGTATCGAGTTGACCGAAGAGCAGGAGCGAGAGGCTCGACGGTTATGGCAGCAGCATGACGCGGGAAAGCATTCGCCGGAGCGAGTCGCCCATCGCGAATCCGTCTCGTCCACCGACGAACGTCCGATGCCGAAGCCACCGGCGTCTATCGAGTCATCGCCCGAGCAATCTATACCGCCGCCGTTTCGTAAACCGCCCATCGTGACATCGACGCCGTCGACCAGTGAACCGGCGGTTTTCGGGAGATCAACGCCCGGCATGCCCCCTAAGATGGCTGGTGATGCGGCGAGGCGCCGGTTGACAGCGGCCGACAACCTGGCTCGTCGTCGGTTCGACAAGCGACGTGGCCCGTCCCCGTGGCGGGCCGCCCTGCTGAAGGATACGCCCGCATGGCTGGTCAGTCTCGTCTTCCACATGATCCTTTTGATCTTATTGGCGTTGCTGACGATTCCCCATGATGATGAAGGCAAGTACATTACGCTGAATGCGACGGTCAGCCGGGAATTGCGTCGGCCCGGGCAGGAGGAGATCCTCGATCCGGCGGAACAGGTTCGGTTCGATCTTCCGCTGCCGGAGAAGGTCGACCTACAGGACTCGAAGATCCGGGAGGCGATGGCCCGAGCGGACCAGGAGGCCAGGGAATTACGACTGGTCGACTGGGTCGAACCTCTGCCGGATCTGCAGCAGGTCAAGCAGCAGATCAGCAACCCCGACGGCCCGCGTACCACCTTGGCGGCTCGAGATCCGCGAGTTCGCGTCGAGATGATCCAGCAAGAGGGCGGTACGACGTTGACCGAGGCGGCGGTGGCTCGCGGCTTGCGTTGGTTGGCTCAGCAGCAGCAATCCGACGGTCGCTGGCGACTGGATGGGGGCGCCAACAGCGATTCGGCGGCGACTTCCTTGGCCCTGCTGCCGTTTCTGGGAGCGGGCCAGACGCATTTGACCGGCCGTTATCGCGAACACGTTGCCAGCGGGTTGCGGTGGATGATCGAGAACCAGACGCCTGACGGGGATTTGCGAATCGGTTCGCGGGGCAACACGGGCATGTACGCCCATGGCCAAGGAGCCATCGTGTTGAGCGAGGCGTACTTGATGACCGGCGACGAACAGTTGCGCCAGCCGGCCCAAAAATCGATCGACTTCATCGTCGCGGCTCAGTATCCCGACGGCGGTTGGCGTTACAAGCCGAACCACGAAGCGTCGCCACCGGAACGGCGTGGAGACACCAGCGTGATCGGATGGCAGTTGATGGCACTGCAGAGCGCTCGGGCCGCTCGATTGCAAATTCCGGACGAAACGTTCGAACTGGCCGCCCACTTCCTGGACAGCGTGCAATACGAAGATGGCGCTCGCTACGCCTACCAGCCGCGGAATCGGCCCACGCACGTCATGACTGCCGAGGCCCTGTTGTGCCGGATCTACCAGGGCTGGGGCCACGACCACCGCGCGTTGTTGGAAGGTGTTCAATGGCTGGCCGACGATCATCTGCCCAGCACGCACGAAACGAACGTCTATTATTGGTATTATGCCACGCAGGTGTTTCACCACGTCGGTGGCCCGCTGTGGGAGCAGTGGAATCTGCGGATGCGGGACATTTTGGTGGATACCCAAGAAAAACACGGCCGCCACGCGGGAAGTTGGGCGCCGCGCGGCGACCATGCCTCGGCAGGTGGTCGCGTCTATATGACCTCGTTGGCGGTCTGCACGTTGGAGATCTACTACCGCCACCTGCCTCTGTTTCGCCAAATCCGACTGGATGCACCCTAGTGCGTTGTCTAGGCGAAAAATGCGGATTGTGAGCGGCTCGGCGGCGCTAGACGCCGGTTGTGGACGCCAACGGCGGCTAGCGCCGTGCCGCTCACTTATCGCGACCCCCAAGATTTCGCCTGGACAACGCACTACCGCGTTCGGCGAGGGTCTCCGACCCCGCCGAAACCGCCGACCGAAGGTCTCCCGCGATACTGGAGACCTCGCCGATGGAGATCCCTTTCGATCGGGCAGGAATGTGGCCCAAGACCCGGGCCATGCTCCGCGACAGCCTCGATTCGCTGGTGAATCTCGATCCGGTTCTTGCCGAAAACGTCTGTCTTCGTGACCATGAAGTCGATCGGTGCAAGCGGAACATCCGTCCGAAGTGCATCGAAATGATCCGTCAGGATCCAACGCCCCGATTGTCAAGCAGTGGGCTGTTGCCTGGGTTTGCCTTTGGTTGGCGGAGTGATCCAATCGGCCGGCACCTCCAGATCCCGCGTCTCGTTCTGTTTGGGCAGATCGAGCGGCATTTCGTAATCGGGGAACATCGGCATTCCTTGCGGGAAGAATTCGTCGTCCGCTTTTCCATCCAAGCCGGTGATCCTGATGATATGGGGACCACCGACATGACCGGTGCCGCTTCGCCGCGTATCAAACCGCCCATTTTCGATGGCAGTGGAAACAGCGGGTCCGCTGTTGCCCTGGGTACCGTCGGGGATAAAAGTGACCGAGCCGGCTGGAACGGGTTGTCCGCCATAAGTCACGTTGCCCGACAGGTGAAATCGGGACCCGTCGCCGCGTCCACAACCGGAAGCCGACGCCAAAACGGCTCCCAAAACCAACAGCACAGCCGTCAACGCACTCCAACGCAATAGAAACGCCGCGGGTCTGAACATCTTACTTGGTCCTCATTTCAAGTGGATGGAAACCGTCATGATCCAGCCAAGCATCAGTTCTGTCGGCCGCCTTCGGGTTCACCACCATTCTTGCTGGCCGTGGCCAAATAGACGCCCCAATCAATGGTCTCAGAAACAAAACGGACCGATCCATCCGCCATGCCGAACTGAGCGCCGCCCGGGTGCTCGCTGCCGAAAGCGATAGCATTCCACTTGGTGTCATTTCCGGAGTTGATGGGAAACTCGATATTCTTCGAGATCAGATACAGAACGCCACGATGGTCGCTGTATTTCGCTCGCAGCCAAGGACGATATTTGTCCATCGCGTTCCACGAGATCTCGCCAAAAAGATAAGTGTTCGAAGTACCATCGGTAACGTCCCGCATGTTCGAACCCCATTGCCACATAATTCCCTGCTGGCATTCGCCGCCAAAAGCCTGCGTCATGTTGACACATCGGTAATCCTGACCCGTCGAAGGATTCGTACCGTAAGGTCCAAGGATTCCGTGATAATGCATCGTGTACACGCGTTGTCCACCTTCCGTTGTCGGCATTAGCGACGTCTCCGCACTGCTGCTCGGGCACAAATACGCATCGACGGCAGTTGTTGACAATGGCAAATGCCGCGAATTGAATTGCCCCATCGAGGCTTGGTTGAAATCAACCTGGTCGTAAAGGGGCCCCTGCTCGATCTGAGGCAGGATCGAGGCGTTCCAACCCAGGTGGTTGGCAACCATCCCAGGCAACGGAAACTGGCCGTGAATGTCGTGATAGTTGTGCATTCCCAAGCCCAACTGCTTCAGGTTGTTGGTGCATTGCGTCCGCCGAGCTGCTTCGCGAGCAGCCTGTACCGCAGGCAGCAGCAGTGCCACTAAAACGCCGATGATCGCGATCACCACCAGGAGTTCCACCAGGGTGAATCCCGAGTCTTTCCGCTGGTTCGACAGACCGTCGCGTGAAAGTAACATGATTAGGTTCCTTGAAAATTGAGGGTCAAAAAAACCAAAGATCGGCCCCAAGGTCTGGGACATCCGAACCGAATCCAAACGTGGAAAAATGCTGGCAGCATGAGCAAAGCCCGTGTGGACTCGGCTACATCTCGACAAATAGGCTGCAATCTCCGGCTCAATTGTACCATGCCTGTAGCGCGAAGGTCAATCCGCCAAATATGGAAATTCTCCGCTCACAAGCGTTAGGACTGGTTTTTTCCGGTATAATCGGATGGCGTTTCGTAATCAGGGAACATCGCTCAACGGCATACCTTGATACACGGAGTGCTGGCCGATACGATGGTTGAATTGTTTGGCAGGCCGTGCTTTTCCAGCAATCTTAGTGGGGGGATATCATGACCGATTCTCGAACCAACCGAAGCATCCGCAGTAGCGATTCGTCCGTTCCCGCAGGTTTAGGGCGCCGCGAGTGGCTGGCGTATTCGGCTGCTTTTGGTGCTGCCTTCCTCGGCCGCCAGGGCCTTGGCGCGGACCCGGAAAGCCAACCTTCCGTAGCTCCCGATACGGCGGCGGCGAAACCGCCGCGCCGATATGATATGAAAAAATCGATCAATCTGTGGGCGTTCCCATTCCCCGACAAGATGTCGCTGGAAGACTGCTTTCGATTGGCCAAGGACGCGGGCTTCGACGGTGTCGAGATCAACTTTGCCTTGGATGGCGAATTCTCTGCAGAATCGACGCCAGACGAAATCCGGGGGATTGGCCGGCTCGCCGAAAAGGTGGGTATTGCGATCAGCGGTGTTTGTTCATTCTTGTTCTGGCCCTACAGTTTGACGCACGAAGATCCCGAACGCCGAGAACAAGGGCTGCAACTGGCTCGTCAAATGATTCAAGCGGCCCAACTGGTGGGGACCGAGGACTTGCTGATCGTCCCCGGGGCCGTGTACGTGCCCTGGCTGGACGACGTGCCGCCGGTTCCCAGCGACGTGTGCCACCAGCGTGCTCGCCAAGCCATCGAGCATCTGCTGCCGCTGGCGACCAAGGCCGGGGTGTACCTGAATATGGAAAACATCTTCGCCAACGGGTTTTTATTCAGCCCGGAAGAAATGGTGGCTTTCGTCGACCAGTTCGATGACCCGCATGTCCAAGTGCATTTTGATACGGGCAATATCATGCAGTACCAGTTCCCGGAACATTGGATTCCGATCCTGGGAAAACGCATCAAGAACATCCACTTCAAGGAATGGGATCAGCGGACGCACGAATTCACGCTGCACACGTTCCGTACGTTGCTGGATGGAACGACCAACTGGCCGGCGGTCATCGAGGCTCTGGACAAGATAGGTTATCGAGGGTATTTGACCTTCGAGTACTTCCACCCGTTCCAACATTTTCCAGACGCGCTTGTATACCAAACTTCCGACGCCTTAGACCGCATGCTGGGCAGGAAATAGCCCTACCGATGGATGGGATATCTTGCGTCCTTTACGAATCGGCGACGAATCGGTATATTCCGTTACAGAAGGGCTTGCAGGCGTTGTGAACATATCGAGGAAACCATCGTGAGTGATTCGAAGTCCCAGGACCACTGGAAGGCGTTGGCTCTGCTGCTGGATGTCAGTGTTCCGCCAGAGCCCGAGCCGCCAGAAGAGCAAACGGGTGAAGATTCGGGTGAAACTGTGGGCGACTCGCCGTCACCTGCGGCACGCTTGGAGGATGGGGATGATCGGACGTCCAGCGACGAGCTATCCTCCTTGCAGGAGGCGGACACAGTCGAAGTAACGGAAGCGCCCGCTTTGCCCAAGCAGCGGGAGCGGTCTCGCCCGCGGCCCAAATCCGCCGCGGTCGATGCGACCCACTGGGCAGGCTTGGCGGGAGAACTGGGTATCGAGGTGCCCGAAGAAGAACCGGAATTGGCGGCGGATGAGCCGGAACTCGAAGCCGAGCCGGTTGACGAGGGTGCCGATGAGGACCAATCGCCGTCGGCCATTTTGTCGGAGTCGCAAGCCGTCGTTGGAGAACGGGACATCGAGGTCGAGGCTGTGGTCGAAGCTGTGGTGGTCGAGTCTGACGAACATAGCGATGACGATCCAGGCAGCGACGTGTCTGACGATGTGTCGCAGGCAACGTCTGACGTTGCTTCGCGCAAGCCGCCTTCTCTGTTCGAAGACGAGAGTTTTTCGCTCGACGCACCGGGGGCTCTCGATCGGATTTTTGACGAGGCGTGGGACGACGATGCCGCTTCTCCATCTCCGGCCGTCGCCGAACGACGCGAGGAAGTACCCGACTTTGGCGAAGATGAGGATGAAGAAGCGGATGAAGAGCCGAGTGAAGAAGATGAGGATGACGCCGAGTTCAAGCTGCTTGACAGCGACGAGGGTCCGGCGGACGCCGATGCTCCGGCCGCCGAGGCGGAAGGCGGCGATGAGCCTCGCCGCCGTCGCCGCCGTCGCCGTCGCCGCAAGAGAACTGCCGGGGACGGCGTAACGCGACAAGCAGGCGAAACCGCCGAAGATGAATCGTCGGACGGCGATCAAGAGTCGGTCCGAGTGTCGACCGGCGTGGCGGAAGAAAGCGATGCTGCCCAGGACCTGGATGACGAACAGCACGATGAAATGTCCGACGACGAAGACGATGATCTTTCAGTGGCGAGTGTCAAGCATCGCAAGATCCCCACGTGGAGCGAAGCGATCGCGCTGGTGATTTCAAACAATATGGAATCTCGGGCTCGGAACCCCGGAAATGGAAACCGGGGACGGGGCCGAGGTCGCGGGCGTCGATCGTGAGCGCTAAGCCGAGCGGCTTCGCCCGAGGCGATCGCATCGTGTTGGGGGTGGCGATGGTGCTGCCCTTGGTGATCACGTGGGTGTATTTCGTCCTGTTGTCCGGCAGCCACCCGGCCTTGCAACGCGGGGTGGCTATTGTGGGCAAGAGCGTCCAATTCGCGCTGCCGGTCGTCTGGGTGGGGTTGATCTGCCGTGAACGGCTTGGCTGGATCGCAGCCACGTGGCGAGGCGTATCCGGAGGATTCGGTTTCGGGCTGCTGGTATTCGTGACGATGATCGTCGGCTGGCACCAGGTCTTGGAGCCTCGCGGCGAGCTGCAAGCGGCTGCAGACGAAATCCGCACCAAGGTTATCGAATTGGGTGTCGATTCGTTGGTCGGCTACCTGGCCTTGGGCATTTTCTACAGTCTCGTTCACTCGTTGCTGGAAGAATACTACTGGCGTTGGTACGTCTTTGGTCGGTTGCGTCGATACGTGTCCGTAAACTGGGCCATCCTCTTATCCAGCATCGCTTTTGCCTCGCACCACGTGATTCTGCTGACGACCTATTTCGGTTGGTTTTCGCCGTGGACTTGGTTTTTCTCCGTTTCCGTTGCTGTCGGGGGAGCCTTTTGGGCTTGGTTGTACCAGCGCAGCGGATCTTTGTATGGTCCGTGGATCAGTCATTTGCTGATCGATGCGGCCATTTTTTTGATCGGGTTCCAGATGATGGGCGATTTTCTGATGTAGAGCCATGAGCCGCGAGCATTTTCACTTCGTAACGGGACGACTCGCCCAGGTGGCATTGCAGGAAACTGTCCAGCGGATCGCCGATGAAATCGGATTCGCCTATTCCATCGGGGTGATGCCCATCACCGTCGCCGCCCTGATGACTCCGGCCTGGATTGCCCGCAAGATCGACTTGCCGCCGGAGACGACGCGAGTGATCCTGCCCGGTTACTGCGATGGCGACCTGCGGCCGCTGCAACAACGCTGCCAGGTGCCGATCGAATTGGGGCCGAAGGACCTGCGCGAACTGCCGGAGTACTTTGGCCAGGCAGCAGGCCGCGGCGACGACTACGGCGACCACGACATTCAGATCCTGGCCGAGATCAATCATGCGCCCCGTCTGACGCTGGAGGAAGTCCGCTGGCAGGCCGGTCAGTTGGCTCAAGCGGGCGCCGATTGGATCGACGTCGGTTGTGAACCGGGAGATCCGTGGCGACAAGTGGGAGATTGCGTGCGAGCCTTGCGGGATGACGGTCATCGCGTTTCCATCGATAGTTGGAATGCAGTCGAAGTCGAAGCCGCCGTACGAGCAGGTGCCGACCTGGTGCTGTCGGTGAATTCGAGCAACTGGAGGGCGGCGGTCGACTGGGGTTGCGAGATCGTCGTGGTCCCGGACGACTTCGCCTCGCTGGCAGGTTTGGACCAGACCGTCCAGTCGTTGACGGCCGCCGGAGTACCATTTCGGATCGACCCGATCCTGGAGCCGATCGGTTGTGGATTCGCCGCCAGTTTGAACCGCTACGCGGAGGTACGACGGCGTTATCCGCAGGCTGAAATGATGATGGGGATTGGCAATCTGACCGAGTTGACCGATACCGATTCGGCGGCGATCAACGTCCTGCTGTTGGGCATCTGCCAGGAACTGGGCATCCGCAGCGTGCTGACCACCCAAGTCATCAATTGGGCTCGGACTGCCGTCCGCGAATGCGATCTGGCTCGCCGTCTGGTGCACTACGCGGTGCGGCACGGGCTTCCTCCGAAGCGATTGGAGTCGGACTTGGTGTTGTTGCGCGACCCGCGTGTCCACCGTTACGGTCGCCAGCAATTGGACCAGTTGGCGTCCAGCATCAAGGACAAGAACTATCGCATCGTGGCGGAAGACGGGCTGGTCCACTTGTTCAATTCGCGCGTTCATCTGCAGGAATCGGACCCTTTCCGTCTGTTCGCACAGCTTCTGGAAACATCACACGACAACCTGGATGCTTCCCACGCGTTTTATCTGGGCTACGAGATGGCCAAAGCGGTCACCGCGTTGACGCTGGACAAAGAGTATCGCCAGGACGAGGCGTTGGACTGGGGATACTTGACCGTGCCCGAACAGTCGCATCGGAATCGAAAGTCGTGAGCATCCGGGATGGAAAGGACGCATTTGGCCGCGTTTTGCCCTTATGTCATCGAGTTGCCCGAAGTTCCGGACGTGGAACGAGCTTTCCTGGCTTTGGTTGACCGCCCGCATGCGTTATTCCTGGACAGCGCCCAGCGGCATCCCCAGCTTGGACGTTACTCTTTTCTGACCGCCGATCCGTTCGAGTATCTGGAAGTCCCGGCGGATGGCCAGGATGCGTTGGCCGAACTGGGACTTCGCTGGGAACGTTATCGCACCCGGCGCCAAGACCACCTGCCTCCGTTCCAAGGCGGGGCAGCGGGGTTGCTGGCCTACGACCTGCATCGCAGTCTTGAACGGATCGCTCGACCACGATTCGATGAATTCGAGGTCCCTGCTCTGGCGATTGGACTGTACGATGTCGTATTGACGATCGATCACGTGGCGAGTCGCGCGTGGATCGTATCACAAGGCTTGCCCGAAGAACAACCGCAGCAGCGCGCTGACCGGGCACGTCAGCGGGCCATCGAATTTCGCAGTTGGCTGGATGTGGATCGCAAACCTTCCGACGTTCCCTTCCCCTCCATCGACAACCGCGAAGGGCCGGTTGGCCCGGTGTTACGCGACCAATTGGCGCCGCAGTTTCCTGTTCCGGGGCTGGAAGGCTTGACCAGCAACTTCGCCGCCGACGATTATCGTCGAACCGTGCAACGCGTGGTCGATTACATCGTGGCGGGCGATGTATTCCAAGTCAATCTGGCGCAACGCTTGTTGTACCCGGCGGCCGACGCGTCCGCCCGCTTGTACCTGCGTCTGCGGCGCCGCAACGCGGCGCCGTTCGCCGGATATTTCGACTTGGGTGATTTCCAGATCGTCAGCGCTTCGCCCGAACGGTTTCTTTCGGTTCGTCAGGGGCAAGTCGAGACGCGGCCCATCAAAGGAACTCGCCGCCGGATGGGGCGTCCCGAAGCCGATCTGTACGCGGCCGACGACTTACAGCAAAGCGAGAAGGACCGCGCTGAGAATGTGATGATCGTGGACCTGTTGCGCAACGACCTCTCGCCCGTCTGTTTGCCGGACAGCATCTGCGTCCCTCAATTATGTGGCTTGGAGATCTACCCCTACATCCAGCATCTTGTCTCGGTGGTGACCGGCACCTTGCGTCCCGAGGCGACCGTGCTGGATCTGCTGCGAACCTCGTTTCCGGGCGGATCGATCACCGGCGCGCCCAAGGTGCGGGCCATGGAGATCATCGCCGAGTTGGAACCGACCGCTCGCGGCGCCTACTGTGGTTCTTTGGGTTATCTCGGCTTTGACGGCACGGTCGATCTGAGTATCCTGATACGCACCATCACGGCGGGCCGAGGCTGGTGGCAGCTTCCCGTGGGTGGCGGAATCGTCGCCCAATCCGACCCGAGCCGAGAGTACGAAGAAACGTGGCACAAAGCCACTGGATTGATCCGAGCGCTACGGTGATCCTGCTGATCGACAACTACGACAGTTTCGTCCACAACCTGGCTCGCTATTTGGTCCAATTGGGGCAAGTCACCCGTGTCGTGCGAAACGACGCGATCACGTTGGACGACGTGCGGCGGTTGCGTCCCGGGGCACTGATCTTGTCGCCCGGTCCCTGCACGCCGGCCGAAGCAGGGATCTCCATCCGGCTGGTTCAACAGCTTCATGCAACTGTCCCGATTCTGGGCGTTTGTCTGGGGCACCAGGTGATCGCTGCGGCCTTCGGCGGGCGAGTCGTCCGGGGCCAACCGATGCACGGTCGAACCAGTCAAGTCTTCCATGATGGGCGAGGCGTATTCGCCCATCTGCCTCAACCGTTGACCGCTTGTCGCTACCATTCGTTGGTCGTGGACCCTGTCTGGCTGCCCGATTGCCTGGAAGTGTCCGCGCAAACGTCCGACGGCGTCATCATGGCCGTGCGGCATCGCCAGCACCTGACCGTGGGCGTCCAGTTTCACCCCGAATCGATTCTCACCAGCCACGGGTACGAGCTGTTGGCCCAGTTTCTTCGTTTGGCCGGATTGTGTGTTCCCGAATCGTTGCCCGAGGCGAATCCGATTCACATCAGCACCGTTCCCGAATCCCTCGGAACCCGCCATAATAAAGGAGATTGAACTCGGAAAGCCCGATGGCGGGTTTTCATTGCAAGCCCGTTCTTCTGTAGACAACGAGAGTCCCGTGATTCTGGAAGGTATTGTCACGACCGTCAACGCGAATGGCGACGCGAACATTTCGCCCATGGGACCTCTGGTCGACCAACAGATCACGCAGTTCGTGCTGCGGCCGTACACTTCGTCTCGCACCTACCAGAACCTCAAGCGTATCGGTCAGGGCGTGCTGCACGTCACCGATGACGTCGATCTGTTGGCTCGAGCCGCCGTGCATCGCTTGGAACCGCTCCCCAAGTTGGTAAAGGCCAAGGTGGTACAGGGTTGGGTTTTGGCCGAAGCTTGTCGCTGGTATGAATTCGAAGTCAGCTCGCTGGAGGATCGCTCGGAGCGAACTACGATCGCTTGCCGAGTGGTGGGGAAAGGCCGCATCCGGGACTTTTTCGGGTGGAATCGAGCGAAGCACGCGGTTGTCGAAGCGTCGATCTTGGCAACTCGAATCCAGTTTCTGCCACCCGAACAGATCTTGCACGAATTCCGGCGTCTGGCCGTGATGGTCGACAAGACGGCCGGGCCTCAGGAGCGCAAGGCCTTCGAGTTCCTGGACCAATACGTGCGGCAGGCCCTGCAAACGGCTCCGACGGGAAAAGGGACGTAAACCGATGGATTTGATCGACGATCATCCTCATTCGGTTGGTCAGGCAAACACGTCCAAACGGTCAGTCGGATCCGTTTCGGAAGTCCGAGTGACGGCGCCCAGTCGACTGCATTTCGGCCTGTTGTCCTTTGGCCATCCGACGGGTCGGCAGTTCGGCGGCATCGGGCTGATGATCGATCGCCCTGCGGTCCGTATCCGCATCACCTCGGCTTTGCGTTTTGAGATGGATGCTCCGGTTCCGGACGCTGCTGACGCCGAATCGCAGCACGACGAACGTGCGGTGCTGGCGGGCCGAGTTCGCGAATTCGCAGAACGCTGGACTCGATTCCACGGTTGGCCCGAATTGCCCGCGTGCCGTATTCTGATCGAAAGCGCACCGCCGCAACACGTGGGTTTGGGTACCGGCACCCAATTGGCCTTGTCCGTCGCTGCCGGTTTGAACGCCATGTATGCCATCCCGCAGGCCGCGCCGATCGATCTGGCGATGAGCGTCGGGCGGGGCTTGCGTTCGGCGGTGGGCACCTACGGTTTTGTCCAAGGCGGCATGATCGTCGAACGCGGGAAACTGCCGGGAGAACCGATCGCACCGCTGGACTGTCGGCTGGCGTTGCCTGCCGAGTGGCGCGTGGTTTTGATCCGCCCCGAAATCTCCGGCGGACTCTCTGGTCCTGACGAACAGCAGGCTTTCGCCAAACTGCCTGCTGTGCCCATCGATACCACCCAGCGGCTGATCGACGAAATTCGTTTAGTCATGGTGCCGGCGGCGGCTAGAGGAGACTTCGATTCGTTCAGCGAAAGCGTCTACCGCTACGGTCGTCTTGCCGGTCAGTGCTTTGCCCCGATTCAAGGCGGCCCGTACAACGGTCCTCATCTCGCGCGACTGGTCGACACGATCCGCACGTTGGGCGTGCGCGGCGTGGGCCAGAGTTCTTGGGGCCCCACGCTGTTTGCGTTGCAGCCCGATCAACAGGCCGCCCAACGTTTTCAGGATCGTCTTCGCGAGGCCATCGGCCAACCCTGCCCGACGATGATGACCACCCCCTTGAACCGAACGGGAGCACGAATCACGCAACCTTGAGGGCAAGAAGGACGGGAGTCTTTTCGAGTTGCGGAAAAGGTGTCACGAACATTTTACCGGAACGGCCTGGCGTTTCTGGAGCGACGAATTCTTCCGGCAATCTCGCAGATCCCGACCCATACGTGGGCGGTTTCGTTTCGGTCGCTTAGCGAGGCTTCGGCCAATCCAGGTGCCGGTGCAGAAAATCGAAGGTGCCTTGGCCGTTGATCGTGTGGCCCCCGACGAACCACTCGATCTCGGCCCGGTCGCCGATCCCCAGTCGAGCTTGGTACAGATGCCGTACCTTGGCGAATTCGTAGGCGACGCGTTCGTCCGGAGCCACTCCGTCGAAATGGCCTCGTTCGACCATGAACGGTCGCGGGGCGATCAGCGCAGTCATTTCGGCATAGTTGAAGGTGCTTCCCAAATCGAACTCGAAAATCTCGTACTCGCCGGTCCAAACATAGCTGTACGGGGATCGCGTCGATGCGTTCTTCCAGACCCAATCGTTGAAGTCGGCCGAACAGATGGACAGGCAGTATCCGGAGATCAACGGCGGCAGACGCATGGCGCTCTTGCCGCCATAGGAAAGGCCATAAAACGCGATGCGCTGGTCGTCGACCCACGGCAGGCTGCCCAGCCAGTCGACGATCTGCTGGTGTTGAGGGGTCATGACGGAAAAAAGGGTCTTCTTCAGCGGATTCGCCTTGCGCTGAAGCGTGCGAAAATCATCGCGGAACAGGTACAGGTTTTGCGGCGAAAACGTGATGAAGCCTCGTTCGGCAAGCTGTGCCGCATAGTCGTGGTAGGCGCGGTGGTTGCCCTGGATCAGCTCTTGAGGCCGTCCCTCCAGACCGTGTTGGCAGACGACCACCGGACGGCGCTCGCCCGGCTGGAGATCCTTGGGAACCAGTAAGATGCCGTACGCGAAAACGTCCGGGAAGACATCCAATACGACTTCATAGCCTGTCCAGGCGTCCGCTTCGTAACTCTTCCGCGAACGGGCGTTGGGCGCTAACCGAGGCAGATCGAACGAGCCGATGACCTCGTCGCGGAAGTAATCGCGATACCAGGCCTGGGATCGCTCGAAAGCTTCGAGCGAACTGGTGTCCAGATTCTTCATGAATTCCTTGCGGACGTAAGGACTCTCTGCCAGCAACCATTGGTTGTGATCGTCGATCTGGTCGACCTGCCGCTGTTGCCGTTCGCCCGGATCGAAATCGACGCGCAACGACTGCGGCTGTTCGCCGGACGCTTGCAAAGGTTCCGTGCATCCCAATGCTTCCAGCAGACGGGCCAGGGTTGCCGCCGAACCGAAATCGCCCTGCCCCCCGTCCACGGCGATCAATTCCAGACTCGCAGCGCCCAACGCTTGCGCTCGATCCACTTCGGCCTTGACCATCGACGGATCGGGCGATTCAAGGACTGCCGGAGCGCCTCCTTTCCCCGGCAACTCCAACTCCGGACCGCGACAGGCTTCGATCACCACCGTTCGCGGATGGATCATCGCAGCCAATTCCGCGTCGCCAAACCGCTCGAGCAATCCGAACACATTGCGATCGATCGGTTGGCGCCAGATCGATTGGCGACAATCAAAATGGCCGCTGACCACGACGGCATCGATCCGCGAGTCCAGGGCTGCGGCGTACAAAGCCAACATGCCTCCCTCGCCATAACCGAAGACGCCAATCCGGGCAGAATCTCCGTCGGCCGGCTCCGGTTGCTGCGGATGCTTATGAAACCAGTCCACAGCGCCCAAAATCTTTTGCAATTCGTATCCGATCACGTGCCGCCCCAACTCGAACGCCGACCGGTACAGGTATTCACGGTTCGTCAATACGGCTCGTCCATTGCGCGGCTTCGCTTCGCGGCTGATCAACGTCGGCACCAGCACGAAGCAGCCGTTTTCCGCCAAGCGTCGGGCGAATTGGGACTCGGCAGCGATCCCGGGGGACAGCCCCACCAGCATCTCGGGCGTCTGGTCGGCGTCGGGCAACGCGATGACCAGCGGCCCAGCCGGCTGGTCCGGGACCAGCCATAATCCTTCGCCGTCAATATGTCGCAGCACCGGCCAACGGACGGCGTAGATGCGATACCCCGGACCGGTTCCGACCAACGCCGGAACGTTTGTCGTCGCGACCAGTTCCAAGGACGAGAATGAATGACGCGAGTCGCGGACGCCCAACATGTGCGCCAGTCGTGTACGATTCTCCTTCAGCGAAGCGGCGTACCGTGCGTCGTCGTTACGATCCCAGAACGTCGAGCGCTGATCGATGGACCGTTCCAGTTGTTTCAACAGAAACCGATCGATCCCGTCCACCATGCGTCGGGCCAGATCGCCGTCCCAGTCCAGCTTTGCCGTGCCTTCGATCCGATCCGCCTCGATCGCCAAGCAGCGGTCGACCGAGCCGAACAGCCCAATGCAAGCGATCGCAATCAACCAACCCGCACGCCAAATGATAGACTCGATCACCGGTCGCATCGCATCTTCTCCTTGTATCAGCACGGGGCTTGGAAACGTTTGTCGTTCGGCTAAAGCTTCTCCGCAAAGTGGCAGCGGCTCAGATGCCCATCGGCCAAGCGACGCAGTTCGGGCATTTCGTTCTCGCATCGCTTTTGGTCCGCCGCAGACAACTTGGCCCTTAGCGGACAACGGGGATGGAAACGGCAACCGCCGGGCGGGTTGACCGGGCTGGGCACGTCGCCCGGCAGAACGATCCGTTTGCGCCGAGCCGTCGGGTCCATGGTCGGGATGGAACTGAGCAGCGCTTCGCTGTACGGATGCAGGGGCTTTCGATACAGCACCGCCGCCGCGGCCAACTCGACGATCTGTCCCAGGTACATGACCGCCACTCGATCCGATATGTACTCGACCACCGACAGATCATGCGAGATGAACAAATACGTCAGTTTGAACTTCTCTCGCAGCACCACCAGCAAGTTGATGATCTGCGACTGGATCGACACGTCCAGCGCGGATATCGGCTCGTCCAACACCATGAAACGCGGGTTCAACGCCAAGGCGCGAGCGACGCAGATGCGCTGACGCTGGCCTCCCGAGAATTCGTGTGGATAACGGTTCATGTAGCTCGGGTCCAGGCCCACTTGTTCCAGGGTCTCCCTCACTTTGTTCAGACGATCCTGTCGGTTGCCCAATCGATGCACGACCAGGCCTTCTTCGACGATCCCTTGAATGGTCATGCGTGGATTGAGGGACCCGAAGGGATCCTGGAACACGATCTGCATGTCGCGGCGCAATCGCCGCAGGGAATCGCCTTTGGCTGAAGCCACGTCGCGGCCATCGAAATGCACGCTGCCGCCGGTCGGATCCAGCAACCGCAGGATCGTACGTCCTGCGGTTGTTTTGCCGCAACCGCTCTCGCCCACCAACCCCAGCGTCTCGCCTTCGGCGACGTCGAAACTGACGTCGTCGACGGCTTTGACATTCGCCACGACTCGCGAAAGCACGCCGCGTCGAATGGGGAAGAACTTTTCCAGGCGATTCACAGTTAACAGGGCGTCGCTCATGAACTTCAGCTCACATTCGTCCATTGGCGTGAACGGCCACTATCCAGGACCGCTTCACAGATTTTCTGGGTTTCCAACGCTTCGCGGAACGAGGGGCTGCACGGTTCGCCTTTCTCCATGGCTTCCAGGAAGTCGGCCAATTGATGCACGAAACTGTGTTCATATCCGATTTGCAGTCCCGGCACCCACCACTTCTTCATGTACGGCATGTCGCCGTCGGTGACGTGGACCGATCGCCAGCCACGGACCAGCGAATCATCTCGGTGATCGAAATACTCCAGTCGATGCAGATCGTGCAGATCCCAGCGAATCGAGGCATGTTCGCCGTTGATTTCCAGTGTGTACAAAGCCTTGTGTCCGCGAGCATAGCGAGTCGATTCGAACAGACCCAGCGAACCGTTGGCAAAGTGGCACAGGAAGGCACAAGCGTCGTCGATCCCCACTTCTTCCACCTGCCCCGTTTCGGCATGCTTGCGTTGCTTGATGAACGTCTCGGTCATCGCCGTGACGTCGGTGATCGATCCGTTCAGCCACAGCGCCGTATCGATGCAATGGGCCAGCAGGTCCCCGGTGACGCCCGATCCGGCCGCCTTGACATCCAGTCGCCAAGTGGCCATACCGCCTTGAGGTACGTCGGCAGAGATCGTCCAGTCTTGCAGGAACTGGGATCGATAGTGGAAAATTTTTCCCAAGCGGCCTTCGTCGATCAGATGCTTGGCCAGGGTGACGGCCGGGATGCGTCGGTAGTTGAACGAGACCAAGTTGGGGACCTTGGCTGCTTCGACCGCTGCGACCATCTCTTCTGCTTGCTGGGTATTCAATGCCAGCGGTTTCTCGCACAGGATCGCTTTGCCGGCCTTGGCAGCGGCGATGGCGATTTCCGCGTGCATGTTATTGGGAACGCAAATGTCGACCAAATCGACATCCGAGCGCTCGACCACCTTGCGCCAATCGGTCTCGGATTCCTGGTAGCCCCAGCGATCGGCGAACGCCTGGGCGACGTCTTTTTCCAAACCGCACACCACCTTGGGCACGGGCTGGTAGGGTGAGTCGAAGAAATTCGCCAGTCGGTTGTAGGCGTTGCTGTGGGTACGCCCCATGAAGCCATAGCCGATCAATCCGATATTCAGAGGTTTGGCCATCTTGAAAGGTCTCCTTGGTCTGTGGTTGATGGTTCGTGTTGGATTGGACGTGGGGAAAGGGACGCACGCCGGCCGGTCCGGCGTGCGACGTCGAAAAACACGGTGCGGGGGCTGGCTCAGGCCTGCCAGCCGTGGGCTTCGCGGACGCGGAGCATGGCTTTCAAAATCGTATTCCAGGTCTCCGGCGTCTCGAGAACATCGTTCGGGAACATGCAGCCATCCCAGCAGATATGCACCAGCTTTCGCGCCGGGGCATCCTTCAGCCAATACCCGGCAGTCGCGGTGATATCCAGTTTGCCGTTGGGATCGTCGGCCTGGCAGTGGCGGCCCGTCTTGTCGTGCGAACCGGTACCATGCACGGACCCGTCGTTTTGGGCGACGTGGAAGTCGATCGTCCAGGGTCGCAACGAGTCGGTCATGATCAGATACGCCGCATCGAACTCCTCCTGGCTGTACCCCGGCTTGAGCAACGCGTGTTCTTCGGCATTGTAACCCAGCAGGTACAGGTAGGTATGCGCCTGGTCCGCTTGGAAGCCGACCGTTTCAGGCATGTCGACTTCTTCCAGCAGGTTCAGCATATGCCTCCAGGAGTGCATTCCGCCCCAACAGATCTCGCCTTCGGCCGCCAGACGTTCGCCGTGATCCGCCGCGACTCGAGCCGCCTCGCGAAACGTCGCCGCGATCCGCTTGGTGTTCTCGGCCGGCGCCGTATCCCATTCGGTGACGCTGGTCGCCGAATCGATACGGATATTCCCGTACTGGCGGACGCCGTGATCGTTGAACACCTTTGCAATGCGGCAAGCCTTGCGGACGGCCAGCACGAATTTTTCACGATCGGCCTCGTTGCCCATCGCACTGGCGCCCACCGTACCCGGCCAGATCGGCGCGACCAGGGTTCCGACCTTCAGCCCGTGTCCGGCGATCAGATCGGCGATCCGCTTCAATTCGTCGTCCGAAGCGTCGGGATCGGTGTGGGGGAAGAACAGGAAATAGTCGACGCCCTCGAACTTTTGACCGTCGACTTCGGCCGCCGCCGTCAGTTCCAGCATCCGTTCGAGACTGATCGGCGGGTGATCGGTGCCTTCCTCTTTACCGACCAGCCCGGGCCACATGGCGTTGTGGAGTTTCGGAAAATGGTTACTCATCGAAAATCGCCTTTCGCACAGGGGGACAGGACGTGATCTACTTCTTGTAATCGCCCAGGTTGGGAACGCTGGGCCAGGTGTCGGGTCCGAAGTACCGCAAGCCCACCAGCGGTTCGCTACCCGTGTTTTCGATCTCGACGCCGGCGCGAGCCGCTTCGTCGGTGATGAAGACCTCGTCTTCGGTCTCGGCCCCGAACCGGATCATGGCAGGCGTTTGCAGGTTCAACGTTCCCATGCGGCCTTTGCCCTGGGTGGTGAGCCAACCGCTGGGGCCCGGATCCCGGATGGTGCACTTGGCGCCGGGTTGCAGGGTCAATTCGCGAGCCGAGAAGAGTTGGGCGCCGTCGACCAATCCGTACACGATCCACAGGTCCACCCAGCCATCGCCCTGCTCGGCGACGATCGGTTCCAGGTAATGATTGTCCTTGAAGCTGGGGTCGATGTTCCGCTCCCAGTCAAGCTGGCTGATGATGAAGTCCAGATCCTGATGCTTGTCGGCGGGCACGTCTTTGACCAGCAGCGACCAAGGCACCTCGCGACCTTCCACCAGCGACTGGAACATCCCGAACACGTCGCTGCCCCATTGAGGTTCGTACGTGCACAACGATCCCGGTGCGTGCAGCACCCCGGGTGGGACCAGCCAGCCGGTGCCGCGTTTCAGCCGGTACGCCTTGGACAGATCCAGAATTCCATTGTCGCCCTTGCTCCAATCCTCCAGGCACTTGCGAAGCTGAGCCTTCGTCGTTCCCGGTTCGAGTCCGAAGAACGTGTACGGGAAATTGTTGTCGCAATTGTTGTACTGCGGCGGGAAATAGTAGCTTTCCGGCTTACCTTCCTGACCCGTCAGTTTGGCGTGTTCGAAGCTCTGGTGCATGTGATGCGGGATGGGACCCATGTTGTCGAAGAACTTCGAGTACACGGGCCACCGCTGGTACTTGTCGAACAAGGCCGTCCCGATCACCCGTGCACCCGCCTCGGCCACGGCATCCTTCAACAGGAACGTCTTGCCCTCGAACGAGCAAAAGCTTTGGCCTTCGTGCCAGACGCGGCCATCGTTCGCAGCGTCCGTCGTGCTGGCGAACCATCGTTCGTCGATACCGCCTCGGTGCGCTCCGTAGGCGTAATAGTCCTCCGGATGCAATTTGATCCTCTTGCCCGGATGCAGGAAGCTGCGAGGCACCCATGTGGGCGTCAACCGCAGCAAACCGCCCCCCGCATTCAAAGCGCTGTCCAAGATTTTGCCGACGCTGTCACCTTTAACAATGTTTTGTTCGCTCATAGCCACCCTTTTGGTTGCATGGTCCAGGAACCGCCGTAACATCCCCGCGAATCGAAACCGCCGCTTAGCGCTGGCAAATCCCTATCTTCACGGAAAGAACTATTTTGAGCGTTACCGAGCCTCTTGACAATGCCCCGCAATGGATTGCCCGCGATTGGCCGTGTTTCCGTGTGGTGGGTCGTTACCATTGCCGCAGATTCGCTGTACGTGCTGCTGGACGGTCAGCGGGTAGCGAGCCATTACGGTCCGCAGTTCGTCTGAATCCAGGCGGTCGAGTTGGCGGAAAGTCAACAGATTTTCGGGGCGGACGCCCTGCCGCCGCGACAAATAGACGTAATCACACAACGCCTGGGTTGGTGACGCCATCGGCCGGTC
This sequence comes from Planctomycetaceae bacterium, assembly GCA_007121535.1. GTDB lineage: Bacteria > Planctomycetota > Planctomycetia > Pirellulales > Pirellulaceae > SKKK01. The sequence continues at coordinate 1,508 of SKKK01000330.1, read as the reverse complement.
ACGCGGCGGAGCGTACACGCGGCTGCGTACACAAACAAACTCCATTCGTCCGAGGGGCGTGCTGCGCTCTCGAGCCCGGGGACTTCGGCGATCTGTGAAGCACGTGATCGCCGTAGGCGTCTGGGTGACCAAATGGTGCGTGAACAGAGCGTAGTGCCCGGTGATGTACGCATGCGTATCGATGGCCGACAACAATGCCTCGGCACTCACCGCACCCGGCAGCCCGTACAAGCCGTGCGCGTACTTCGCCACCACCCCACGCTGGCGCAGCCGAGCCAACTCGACATTCAGCGCCCCCGGCGAAATGCCTGCCACGTTGGCCAACTCCGTCACGGTGAACAGTACCTTGCCGTGCTGGTCCCGTTGCTGCTGGAGGAACGCCTGCCAAGCAAAGGCTTTCATGACAAATCCTCCCTAGCGAGACACCGGTCCAGCAATCGATCCAGAACCTGGTCCCAAATCATGTTCGCCCCGCCGGCGGATCGAGTCGCGCAATCCGAGTGATCTCCAATGGAATCTCTATCCGGCTCCCGGGCTCCGAAGCTCGATAAAAGGCCATCTCGACGCTTCGTACGGCGGGAGACTGCGCGTCAGGACCGCTCGCCGGACGGATGGTTCCGTCGTAACCCGTTCGCCACTGAACCTCCGGAAGCAAGCGTTTGCGAAGCATTGCGGTGATTTCCGCTTGTTTGCGATCCAGATCACCCTCCCAATGATAGTCCAAGTCGATCGAGGCCCGGCAACTGGCGTCCAGCAAGCGGTAACGGAAACCGCCGATCAGACACAGTTGATACCCGGCCGGCTGCGTCGCCAACAGCTTAGCCGTCATCGTTTGAATCTGCTCGGCAATCGATAATCTAGTTGGTTCCATGTTGCTAAATATAACAAAAATGCTGTATTTGGCAACATGTTCTTAGTGGAATGGGCGTCTACCAGATTGTGATCGGGACAAGTAGAATTCGAGCGATTGGGATTAACAGAACCCGATTCGACAAGTCTGCACGGGGAGTGCTGCCAGGTCCAGATGACGACAGCGATGCTTTTTATCATTGGCGGGTTAGCCACCCTTGTGGTGGGTGGTGAGCTTTTGGTTCGCGGAGCATCTCGAATCGCCGCCCTGGCCGGGGTTTCGCCCCTTGTTATCGGGTTGACGGTGGTCGCGTTCGGAACCAGTTCGCCTGAACTGGCTGTGTCGTTGAAAGCCAGCCTTGGCGGACAGACGGATATCGCCATCGGGAACGTCGTGGGCAGCAACATTTTCAATGTGCTGTTCATTCTTGGCTTGTCAGCTCTGGTGACCCCCCTGGTTGTTTCGAGCCAGTTGATTCGCGTGGATGTTCCCATCATGATCCTCGTTTCGGTGGCTCTGCTTGTCCTTGGCCTCGATGGCCGTATCGGGCGCATCGATGGCATCGGGTTGTTCCTCGGACTGATCTGCTACGTTGGCTGGTCGCTTCGCCAAAGCCGCAAAGAAGCGGCCGCCGTCCAGCGGGAATCCGAGCAGGGCT
>SKKK01000153.1 GCA_007121535.1 Planctomycetaceae bacterium | reverse complement strand
CTCCGGTTTGACGTGCGCCGCCCACAGGAGAGCCTTGATGAGTTCCGCCAACGGATCAACAAGGCCGCCCGCGACGAGGACGAGGAATACGGCGGCGCGGTGGGCGACACAGCGGGATGGGCGCTCGGACCAAACTTGCGGACACGCGGTTCCATCCATTCGGACTGGTGGCAAGGCATCGCCGCCGACCTGGCCGCCTGCGGCTACATCGCCGTGTATCCAGTCACAGGTTGGTGGCGAGAGAAGACCGACCAGGATTACTGGGCTCGGCACGCCCGCTACTCGCTCGTCGTCTCGATCCGCACCCAGACCACTACGGTCGACCTATACACACCGGTGAGCACCATGATCGAGGTGCCGGTGCCGGTTGAAGTGGAAGTTGAGATCGAGTGACTCTGACTGACGGAAAAACCTCATTCGATCGAAAAATCAGAGTTGTCCGTTCGAATTGAGGCGGCGCTACTGCGAACGGCCCGTGCGGCTAACCTGGCTTCTCACCGATGCTTTCGTTTGTCCGCCGTTGGGGCATTGCGACTTCCGTTCAGACGGCATTTATGAGCTGGCGCAGGATGCGCCAGCAGTCCGGCTTTACTCGACTGAGCGTGAGCGGAGACGGCAACAGCCCGGCCCGAAGAGAAACGCCCAGAGGTGGTCCGCCAATGCGATACTCAAGCGATTACGGCATCGAGAGACCATTTAGATTGATCCGAATAAACGGCGATTGGCCGGGAAAAGTCACACAGATCGCTTACTTGTCAATCGCCAATTCATTCAACAGCCATTCCAGTGCATGTCGCGCACGACTGATCACCGCCTTGTAGCTCAGGAATTGCAGGTCACTCTCGGTATACTGAGCGGACATCGTGGCATCGACCGTGCCGCCAATGATGATGACTGCGATGTGGCCGAAGTTCGGCGTCAGGTCGTCCCGGTACTTCTTGGCTTGTGCTTCGGCGTCGCGACCGACCGCATCGTTGGGACGTTTGAATTCGATCAACAAGTAACGGTTGAGGGCATCCTGTGCCAGAAACAGATCGGGGCGCATCTTCCGTCGCGACCCAGAAACCTGCTTCTGAGTATACTGCTGGATTGTCCGTGCCAGCGTCTGATTCGAGGCCATCACGGAATATTGCGGCCCGAATACCCACAGATTCATGTCAAGGGCTGTGTGCATTTCCTTTTCAAGTGTCTTCGGATTTGTATCGAGAGCGTCGAGATGGTCGAGGAATTCAAGCCGGCGCCGAGCCTGTTGGCTGATCACAGCAAGATCGACAAGTCCAAACTGTTCAAGGGCCTCAGCGAGGACCTCGACATCGCCACTTCGAGCCTGATGAATATGTTCACAAACGAGCCAGTATTCGTCCTTCTCCATTGCATCGAGCATGAGGTTCACGACGGTGTCCACTCGTTCCTCTGATTCTCCGTAAAACTTCTGAAGGACGCGATGAAGCTGACGACGTGCAATTTCACGTCGATGCTCTGGTAAATGAGCGAGCCGCTGCTCGATGGCTCTTTCACGGCGAGAAATCTGTTCCTTAACGTCGCTGTGAAACTTCTGCCGGACCTGGTGGCTGATCTGATCGCGGATCCATTCGCGGGCTTCCTGATATGCTTTGCTGTTTTCGATAATCGCCCCCCAATCTGCCGTCACATCTTCCTCTAGCGAATCGGCGACGACTTCACCAACAACGTGCCGCAATAGCCGATTTGGCAACTCTCGGTCCTCCTCGAGCCCCATTAGAGATGGTCGCCCGACAACTTTGCCACCAACTCGCATCACAATACCCGCCTGCCGTTTTGACGCAGGTCTGTCCATGATCGTAAAGTTGATGGTGACCGTTCCAGCCGTCGGCAATTGAATCGTCGCTGAGAACTTTCGACCAGGAATATCTTCGTGTGCTAGACGCTCCTCATTTACAAAGATTTCAAAGTCACGCTCCCGCCCATATTCGAGCGCAAGCAATTCACGCAACGCTTCCGGTTGCGGAAGTGTGAGGTGAGTGTTCAGACTCGAAAGAGTGACGGTCGTGCCGTGCTCGTCACGGGAGCACGAGTTGGACTCCATGGGAAGGTCAACCTTTTCAAGATCGCGTTGAGCGTCAAGAAGTTGACGTTTTACAATCCGCAGCATTGTGGCGTGCCCGCGAGCACGAGTTTCAAGGGTCATAATCTCAGCGGCGACAAGGCCGGCAAACTTGCCGATCCCCTTTCGTCCTTTCACCGCTCGCTTCATGCCGAGGGTGCGTTCACCTTTACGAGTTCGACGATCATTGGCGATATTGAGGTATTCATTACGGACTTCGCGCTCTGTCATCCCTGTTCCATCGTCTCGGACGCTGATCGGGTCGTTGGTCATCGGCTCAGGGAGTGTTATCCAAACACGCTCTGCGTCAGCATCCCATGCATTATCGATCAACTCCTTTAGCGCATGCTCGGTGCTGCGATAGGTTTCACCGAGCAGACTCGTTAACCGGGGATCAACGCGAAACTGTGCGTGCCTTGCCATGAATGGCCCTCCTTCATCGTAAGCAGTCGTTGTCGACGACCATCGCAGCCTGATCAGGTGTCGTCCATCGCGTTGGGCGACATGTGGTCTTGCTCGGTCGATCAGTGGTTTTGCAATTCCAGTCTCCGTTTCCTTTCACGCCAATCCGGCATTGCGCGGTCTAGCAGGCGCTAGAACTCTGGTCCGTGATTGTGAACGACTAGGTGGCATAGTTCGTGCGCGATGACGTATTCGATGCAGCGTGGTGAGACCTGAATCAACAGCGGATTCAGGAAGATCGTACCATCCTTCGTACAGCTTCCCCACCGACCCACCATCACACCCGCACCACATGACCCGGATCAACCACGCCTTCGCTAAACCAGCCGACGAGCATCGCTCCCAAGCCGATGTCGTCCCGCGAGTGATATGGGCTCAGGGCCGTGGCCAGCATGTGTTGCACGTATTCGATCATCCCGTCCATCGTTCGATCTCCCATCATTCCTCGTTTATCGCTGCGGCTGGCGCGGCTTCGAATTGCTTGCGGTCAACTGGGTCATCATCCACCAGCGAGTGACGCTCCGCGAGATGGGCGTCGTGACTCTGATCATGGTCCGGGGGGTGACTCGTTCTGGCAAACGAGGGGAGATTTTCTCCAAGAATTCCCTGTCGTTGTGACCACACGTGTCAATCAGCCGGCGAAGATAGTAGTAGGCAGGATGTAGGGAGGCGAAATCGGGGAACCGCAGCCACAAGAAAGGGCTGGTTTCATGTCTACTGCTTACGAAGAACTGGTCGAATTGCTGGACGAGCGGGGGATCGGCTACTGGACGAACGAGGATCAGGCGGTTCGCTTGGATCTGCGCGGACAGATGGCCGTGTACCGGATCACGGCCGGTGTCGAGCCGGAGACGGATCTGTTTCAGGTCGTCGGTCGCTCGCCGGTGCTGGTGCCCGAAGGCTGTCGTACCGCTGCGGCCGAGACTATTGCCCGCGCCAACTACGGTTTGCGCTTGGGCAAGTTCGAGTTGGATCTTGACGATGGCGAAGTGCGGTTTCAGGTGTCGCAGATTCTGGTCGACGACGCCGTGGGCCAAGCGGTGATCGACCGGATGATCGGCATAACCGTCAACATGCTGGAGACATATCTGCCGGCGCTGTTGTCAGTGATCTACGCCAATGAATCACCCAAAGAGGCTATCGCACGGGTCGAAGCAGGGTGGTCTGGACAATGATCGGGGAACCGATGGCGTGCGAATGTGAGGCGGAGGATGCTGTTTGTGGACGAAGGACGGGTGAGAGAGACGACAATCTTTCCCCAGCCGGAAGAATCCGCAAAGTTTGACACATGCTGGAATTCTGGATGTGTGGGGGTGTTGATTGCCATTATAGCTGCTGGTAAGGTTACCAGTAATCGTCCAATGTCCCGCGTTTCCTTTCCGGAGAACACGTCGATGATGCGGAGCGAAGGGTATTTGCAGGTCCAGGAAGCGGCCCATTTGTTGGGAGTTTGTCCGAATACGATCCGAGTGTGGGGCGCAGCAGGCAAGATCCCCGAGTATCGGCACCCAGTGAACAATTACCGGCTGTACAAGCGGACGGAACTGGAGCGGATTATGAGCAGGATGGAAAAGCCCGTGCTAACGGGACAGAAGCCGTTGGCCAAGGGACGTCCAAAGTGAATTGAAGCGGTGGGCGCGGTTCGAGAGGGTGATCCGGTGAATTGAAGGGGACGTGCAAACGGCGATGGCCAAGGCAAGTAATTGGACCACGGTGGCCGAATCCAAGTTTCCCTGGGAACGGGATGCATTGGATTTTCTGCGCGGGCGGTTTCCGTCGCACGATCCCTACCGGGCTTGGGCCAACTTCGAGTTCATCGCCGATGATGGGAGCATCAACGAAGTCGATCTGCTGCTGTTCACGCCGCAGGGATTCTTTCTGATCGAAATCAAGAGCCGGCCCGGTCGCCTGTTCGGGGATGCAGGAACCTGGACATGGGAGACAGATGGCCGTCTGGGCACGTACGACAACCCGCTGATTGCCGCCAACTTGAAGGCCAAGAAGCTCCGGTCGCTGCTCCAGCGGCAGAAGGCGTTCAAGAACAAGGGCCAGATACCCTTCGTCGAAGCCTTGGTTTTCTGCTCGGCACCCGATCTGCGGTGCGAACTGCAAGGGAACGCCCGCTTTCGAGTCTGCCTGCGGGACCGAGACGCCTCGGATGACAAGCCGGCCCGGCTTGGCATCATCGCCGCGATCATGCGTCGGGATTGCCCCGGACTCGATCCGCGAGCCAAGGGCACCCATGACCGCCCGATGGCCAAGGTCATCAGCCAAGCGATGGACCAGGCCGGCATCCGGCCCTCGCAACGGATGCGCAAGGTCAGCGACTATGTGCTGGAACAACTGATCGGCGAAGGCCCCGGCTATCAGGACTGGCAGGCACGGCACACGCAGGTCGAACAGTCCAAACGCCGAGTGCGGTTGTACCTGGTGCGCACCGAAGCCACCCAGGAAGACAGGGACACGATCCAGCGAGCCGCTCGCCGCGAGTTCCAGATCCTGGAAACGCTGGAACATCCGGGCATCCTGCGGGCGTACGGCTTCACCGAACACGAACTCGGGCCGGCTCTGCTGCTGGAGCACGATCCGGTTACGATGCGATTGGACCACTACCTGTCGCAGCAGAAAGACAAGCTGAGTGTCGAGGCACAGATTGACCTGATGCGGCAGATCGCCGAAGTCATCCGCTACGCCCACGACAAGAAGGTCGTCCACCGCGGCCTCTGCCCCCAGAGCATCCTCGTTACGCATCTTGGCAGTGATCGCCCCAAGATCAAGGTGCTCAACTGGCAGGTCGGATATCGGCAGGGCAGCACGTCTTCTGGCGTCTCGCGGGCGATCACCGTTACCTCACACGTGGATCGGCTGGTCGAGGATGCCGCAACAGCCTACATGGCCCCTGAAGCCCTCACGGAGTCGGGCACTGGGGAACACCTGGATGTTTTCTCCCTGGGCGCGATCGCCTATCACATCTTTTCCGGCGTCAGCCCGGCCGCCAACGCCG
>SKKK01000210.1 GCA_007121535.1 Planctomycetaceae bacterium | reverse complement strand
TCGACCTGCGACTGGTTCCGGAGAAGCTGACCGAACCGCTGCGCTGGTCTCGGCCGCGGATGGTGTTCGTCAACTCGATGAGCGACCTGTTTCACGAAGATGTGCGCGATGACTACATCGAAACGGTCGTGCGCGTGATGGAACGTGCCGATTGGCACACGTTTCAGGTGCTGACGAAGCGTTCGCTGCGGATGCGAAATCTGCTGCAATCGCGGCTCAGGTCGGCCGCCTCGCTGCCGCACGTTTGGTGGGGAGTCAGTGTCGAAAACCGCAAGCACGGCTTGCCGCGGATCAAGCATCTGCGGGCGGCGCCCGCCAAGATGCGTTTCCTGTCCATCGAACCGCTGTTGGAGGATTTGGGGACATTGGATCTCCAAGGCATTGCGTGGGTCATCGTAGGCGGGGAGAGCGGGGCCCGGGCGCGCCCGATGCACGAATCGTGGCTACGATCGATCCGGGACCAATGCGATCTGGCTGGCGTGCCGTTCTTCTTCAAGCAATGGGGCGGCGTCCGCAAAGGCAAAGCCGGACGCCTGCTGGAAGGCCGAACACACGACGCCCTGCCCCCGCACTCGCCCGCAACCATGCCGAGTGTTGAGACTGTTGGCGGTTTTGTGGCCGAAATCGAAACGGCCTACAGGATGGTGCAATGATGAACGACAATGCGGATCTTTACATTGGGCGAGAACAGACACTGGTGAAGCATTTCATCCTGAGCAAGTACCTGGAGCGTTTTGCCCACATCGTCGGAACGTTCGCAGATGCGATCACCTACGTGGACTGCTTCTCCGGACCTTGGAACGTGCGGTCACCAGAACTGAAAGACAGCTCTTTCGCCTTGGCGCTGGCCGAATTGAGGAAGGCACGTCAGACTTTGGCCGGAATTGGACGCGATGTCCGGCTCCGCTGTCTCTTCTTGGAAAGAGACCGCAATGCCCATGCCAAGCTGAAAGACTTTGCCGACCATGTCGATGACATAGAAGTCGAGACACAGAATCTGGATCTCGAGGCGGCGATTCCGGATATTCTTGATTTCGTGGGTCGCGGCGGCAATAGGTCGTTTTCGTTTGTCTTCATTGACCCAACGGGCTGGAAGGGCTTTGCGATGTCAGCCATCGCGCCGCTGTTGCGTTTGCAGCCGGGTGAAGTGCTGATCAATTTCATGACCGGGCACATCCGCCGCTTTATTCAATCGCCTGACCAACCAACCCAGGACAGCTTTATCGATCTGTTTGGATCGGCCGATTTCCGAACTCACTTGGTGGGACTGAAAGAGCAGGACCGCGAAGACGCAGTTGTCGAAGCCTACGCCGAAAACGTCAAGAGAGTTGGCGACTTCCGGTACGTCTGCAACGCAATCGTGCTGCATCCTGAAATCGATCGGACGCACTTCCATCTGATCTATGCCACGCGCAATCCCAAGGGTGTCGACGTTTTCAAGGACGTGGAAAAGCAGGCAATGGCGATGATGGAGATACTCCGCGCCGATGCTCAGAGGCGGCATCGGGAACGGAAAACTCGCCAGCGGGAGCTATTTGGCAGTGACGTGACACATCGCTCGACTCGGTATGCAACATTGCGCAAGCGGTATCTGAACAAGGCAAAAGAAAGCGTTGAGGGAGCTTTGGCGGCGAAGAGCGGCCTCCTTTACGACGAAGCGTGGGAACGGGTCGTGTCTGTACCGCTCGTCTGGGAAAGCGATCTGAAGGAATGGATACGTGACTGGCAAACGGACGGATGTTTGCAGATCCAAGGCATGCAGCCGAGGCAACGCGTTCCGCATCGAGGAAAGGAGAACTATCTACAATGGCTGATCTGATGGCACCGGCAGCCGGGCAAATACGGTCTCAGTATCATACACCAGCGGCAACGGGCAGCAACGGTCGACACGCCAGGTGGTGGATCAGATCCGTGGGAGGTATCCCGGAATAGGCCGGAATAGGCCGGAATAGGCCGGATTAAGCCGGAATAGGCCGGATTAAGCCGGAATAGGCCGGAATAGGCCGGATCTTGGCAGCCGAAATCGCCTTAACCAGAGATATACCAACGGTTTAGCTCGTTTCAGAGGGTTAATGAACGATATGAAGAGCATTCCAAATCAACCAGTCTCCATGCCGAGGTTCCCGCGATTCCAGCCCGACGAGGTGCTGTACGAGTTCGATGGTCCGCGGATCTTTACAGTTTGCGACTCGGAGGGTGAGCTGAACTTGGCCTACTGGTCGGACGAAGATGCCGTGATTTGCCGGTACTTCGTGGTTCCGACGACAAACAAGATCTTGCAATCCCTGCGGCGGGGCGAGATCAGCCTTTACGATGCGCTGAATCAGCCCCAGTGCTGGCTCTGCGATCTGACCCACCAAGGTGAACTCGTCGCATGTCAAAGGGTCGATTTTGAATCCATCCCCAAAGATTCGCTCCCCGCGATAGGGACGATGCTGCTCGCAGCTCTCGAAACCAAGGATATCGCGCACGCTTTGGCCGTTTCAAAGATCGGGCCGCGAAAATGAGCAATCCCACCCAGCAGATCGTCAACAAGGCTTGGAATTTTGCCCACGTGCTGCGGGACGATGGGCTTTCGTATATGGCGTACACGGAACAGATCACGTTCCTGCTGTTCCTGAAGATGGCCGACGAATTGACCAAGCCGCCGTACAACCGCCGGCCGATGGTGCCGCCGGAGCTGGGGTGGCACAGCCTGCTGGAGCGGGACGGGGACGAATTGGAGGTGCATTACCGGCACATCCTCGAGGAATTGGGCAAGAAGCCGGGGATGCTGGGGGCGATCTTCAAGAAGGCTCGGCAGGAGATCCAGAGCCCGGCGACGCTCCGGCGGCTGATCGTCGATCTGATCGGTAGCGAGACTTGGTCGTCGATGCAGGCGGACGTCAAGGGCGATATCTACGAGGGGCTGCTGGCCAAAAGCGCGGCGGAAAGCCCCAAAGGCGCGGGGCAGTATTTCACTCCCCGCCAACTGATCCAAGCCATCGTGGATTGCGTGCGGCCCGCGCCGGACGATACGGTCTGCGATCCGGCGTGCGGCACGGGCGGGTTCCTGCTGGCGGCCCACGATTATGTGGTCAAGCATTATGGCAAAGAACTGGACCCCGATCAGAAGAAGCATCTGAAGAAGCGATTCGTCCACGGCTGGGAACTGGTTCCCAATACGGCTCGGCTGTGCGTGATGAACCTGTACCTGCACGGGATCGACGCCGATCCCTGCCCGGTACGTTCCGGAATCGATTCGTTGGCCACCCATCCGGGAGAACACTTCAGCCTGGTGCTGACCAATCCGCCGTTCGGCAAGAAGAGCAGCATCGCGATCGTCAACGAGGAAGGCGATCTGGAGAAGGAGGACACGGCGTACGAGCGGCAGGATTTCTGGACCACGACGAAGAACAAGCAGTTGAATTTCCTGCAGCACGTCAAGAGCCTGCTGAAGATCCACGGACGCTGCGCGATCGTCGTGCCGGACAACGTGCTGTTCGAGGGCGGCGCGGGCGAAACGGTGCGCCGCAACCTGCTGAAACAATGCGACGTGCATACGCTGCTGCGGCTGCCCACCGGGATCTTTTACGCTCAGGGCGTCAAAGCCAACGTGCTGTTCTTCGATGCCAAGCCGGCTCAGGAGAACCCCTGGACGAAGAAATTGTGGGTCTACGATCTGCGGACGAACATGCACTTCACGTTGAAGACCAACCCGCTGAAACGCGCCGATCTGGACGATTTCGTGGCCTGCTATCACCCAAAGAACCGGCACCGCCGCAAGGCGACCTGGAGCGACGACCAACCCGAGGGCCGTTGGCGGTGCTACGACTATGACGAGATCAGCAAGCGGGACAAATGGAATCTGGACATCTTCTGGCTGCGTGACAAGACGCTGGAAGACAGCGACGATCTGCCCGATCCCGACATCCTGGCACAAGAGATCGCCGACGACCTGCAAACCGCCCTGGACCAATTCACCGCAGTCGCCGGCGGACTGCGGGGCTGAATTTCCCCTGCCCGGTGCTTGGGTCCAACAAAGACTATCGCCACTGGTTCAAGACGACGAACTGGTCGTTCAGAACAGGGAGTGCCTCGAAATCGTTATGGTTCGCCGTGACTAAGACGCGAGATTCCCGAATGGCGTGCGTCAGGTGCGATGCATCGGACGCGCCGTCCAAGTCCACCATGGCAGGCCGCTGCACATCGTGTCCGGCGGCGGACAGAAGCCGAGCCAGCAGTCGCGAGGCACAATCGTCATCCAGTATCCCCCAAAACGACAGTCCGCAATGGTCGTGGAAACAACATCTTGCCCTCGAAACTATTGCAATCACGCAACTGCACGTCGGGCCGTCGTGCATCACAAGGAATCCATCGATGTTACTTTCCACGGGCCTAGGAAGGCGATGCACGGCATGCTACGATCTGGTTGGGGACGTCGGAACGATGCCGCTTCACGGCATGAACGCCGGGTGCGAGCAAGCGATCCCTACCCGTTAAGGTCGCCGGCCAGTTCGCCCCGGCGGCTGAACCGCTGGCGCGCACCGCTGCGCCGGTCGAACGTATATTTCGCATCGTCGAAGGTACGACGCGAGGGGGACATGCCATGAAGAGCAAACGAAGATCGGCTATCGCTGCAGCCGCGGCCGCGTGCTTGCTGATGTCGGCGGCACCGGCCGCAGGTGAAACGCCGCTGGCAACCATCAAGATCCGCGAGCCGCTGGGGCAGAGGTGGACCGACGAATGGTTGACGGCCGAGGTCCTGGTCGACTCCGGGACGCGGGGCGTCCGCATCGACCGGTTGCGATTGCTCGATGCGTCGGGCGCGACCGTACCGGCGCAGTACTACGCCAATGACCGGCTGCTTGACGGCGGAGAAACGGTCTCGCAGCCGGTCAGGCTGCGCGTGCTGTTCCTGGCGACGGTCGAAGCCAATCAGACGCTCGCACTGCGGCTGGTCGATGATCCCGCGGTCGATCCGGCGCCGGCGCTGGCGATCCGGCACGCTGGCGGCCGCAGCATCGTCGCCAACGATTTCTACGAAGTCGAACTCGATCCCCGGCAGCCGCTGCCGATCAATGCGATGCGCAGCGGCAGCGCGGCCGGCAGCCTCGGCACGTTCGCTTGGCCCGAAGGGGTTGTGGCCATCGGTGTCGAGGACCGGTGGATCGAGCAAGGCCCGGCCCGGGCGATCGTGGAGCGCACGTTCCGGTTCGCCGCACCGGAGCACCACTACCGGCTGACGCTCGACTTCCGCGCCGCCGATCCGTGGATCGCCGTGGTGGACGAGTACGCGCTCGGCGAGGGCTCGGCCATCACGCTGGACTTGCGGGGGCTGAAACCCGACCGCGTTTATCATGAGTACGCCTACAACGCGCGGACGTTCCGTCCCGGCGGTGACCCGGAGGACACCACGCTGCAGCCGCCGCAGCATTCGATCGCTACGTTGGGGCCGATTTGGCGCGACATCTGGTACAACGGCGGGCCTTTTGCGTTCATTTACCGCCGCGATGCCGATCACGGGGTCGGCTTGGCCGCCGTGCGCGGCAGCCGCTGGGAAGCGCCGACGGGCGTTTCGCTGGAGAGCCAGAACCTGTACGTCGATGGGGATCGCGAGCGAGAGGGTCAGGTGCGGGTGCGCATTCCGTGCGACGCCGGTACACGCCATTGGGCGATCGTGCTCGGGCATCCCGACTTGCGGCAACAGATGCCCCGCATGATCCGCCGCCGGGCCGACATCCCGCTCGAGACGGTCCTGCGCGAGTGGGTGCTCGAGTGGCCGTCCGACGCGCCGGCCGTCCGACACGGCGCCGCTGGCACGTACCTTGGCAGCCATTTCAACCGTCACTTCTTCAATCCCACGACGTACCCCCGGCGGGTCAAACGCGCATTGCCCGAAGCCGGTCCGGTGCAAAGCCGCGATCTGGCGGTGCTGGCCTACGTCTTCAGCAACCCGGATTATTGGCCGGGCCCGAGCTATCGTTGGCGCATCGGCAACCCCAATTTCCACACCGACATGTACCCCATCCCCTTCCGGATCGGTCTGCTGATGCCCGACCACCCCCATGCGGCCCGGTGGGTCGAACACGGCATCGAGAACTTGCACTGGCAGATTCACAACGACAGCTTTCCGGGCGGGTCGTGGGCCGAGAGTCCGGACTATTCCGCGTATTTCTTCCACATCACCGAGTACCTCGGCATGGCGGTCGAGGCCGGGCAGGTCAACGCCTTTGCCCAATGGCCGCGCGTCCGCGAGGTGGCCGAGTGGTTCGCCTGCATCCAGACGCCGGTCGATCCCCGCTACGGCGCCCGGCAGACGGTGCCGCTGGGCGATACGTCGCCGGGCAACCACATCAAGGAACTGAACCGACTGGGCGAGCACTACGCCGGCATCGACGACCGGTTCGCCGAGCAGCTCCGGCGGTTCGACCGGAATTGGGACGACGCGCTGGACATCTCCAGCCGCGAGTTTTACGGCTTCGGCGCGACATTGCGCGGCAACGCCTACGACGCGCGGCACGAATCGTTTGTCGCGCTGAAGGCCGGCCCGGCGAGAAACCACTATCAGGGCGACGAACTGTCGTTTTTCTTCTCGTCGCTGGGTACGCCATTGGCGATCGCTTACGCCTGCCACTACTCCCCGCGCCCGTGGCACGCAGCCATGCACAACCGGCCCGACATGAACGACAAGCGGCCGGTGGCCGTAGCCGTGCGGCGTGCCTTTCGCGTCTCGGAGGCGGCCGACGTGTTCGTCGCCGACGAACGCACGCGGCGGATCAGCCACGTTCCGCTCGAACCGCACCGCACCGACAAGCCCGGCTGGGAATACCCGACCACGCTGCTGGACGAGGCCGCACCGTGGACGATGCGGCGCTACGCGATGCTGGTCAAGCACGCCCCGCATCGCGAAGGCATCCCCGACTACCTGATCCTCCGCGACGAGATCGTCTCGCCCGAGCCGGTTTGGTGGAACCTGCACGTCCTGGCGCGCGACATCGAGCGGGACGGCGGGCGATTCATCTTTCGCGGCCAACTCGGCGTCGACCTGACGGCCCATTTCCTGGCGCCGACCGTCGATCGGACGATGGAACGCGAATGGGGTTGGCGCGGCCGCGACGGCAACCGCCTTCGGAACCTCAAGGGCCGCGAATACGAACGCAAGATGTTCGGGGCTTACGTTCCCGAGGACTTCGAGCGCGGTACGTGGGGCCGAAGTGACGAGCAACATGGCGAGATGGCCCAGTGGCTGCGAGTGCATGGCGCGGCCGGCCGGACCGACTGGCTCGTCGCGCTCCTGCCGCACCGCCGCGGCAGCAAACCGGCTCGCGTCGAACCGCTATCGCCGACCAGCGCACGGATCACCTTGGGCCGCCGGAGCGAAATCGTCCATCTCGGAAGCGACGGACCCTACCAAGCCGCCGTCGAGCGCGACGGGCAACTCACCGTACTGCTTGGTCCCGGCGAGGTCCGGCCGTGGGAAGAACTCGACTTCCAGCCCGCTCCAGCCCCCGGCGAGCCCGACTCGTAGGACGGATGCTCAGCCCGGTTGGCCGGTGAACTGACCTGACTGAGCCGGATTCTTCGCTGCTCGAGCCGGCAGACGGATCGAAAAGATGCTGCCCTCACCCACGGTGCTTTCCACGTCGGCGCGGCCGCCGTGGGCTTGGGCGATATGCTTGACGATCGCCAGGCCCAAACCGGTGCCGCCCAGCTCGCGACTGCGGGCTCGGTCGACTCGATAGAACCGTTCGAAGATGCGTGACAGGTGTTCTTCGGCGATACCGAAGCCCTGATCCTGGACTTGAATCAAAACACCTTCGGCATCGCCTCGGGCGGTCAATCGAACCGAAGCGTTCGCTGGGCTGTATTTCACCGCGTTGTCTACCAGATTGACCACGGCCTGCTCTAGCAAGGCGGCATTGATGCACGCGTTCAGGTTGGGGTCGCATTGGATATCGAGTCGCACGTGTTGTTCGTCGGCCTTCAGGCGGCAGGTGTTGACAGCCGCTTCCAGCACTTCGGCCACGCGGCCGGGTTGCAGGACGACTTCGACCTTTTCGACCTCCTGTTCGATCCGGGCCAGCGTCAGCAGATCCTCGATGATCGAATTCAGACGATCGGCCTGGACGGCGACGATCCTCAGGAAACGTTCGGCGTGATCGGGGTCGCGCAAGGCGCCGTCCAGCAGGGTTTCGACGAAACCTTTGATCGAGGTGACGGGGGTTCTCAGCTCGTGCGAAACGTTGGCGACGAAATCGCGGCGGACCTGTTCCAGTTTGTTCAGCCTGGTCACATCGTGCAGGACGATCACCGCGCCCAGCAAACGGTCTCGACCTTCGCGGAGCACGGTTCCTTGAGCGTGCAACAGACGGAGTTGGCCATCGCGGCCGGTCATCGTCAACTCGCGGAACAGCGATTCGCTACGAGCCAGAACGTCGGTCGTCAATTGATGGAGTTCGACGTTGCGAACCACCTCTTGCAGCGTACGCCCAACCGCTCCTTCGGGATCGCATTCGAACAATCGAGCGGCGGCGTGATTCAGGCTGATGATCCGCTGTTGATCGTCGATCGCCACTAGACCCTCGACCATGCTGGACAGGATCGCTTCGCGCTCGTTCTTCTGCTGGAGTACGTCGCTCAAGCGGGCATCCAACTGAGCGGCCAAATCGTTCATCGTCCTGGCGACTTCCGCCGCCTCGCGCGACGAGGGGATGGGCAGCCGGAAACGCAAGTTGCCTCGCGCCAATTGCGCGGCGACCCGATGGATCTCCTCCACCGGGCGGCTCAGCCGCCGCGCGACCCATAGGCTCACGACTGCCGCCAGGATTCCGACGACCAACGAAGCCACCACCAAGCGTTGGTGGATCGCCCAGAGCGTCTGGCCCATGCGAACCGAGGGGATCGATGTACGCACAACGCCCAGCGTGTGACCGTCCAAGCCGACCGGCACGGCAGCGTACAGCATCTCTTCCTGGACGGTGTCGCTCAGTCGGCTGGCCACACCAAAACCTTCGGCCAGGGCTTGCAGCACCTCCTCTCGCTCCGCGTGGTTGGCCATCATGTCGGGATCTTCGAACGAATCGGCCACCACCTGGCCCGATGGCAGGATCACGGTGATCCGGGTGGCAGCCTTGCTGCCCAACTCTTTGCAGATCGCGTCCAGTTGCCGATGATCGCCCTCAGCCAGTTTCGTGCGGACCATCTCTTCGATGGCATGAGCGATGTCCCGCAACGAGGCGATGGTCTGCTGGCGGTGGAACTGCTGGGTGGCGGCGACCGCATACAGGCCGACCGCAGCCACGGAAGCCAGAACAATCGCCAAATAGGCGGGACACAATTGCCAAAACAGCCGCCAAGAAGACATGGTTCGTTCTTCAATCCTTGAAGCGATAGCCGACGCCGTGGACGGTTTCCACGTAGCGGCCGGCTTGGCCCAGCTTCTTGCGAAGGTTGGCGATATGCACGTCGATCGAACGGTCGGTCACGATCGCATCCCCGCCATGGATGGCGTCCGCGATTTGATACCGCGTGAAGACCCAGCCGGGTTGATTGGCCAGGAAATGCAGCACGCGGAATTCGGTCGGCGACAGAGGAACAGGCTCGCCGTTCCGCAAAACTTCATGTCGCCCCGGATGGATCAGCAGATCGTGGATCTTGACCTGCTCGTCTTCCGATGACCGTTTGTTGGCTTCTCCGCGCCGCAGCACGGCGCGGATACGGGCCAGCAGCACGCGCGGGCTGAAGGGCTTGGTCACGTAGTCATCCGCGCCCAACTCCAGACCGCTGACAATATCGACTTCCTCCCCCTTGGCCGTCAGAATCACCACAGGCACATGCCGAGTTGCCGGGTTGCTCTTGATGCTGCGGCAGACGTCCAGTCCGCTGATTCCCGGCAACATCAGGTCCAGCAGGACCAGATCCGGGGTGGATGACCGCAAGGCCCGCAAGGCCTCCTCGCCCGAAGTCATACAACGAACCGCGTAGCCCTCCTTGTCCAAGTTGTAACGAACCAATTCCTGGATGTCGGTTTCGTCCTCGACCACGAGGATCTCCTGACTCGCCATGAGTTCTTTCCTGTGGAAGGTTGCTAAGGTCCGGCAGATGGTCCGACGGCGTGCGTCTTGAGCGTTCCGGGCAGGCGTCGCGGGTATTTTCCCGACGCTGCCGCGTTCGACTCCACTGCCAACTCATCGGTTGGGTACTCCGCCCTGACTTCGCGGCCATTATGTTCTTCCTGCATCTCCTTGCAAGGAACCAGCCGCATCGGGAAACACATTTCACGAACTTTTAACACTTTGGTCACAATCTGTTGATCTTTTGCGGTGACAATCCCGTGAACACGTTCGATTTGTGATTCGGTGCCCCGCCCGGCACCCACGAAAAATCAGGGATTCGTTTGATGCCAACAACCGCCAACAAGCGACCGAAGACGCAAACCACCTGTGTAGCGATCGTCATGTTCCTTCTATGGTGGAAAGCCGATGCCGGTGTTGCCCAGGTACTGACTGTCGATAAGGCCCTTCCCACCTACGAACCGGTGTCCGGTGTTTCCGGCAACCTGAACAGTATAGGATCGGACACGCTAAACAACCTGATGTTGCTGTGGGGCGAAGCGTTCCGAGAGATGTATCCGAACGTCAACATCCAGGTGCAGGGCGCGGGATCTTCTACGGCTCCGCCGGCATTGATCGACGCCACGGCTCAGATCGGACCGATGAGTCGGCCGATGACGGGTAGCGAAATCGATCGGTTCGAAGCGCGTCACGGCTACAAACCCACGGAAGTGCGAATTGGCATCGATGCACTGGCTGTTTTCGTCCACCGAGATAACCCGATTCAAGGCTTGAGCCTGCAGCAGATCGACGCAATCTTTTCCAGCACGTACCGTTTGGGTGGGCGTCCGATTCGGACGTGGGGTCAATTGGGTCTGACCGGCGACTGGGCGAATCGGCCGATCTCGCTGTATGGTCGCAACGCTGTCAGCGGAACCTATGGTGTCTTTAAGAACATTGCGTTGGGGGGCGGCGATTTCGACGGCAACCGATATCAGGAGCAGCCTGGATCATCGACGGTGGTCCAGTCGATTACGGCTGACCGTTTCGGAATCGGGTATTCGGGCGTCGGGTATGCCACTTCAGGTGTTCGCATTCTCGAGATTGGACGGTCGGGCGGTCGAGACCATTTCCCGCCGACTCCTGAAAACGCTTTGACGGGTCGATACCCGTTGGCCAGGTTCCTGCTGGTCTACGTGAACCAGTCCCCTCGGGAACCACTGGACCGATTGACTTACGAGTTTTTGCGATTTGTCACCTCGCGGCAGGGTCAAGAGATTGTGGCTCGCGACGGATTCTTCCCGCTCCCGGCCCAAGTGGCGGAACAAACGATGAACTCGCTCCGTGAGACTCCATGACGAAACAGCCGCCAGCCAAAGCGATCCCGGAACGGTTCATTGTCAGGCCTGCAACGCTGTGGTTCGACCGGTTCATGAATTATTTCATCACGGTCGGGGGCCTGTCGATCATCATTGCGGTCTCGTTGATCTTCGTTTTCATCTTGCTGCAGGTCCTGCCATTGTTTCGCGGCGCGCAAGTCGAGCCGCAGGACAGTTTTTCTGTGCCGCAGGACGATTACGTGGTGATGGGAACCGACGAATGGGCCGAACTGCCCTTCTTCGTCAATCGACGCGGTGAACTGACGTTCCTCGACACGGTCGATCCGGGCGGTCCCCACCATAGGACGGCGTTCACCCGGGCCCCTGCTTGGTTGGACGAGACCGACGTCGGTGTGGTCGTTTACAATCCGCTGCTGTCGCAGTTGGTGTATGGAACCGCCGATGGGCGTTTTGCGATCCTGGACGTGCAGTACGAGGCGACTTTCCCCGAACGAGGCGGGCGTGAGGTGTCGGTCGAACTTCAAGAGACACCCTTGTTGAGTATCGGCTCTACGGAGGTGCCAGTGCAGCACTTGGCTTACGGAAGCTCCGGTACGCAAGCGATCGTAGTCGTCATCCAGCAGGTGAACGAGCGTTTCGAAATGCACGCTGTATCTCTGGTCCAGCAGCGAACGTTGTTGGGCGATGGTCAATGGTCCGTGAGTCAGAGCTACGACCTTTCAGAACACCTGGACGCGGCGCCGCGGCATCTGCTGGTTCCCTCCGATGCGGATGCCGTGTTGATCGGCATGGACGATGGTCGCGTCCTTTTCCTGCATTTTGACGGTCAAGAGTTCCGCAAGCGGCAGATGTTCGTCCCGTTTCGCGATCGGGCGGATCGTGCTATCGCCAGCATGAATTTCTTGTTGGGTGATGTCTCGCTGGTGTTCACCGCGTCCTGCGGCGCCAATCGGATCTTCAGCCTGTACCGAGATCCCCAACGAGAGGTCCGGGTCTGGGGTCACACCAAGACGTTTCCGGACTTGGAACGAGGTGCGAGCTTCTATTCGGCCGCGATGCGAAACAAGGCGTTTCTGATCGGCGATGGCCGCGCTGCATCACTGCGTTACGGCACCACGGAAAGCATCCGGTGGCAGGATGAACTCCCCTTCTCGGTAAGCCTGGCGGCCATCGGGCCACGTTACGATCGAATGCTGTTCTTGGACGATGGGCACACGCTGCACAGCTACCGCTTGGACGATCCGCACCCGCAAGCTTCTTGGCGGACCTTTTTCGGTAGAATCCAGTACGAAGGTCAGGCCGCTCCCGAATTCGCATGGCAGTCCACGGGTGGGAGGGACGATTTCGAGCGAAAACTGTCTCTGATCCCGCTGATCATCGGGACCCTCAAGGGCACCTTCTACGCCATGATCTTCGCGCTGCCGATCGCGCTGTTGGCCGCGATTTACACCTCGCAGTTTCTTCGGCCGGGGATCAAAAGGTTCGTCAAACCGGTGATGGAGATCATGGCGTCGCTGCCATCGGTCGTGTTGGGGTTCCTGGCCGCCCTTTGGCTGGCGCCGATCATCAGTAACGCCGTACCATCGGTGCTGTTGGCCGTGATCGCCATCGTCGTGGCTGCGTTGGTTGTCGGTTATCTGTGGGGACTCTTGCCGCAGCGGATCCGCGTGCGACTGAAGCCCGGGTACGAGTTCCTGGCCTTCGTGCCGGTCTTGCTGTTGGTCGGGTACGCCGGTTGGCAACTGGGATTCGTGGTCGAACGCACCTTCTTTATCGTCCCGGGTGAAAGCACGGGGATGCAGATCGCGGACTTTCGCCTATGGTTTCCGCAGGCTACGGGCTTGAGTTTCGAGCAGCGGAACGCTTTCGTGGTCGGATTTGTGATGGGGTTCGCGGTCATTCCCATCATCTTCACGATCACCGAAGACGCGTTATCCAACGTGCCCGAGGCGTTTCGGTCGGGATCGTTGGCCTTGGGCGCCAGCCGTTGGCAAACCGCGATCCGTATCGTGCTGCCCACCGCGTCGGCCGGTATTTTTTCGGCCATCATGATCGGACTGGGGCGAGCGGTCGGCGAAACGATGATCGTGGTGATGGCGACGGGCAACACGCCGGTCACCGAATTCAACCCCTTCACGGGAATGCGCACGCTTTCGGCCAACATTGCGGTGGAACTGCCCGAGGCGCCCTACCTGGGCACCTTGTACCGGACCCTGTTCCTGGGCGCTTTGGTGCTGTTTCTGATGACGTTTCTGGTCAATACCATCGCGGAGATCCTTCGGCAGCGTTTACGAGAAAAGTATCGTGCGGTCGAGTAGGGGTAGAAGGGGGAATGGAATGAAAACTCGCGCCGATCGTCGCACTCCGGAAGACACTGCGGACAAAGCCGGGCATTCCAGAAGGTCGGAACGTCCCCGAGGCGAAACGTTTGTCTGGATGACCGCCATGGGATTGACGGTCGGTCTGACGATGATCGTGTTTCTGCTGGGACTGGTGGTCACCAACGGTGTCGGCGTGTTTTGGCCTCGACGCGTGGCGTTGGTCGAGTTCCGCGAGGACCGGGACACTCGATTTCAAGGCGGCACGAAAGCGTTGGGGGTCATCACGATCGAACAAGACCGCGACGTGCGCGACCTGACTATCGAACAAAGCGAGAGCCCTCACGCGGCCGACCGCCGGGAAAAACAATTGTTCTTGGGGAACCGCGACGCCTTTGGACAAGCTTTTTCGTTCTTTCCTGCGGGAGATATCCAATCCGTCACGTATCCCGACGACGTCATCCGGGCCGAGCGTCTGGAATGGGGCGACGCCTTGTTCTTTCCCGTCCGACTGGAAATGGAGGATGGCACTGCCGTCGAAGCGGACGATCCGATCTTTCACTCGCACCTTCACAGGCTGGTCGAAGACGCGGCCGCACGGCGTGCTCAGATCCATCGCATCGAACGTTACGAAATCGGTCGAATCAACCTGCAGATGCACCAGTTGGAGCAAGAGGAACGATATTTTGCGCGCCAGGATAGTTTGACAGATCAACAGCGTTCCGAGCGCGAAGCGGTCGCTGGGCGCATGGACGAACTGCGGGCCGAGTATCAGCCACTCGCGGATCGGGCTGCTGAGCTGAGATCCAAGCAACAGCGGGACATCTTGGTCTACCGATTGGTGACGGGCGAAGAGCGTTCGATCTTGGTCGGGCAGATCGTGCATCACTATTACCCCAATCGTCTGGGTGTTGCCGGTCGAGCCCAAATCTTTGCCGGTCAGCTTTGGCGATTCTTGAGCGGATATCCCCGTGAAGCAAACACCGAGGGTGGCATTTTCCCCGCGATTTTCGGCACGTTTGTCATGACGCTGTTGATGAGCGTTGCCGTGATGCCCTTCGGAGTGATGGCGGCGATTTATCTACGGGAATACGCGCGGCAGGGGTTGTTCGTCCGAGCGGTTCGCATCGCGATCAACAACTTGGCGGGGGTTCCTTCGATCGTCTTCGGCATTTTCGGACTCGGTTTTTTCGTCTACTTTGTGGGCGGGGGGATCGACCGCATGTTTTTCGATCGAGCCTTGCCCGCGCCGACCTTCGGCACGGGGGGCATCTTGTGGGCTTCGCTGACGTTGGCTTTGATGACGGTGCCGGTTGTGATCGTTGCCACCGAGGAAGCCCTGGCCGCCGTGCCGCGAGGCGTGCGAGAGGGCTCGTTGGCGTGCGGCGCTTCGAAATGGCAAACGATTCGTTACCTGGTATTGCCGGCCGCCGCGCCCGGCATCATGACGGGTCTGGTTTTGGCAATGGCTCGCGGGGCCGGTGAAGTCGCTCCGTTGATGCTGGTCGGTGTCGTGGCTTTGGCCCCGAACTTGCCGCTGGATGGCCTGTTTCCCTTCATTCATCTGGAACGGAAATTCATGCACCTGGGCTTCCACATCTACGATCTCGGGTTCCAGTCACCCGATTCGGAAGCCGCCAAACCCATGGTTTTCGCCACGACCCTGGTCCTGATCTTACTGGTGGTGGCGTTGAACCTGATCGCCACCCTGGTTCGCAATCACCTACGAAAGAAGTACACCGCCGATAAGTTTTAGCGAAACTCACGAGCAGGAACATGAACGACAAGCGAGACTCAACCTTTGCAGCCAGCCGTGGGTCCGGCGAGATCCGGCAAAAACGCGTGCAGGTTGGCCAGCGACAGAAACAAACCGGCAACGATGCCCACGCTCGCTACATCCAGGTGCGCGATCACAGCTTCTTCTACGGGACGACGCAGGTCCTGTACGACCTGAACATGGACATTCCGGAACGTCATGTGACCGCGCTGATCGGTCCGTCAGGCTGCGGAAAATCGACCCTGCTGCGGAATTTCAATCGGATGAACGATTTGATCGATGGCATCTCGCATCGAGGCGACATCCTGATCGATGGACGCAGCATCTACGATCCCTATCTGGAAGTCATCTCGCTGCGTAAACGGATCGGCATGGTCTTCCAAAAGTCCAATCCCTTCCCTAAGTCGATCTACGAAAACATCGTGTACAGTCTGCGCGTGGCCGGCAGGAATCGCCGAGCCGAATTGGACGAGACCGTGGAGCGGTCGTTGCGGGCCGCTGCTTTGTGGGACGAAGTGAAGGATCGGTTGCGGGAAACCGCGTTCAGTCTGTCCGGTGGGCAGATGCAGCGATTGTGCATCGCTCGAGCGATCGCCAACCGCCCCGAAATCCTGCTGATGGACGAACCCTGCTCGGCACTCGATCCCGTCGCGACGGGCAAGATCGAGGACCTGATCCATCAATTGAAGGAGGAGTACACCATCATCATTGTGACACACAACATGCAGCAGGCTGCGCGGGTGTCGGACCGTACGGCCTTTTTGTACATGGGACGGCTGATCGAGTATAATGATACGGAGAAGATCTTCACCAATCCCACGGAAGAACAGACCGAGGCCTATGTTTCCGGCCGTTTCGGCTAGGCACCGTTCGAGAGATAACTGACGCGCTTTCTGCTCCCTCACCCTACCCTCTTCTACGAGGGGCGAGGGGACATTGGACAGTTATTTCTCGAACGGTGCTAAGGAGCATCCGCTTCGATAACGCGATTCGGAGAATTAGACCATGTCCGTCCATTTGCATCGAGCCATCGACAACCTGAAGCAAGATCTGCTGTCTGTGTGCGCTCTGGTCGAGGACCAGACGCAACGAGCCGTGCGGGCGCTGCTGGAGAGTGACTTGCCGAGTGCGAAAGAAGTCCAGCGTCGCGATGCGGAAGTCGATCAGCGCGAGGTCGAGGTCGAGGAGGACTGCTTGCGGATTTTGGCCCTGTATCAGCCGGTCGCGGGCGATTTACGCTTTATCATCGCCGCGCTGAAGATCAACAACGATCTGGAACGGATCGGAGATCTGGCCGTGAATATCGCCCGCAAGGCGGCTTCGTTCGCCACCATGACGCCGATGGAGATCCCTTTCGATCTGGCCGGCATGTGGCGCAAGACCCAGGCCATGCTTCGCGACAGCCTCGATTCGCTGGTGAATCTCGATGCGGTTCTTGCCGAAAACGTCTGTCTCCGTGACGATGAAGTCGATCGGTGCAAGCGGTACATCCGTCTGAAATGCACCGAAATGATCCGTCAGGATCCTGAACTGACGGCGGCGTTGCTGACCCTGATGGCCGCTTCGCGCAACCTGGAACGCATCGCCGACCAAGCGACGAATATCGCCGAGGAAGTCATCTACATGGTCGAAGGCAAGATCGTGCGGCACGGCAAGGGAAACGGGAATTCGCAATGAACGCCCCCTTGATTGGTTAAGCAACCAGCGGCGGGTGGCTAGCTCGGTGCAGTTCCGCTTCATTTCAGCCCCCCCCCAACATCGCACGCGAGCCGATAGCCTGACGCCGAACCAACTCTCAAAATCGGTCCTACCGGATATCTGGCCCCACAACACTTGTCGTCGCGCTTTCCATGCCAACCCGAGGCAGGTGCCCCGAAAGGTGCGGTGCTCCGAAAGGTGCCCCGAAAGGTGCCGTGCCCCGAAAGGTGCCACCTATCAACCACACAATCAACACATTGCATGCGTTGGTTTGGACGGCAGAATATCCACAGAAAGGTGGGAGGAAAAAGTGGATGGCACCTATTGCCCTTCAACTCTCCCGCTCCATTCGATCGGCCGCCGGGCTGTCTAAGACCTGTCTGGGAAGGATCGCGCCTTGAGTCGTTTAACAATGGGCGGCAGGGCCGCATCCAGGAGGCTACTGCGGCGATGAGGGCGGCGTTCGCCCACCTCCGAGAATCCCCCCTGGGTCCACCGCCACTTCGGCGAAGCGCTGTTCATCACCACGATGGAGATGGCGGCAAGCGATACCTTGGTAGCCAAGCAGTGTTTCGCGGCGTTGAGCGAGCCGTTGGCCGTCTACGCCTGGGAATCGCTGCGTCTGCGAGCGTTGTGTGGGGTAGCCGAGGTCGTCGGTCCCGATGTGCTGACCGTC